>CAIQBC010000181.1 GCA_903869955.1 uncultured Opitutia bacterium
CGAGGGGTGGACTACTACTACTACGAAAGGATGGTCATAGACTTGCAGTCGGCTTTGCCCCCCACCTCGGGCCGGCTCGCGCGTGCCTGGGCGGGGCAAGTTCTCGCGAGGGCGCTTCGCCAGCCCTCGGAGGGGGCCTGGGGGAACCAAAGTACACACTACCCGGCGCGGTGCGCGGCGGGCGCTTTCGCGCGGTGGTGGCCAGCATCGCCGGGAGTGGCGGCGTCGGCTGATGTCGCCTGTCACTACTGGCGGGGTGGGATATTGCACAGCGTTTTCGCCATAGCAGACATCAGGGCGAGTCGCTCTAAGGGCTGAAGGGCGGCAATGCGGGCTGTCCAGCGCTTTGTTTTGCGCTGGATGCGCTGTAGCACGCACGGCGAATGTGACGATGCAACCGGCGGCAACGTCGCGGGCAGCGATGTACGATCGTGGTGCTGGACGTCCTCACGGTTGCCGCGCAGACGCGCCGGTAGCAAGTGCCGGGTAGGGTAGGCTGGCATTTTCGTCCTGGGGGCTGCTCAGTGGGAGTGGTGAGCGGGACGGGTGAATACGTTGTGGCTGGCGACGGCCTCGGCGACGGTCATATTATCGGGCCGGTTCCACATGGTCTCGAACTTGGCGGCGAAGGCGGCGACGGCGATCTTGTCGTCGCTCAGGATGAGGCTGTTGTCTTGCTTGACCTCGCCCTCCGGGCTGAAATTGGCGGAGCCGTCGCGCAACGTGGAACCATCGACGAGGTAGCTTTTCAGGTGCATCAAGATCGAGCTGGCTTTGACCTTGATGTCAATGTTGGGGTGGCCGAGCAGCGTGCCCAGGGGGCAGCGTGCGAGCGTGGCGTCGCCTCGTGCCGATGCTTCCAGTTCGGTGCGGTCCAGGTACAGCCGAATCTTGACGCCGGCGGCGGCAACGGTAAGCAGGGCTTGGGTCAAGTAGCTGTCGTCGAGAGCGTAGGCGGCATAGTCGATGCTGGTTTTGGCGGCAAGGATGGTGGCCGTGTCGGTGGCGATCAGCGAAAAAGGGTTGCTGTAAAAGGTGGCGTACATGGGTTAGTCCTCCAGGGGCAGCGGGTCGATGTGGAGCCGCCCTTCGATGGTCGCCAGACGTAGGGCGGTTCGTTCGGCAATGTGGGAGGTTTTGGCAACCCAACTGGTAAGGTTTTTCAGGTTGGCGTTCATAGTGGAGAGCGTCCAGACCAGAAGGCCGGTCTGAGCCAGGATGAAAATTGCGTACTCGGCTAGGTCTTTATCCATGGCGGGACGCTTTCTACAAAACAGTGTAGAGCAAAAGTGACCTTTTAGGTTAGGGTGACGCCGGAAAAAGCTGTGTTGGTGCCCGCGTTGGCGACGACTTGAATTTGTATCCCCACTGACGGGAAGCCGCCAGGCAGGGTAACCAGCATGGAGATCGTAGCGGTTCCGGGGGTGGCCATAGACCCGGCGGGCACGGTCAGATTGACGCCGGGAAGGAACACTTGGCCTTCCGTGGTCATGACGCCGGGGTTGGACGGTGCCGGAATGGTGACGGTGGTGTCGGTGCTGGAGAGTATGCCGATGTCGGTCACGTTGTAGCCTGCCGGTGAGTATCCTGAGCTGCTGATCGACTGCCCCAGCATCCCATTGATACCCTGGCCGTTGGTGTAAGCGAAGGTGATGGTGCTGGCGGTGGCGGTGGCGGTGCAGGCTGTTGAGGCGCCGAACTCGAGGGCGACGGCGGCATTGTCGGCGGTGGCGCTCATGTCCACGTCGATGTCGTTTGGCCCTGTGTTGCTGAGAGTGAGCAGGACAAGCGCATTACCGGGGTTGGGGCATGCAAGCGGTGTGGCGCTGGGATCGATGGTGAGAAAGTTCCAATTCAACAGTAGGCCGGTACCGCCGGTGATCTGGAAGATGTTGGAGGCGCTGGCGGACTGGATGCTGTCGGCGGCTTTCAGTTTCAACTTCACTTCATAGTTCGGCGTGGTGCTGGGCAGTACGAAGGAGGCGGTTACGGAGTGCAGGGTGCTGTCACCGGGCGCGATGGTGAGGGTGGCCGGCGTGCAGGTGATGACGGTCCCTGCAGGCAGGTTTTTTGTTCCGGGCATGGTGCCGGTGGGCAGGTAGTAGCTGTTTTCGCCGGTAAAGGCGATGGATCCGCCGTAACCGCTCATGCCCTGCACAGTCATGGTGACAACGGCTCCGCCGGGGCTGACTGAAAAGGTTCCGGGGTTGGCGTTGACGCATTTGAAGTATGGGCCGGTGTAGACGGAGAGGTCCGCGCCTTCCAGCGTGCCCGCCTTCCAGCCGGCAGTGGCGGAGAGCGCGGGGCCAGATGCGCCGGTAGCCGGATCGATGTAGAAAGCCTGGAATTTGATGCAGCCGCTCGGCTGGAGAGGGCCGTATAAGTCAATCCAGGCGGCGAGAACGGCGGCGGCGGATGGCATATCGGGGCCGCTGAAAAGTATAGGTTGCCAGGTGGAAGGGTCGGGCGGGGCATAGCTGTTGGTGTACTGGTCGCTGGCGGAGATTTCCCATACGCCGGGCGAGTCTGCGCCAGTGGCTCCTGACCAGCCGGTGCCGGTCCAGTTCCAAGGGCTGGCGGGATAGGTCCAGGCTTCGACCCATGTGTACGAAAGGAAAAAGCCGATCACGTTGTAACTCGTGTCGTAGTTAGTGGAGATTCCCATCGACGATGGTAAGGCGAAGACGGGGGGCACGGTGACGGGTATACCGGCCAGTGAGCCTGTCATCAGCGCGGGCGTAGGGAGCGGAGCGAGGCCCAAGCTGGTGCGGTTCGCCTGAACCATTGTGTAGTAGGCGTCCGCGGTTGCGCAGCCGATAAGACGGGACATGGAGGTGACGCCGTTTTCGTTGAGGCCAGCTTTGAGGATTCCAAAGTAATAGGCGGCGGCAGCCGACCAGGCTTGCTGGGGTGCGATGCCGTCGGTGAAAACGTAGTCCACGCCGCCGGGGCCAGCGGCCAGCCAATTCTGTTTGGTGGTCAGAAAGATGTGTCGCCAGTTCCCGGCGGCGGGGGTGTTGGTTTGCACAGGGAAGCTGAGCCGCCGCATCCATGGGCCGGATGCGCCGCTGCTGGTCACGACGCCATAGAGGCCGCGTTTGCTGGATTTGTTCGTTAGTGGCTTGAAGAGCATGATGCAGGCTCCTAATTAGGATCGCCGGGGCATATTACATTCCACGTGGCGGTGTTGCTGGCGTTGGCGGTGACGGTGGCGACGTTGGTCGTCACGGAGACAGCCGCGTAGAACGGTGAAGTGCCCCTGACCGTGGCGGTGCAGGCCGGGGTGGAAGTCCAGGAGTGCTGGAAGCTGACCGTACAGGTCGTCGTGGTCATGGTGCAGTGACCCGCGAAATCGGTTGTGGCCAGTTGGTTGAGATGGTTGCCGATGGTCAGGTTTCCCGTACCGCTGGCGCTGCCGATCTGCGAGTTGCCGGGCTGTGAAGTCGCGCCCGCGCCGGTGACTGTGAAGGCGGCAACGCCTGAATTGGAGCCGCCCTCGTAGACGATGAAACCGCCGGTGCCACTGCCGCTGGTGTTATTGACCGTTACGGCATAGGTGCTTTCGCTGTCGAGTTCGGTGCCGGTGCCTCCGAACATGCGAATGTGAGGGCTTCCGACGCCGCCGGTGTAGGCGGAGATTCCGCACGTGGCGTACGTGGCGCACGAGAAGCGCCACACCTCTGCGCCGGAGGCCCAAAAACGTTGGTAGCCGTTCTGTGTGGTGTTGCCGCTGCCGTCGGTCTGCCAGACGGCGGCGGGCGTAGCGCCGCCGCCCGAAACACTGAATCCGCCGGTGCCAGCTCCGCCGCTGCAGTTGATGCAGACACCGGCTGTGCCGGTGGAGTTCATAAAAGACTGATCGTTTCGGCTGCCGGTCGTCGTCTGAGAAGCGCCAAAGCGTGACACGTTGGCCAGCATGTCGGTTAACACCCAGACTTGAGCGCCGGTTGTGCCGTCGCCTGGACCCCACAGCCATGCGTTCTGGTAGCTGCCTGGGGAGCCGGGTACGTCGGTGATGTACTCGTCTTGCTTGCCGCGCACGTGGCCAAGGCCGATGCCGGTGTAGACGTTATTGGTGATCGTGGCGTCGCTCTGGCCGCGCCAGAGGTCGCCGTTGAGATTGTTGAACTGCCGGTGGAAGGCGTCCCAGAAGGTGTTATGCGTGCCGGAGTCGGTAAGTCTGCCGGTGAACATGGTCCCGCCCGTTTCCCAAAGGTTGTAACTGCTGCCGGTGGCCGCTGTCACCTGGGTGTTGCTGTTCTCGTTGCGCACGCCGATGAAGGTGTTGTTTGCCGCACCTGCTCCGAGGGCAAGCATGGTGTCGCAGGATTCCACGTCGCCGCCGACAAAGGTGTTGCCGTCGCCATAGGCAAGGTTGATGCCGATGGTCCCAGCGATGGGCGATCCGCTGGAGGTGGGGCAGTCGATGTGCAGTCGAACAAACGTTGAGGCGTTGGCCGCGCCGGCGCCGGTGCCGGTCATCGTGACTGCCGTTCCAAAGCTGGCAATGTGGACGCCGATGAACTGGCCGCCGCTGTAGTTCCCTGTGCCGTCCAGGGTGAGGCCGGTTTGTCCGGTCGTCGCGTTGCCGATCAAGTAAACGCGCTCGAAGTCGATTTCCGTAACGCGGTGGAAGTCGATGGCGTGGGCGCCCGCGCCCGCGCTGGGCGTGGTGATGGCCATGTCTGTTATCACAAAGCCGCCGGTATCGTAGTTATCAGCCGGGTCGCCGATGATGAACGCGCTGCCGCTGCCTTGCCAGTTCCAAACGGTCCCGCCTGCGGTTCCGGAAGCGTTCGAGCCGCCCTGGTAGCTGCAGCCGTGGATGGCGACGTTCCGAATCCCGTAGGTGACGGCGAAAGGCTGGGTCACGGTCAGCGTTCCGCAAGGCAGCAGAATCACGGTGTTGGGTGTGTTGATCGTCGTCGCGGAGTTCCACGTGTAATTCGCGTTGCAGGCGCGGGCGTCCAGTATGCCGCCCTGGCCGGTGGGCACGTAGGCCAGCATTGCGTTCACAGCGGTGCTGAGGTCGGAGCCGGTTGGGCACGCGATCTGCAACGTCGGGTAAGTCACGTAGGCGCTGGCGTGGACGGTCGGGCGGTTGCTGTCATTCTGCCAGATGACGTTGCGCGCGCCCGCTGGCGCGGCGGGGGTGGCGGCGTTGTAGTCCACGCCGGTGGCGAGCTGGGCGGGCGCTTCGCGCACGGCGAACGTGGCAAAGAGCAGGGCGGAGAGGATAAGCGGTCGCATGGGGTGTGCCTCTTACCGTGATTATCCGCCCGCCTGTGGATTTTCGTTGAATTCGATGACCTGGTCGGAGAGGACCGCGATGGGCGTTTCGTTGATCTCGATCAGGATGGTTCCGGGGATGTAGGGATTGGGCAGCGCGGCGTTGATCGGCGCGGTGGCGCGCACGGCTGGCGAAGCAAAGCCGGACGCGGGGTCAACCAGATTCAGTGAAAAGGTGACTGTGCCGGTGGGGGGCGGTGCGCCCCAAACTGAAAGCCATGAATCGGAGACTGTGACGCTCCCGGCCGGGAGCGGATTGAGCGAAGCGATGATCCGCAAGTCGGACGGGCGGACGTTGCCGCGCGTGGGCGATAGCGCGGCGGAAGCCCGTATCACGCCGGCGAACGGAGAGAGCGCGGCGGGTGTCCAGGCTAGCGCGAAGGCGGAGAGAAAATTTTCTGGCGGCGGCGCGGTGTAAAGCGCGGCGGCGGTGAAATTGATCAGGGCGGGGAAGGCGGGCGGCGTCGGCGGCGCCGCGATCGTTGCGGCTCCGCCGATGCTGAGGAGGTTGCGGTTGCAACTGACGAAGAGAGCGTAGCCGGAGGGGGGTTGGTCCTGGCCGAGGGCGTCGGTGCGCGTCACTGACGGGGCCAGCTGTGACCAGCCTTGGCGCTGGGCGTTGGTAAGTGCCCTCCACGCGGGGGCGAGAGAGCCGGTCAAGGCGCGGGCTTGCTGCTGGCTTGCACTGCGCGGCTGGCGGTTGATGACCTGGGCGCGGAACTGGGCGCCGGCCCGGCCATGGGACGAAACAAAGCCGCCAGCTTTTCCGCTGGCGGCTCCGTTGGTGGCGATGATCAGCATGTTAGCTGGCGACGATCAGATTGTTGCTGATCTGGTAGACGAACGTGCCGAAGGTCGCGCTGATCTGGATCGGATAGGTTCCGACGCCCAGGACGGCGAGAGCGGGCAGGGTGAACGTCGCGACGGCGGGCGTCGCGATCGATTGCGGGTTGACGGTCCAGGCGACGGTGACGCCGCCGGGCAGGCCGGACACAGCCCAGGTAAGAGAGATGGAGCCGCGGCCAAGGTTGGTAACCGTGCAAGTCTTGATGCCGGTGCTCGTGGAGTGGGCGAAGACGCCCGAATCCACGGAGGCGAAGGTGTAGCTCACGCCCGCGGCGGACTGGCTGAACGGCATCATGACGGAGACCGGCGTACCGGCGAAGCCGGACGCGGGGTCGACATACCGCGCGGCAAAACCGATGCTGCCCTGACCGGGCAACGGGCCGAACCTGGCCACATAGGCCGTGAACATGGCCGCGTCCACGTAGGCCGCCGGGTTGGTGGAGTAGACGTTCCGGTACTGGCTCTTGCCGATGAACGAGCGGCCCGCCGACATGGTGGAGGTCGCTCGCACCTGGAGGCCAAAGGCGCTCGACGGGGTGGGCGTGAACGCCAGGCCGAAGGCGGTGACTACGCCGGCGGCGTATGTGGGCGTCGCGGTGAACGTGGTAAAGCCGGGGATCGAGGGGATCGAGGGCGGGTTGCTAAGTTGTGTGGTGACGCCGATGTTGGCCAGATGCTTGTTGCACGAAACGAAAAGCTGCTGGCCGGTGGGGTGGTACGTGGTTCCCAGCTTTGACTTCAAGGTGACCTGCAGGCCGAGGGCGTTCCATCCGGCAACCTGCGAGGCGGTCAGGGACTTGAAGGCGGCGCTGAAAGCCTGGAGCTGGTTGCGGACGAGCTTTTGCGCGGCCGTGCGGGGCTGGGTGGGGGCTTTGTGCTGGCGGAAGTACTGACCGCCACGGTTGTGTGAGGCGACGACGCCGCCGAGCTTGCCGCTGGCGGCTGACGATAACAGGCCGATGTATTTCATGGGGTGCTGCCTCGAGTCGGGCCGGACGTGGGAGAGGGGGCATAGCCCCCCGCTCCCATCGGCGGCAAACCGGCCAGGCGCTGGCCGCTGGCGGGACTGAGGCCAGTTTATACCAACAATGGGATTTCGAGGGTAATCTTCATCGGGAATACATCTGCGAGCCTAGCGGGTGACTCTGGCCCGGATGCAGCGAATGGCGCGGGGGTACGGGGCACTGCAAGCGCAAGCGCCGACAGGCCCCGTTCGACCGGGTCGGGGTTTGGCGGTGGGATTGCGCGAGCGAAGCGAGTGTTTTTTGCAATCCTGCTGCCAAACCCCGAGACGGGCGCGGGTGGGGCAAGGGGGGTGAGTTTGAGAGGGGGGAGGCGGGTTTCAGGGGCCTCCCACCTTTCAATCAATGCGCCCACCAAAGGATGGGCGCTGACCGCCGCCCGAAGCCGCGCGGGGAGTCTTGGGCGTTGCCGGAGGCGTTCTTAGCCCAAAGCGGGCGCGGCTGCGTTCTCGGCGGCGATCTTTGCTTTATGGCGCGCCTATAGGCTCTTGCGTCGGCCGCTGGGTCAGGCTTCATCGACCCGGCGGGCGGCGCGGGTTGTTTATACTATCAAATTCAAGGCGGCAAGGTCTGCCGCCGTCCGCGTTAAGCGCGGGCAAACGCCCGCGCGGCTTACTTGCTGCCGCCTAGAGTGATGCCTGGCAGGTAGACCCAATGCTCCACACCTGCCGGGTCTGTGAACTGGCAGCTTACGTGCTGCTTTTCGTTCTCGCGGCAGTTGCTGAACGTGAGGCTGAACTCTGCATCGCTCTTGGCGATGATCGCCGGCTTCCGCTTGGCTGCTGGAATGACTACCTTGATCGCATCGACGCTGCTGTCGTGTGTCACCGTTCCGACTGCCGATGCTTGCTGCGCGATGGCCGGATAGATTGCCACAAGCATCATGAGCGCCCAACTGCCGAGTGCCGTGACGATGGTTGATGCTGCTGAGTTGCTGTGAAGGCTTGCAACCGGGAGAACTCGCCGGTCGCCTGTCGTAGCTGTAGTGCTGTTTTGCGCGATCATGGAACTTTATTCTGCACCGCCAGTCAGGGGTGAGCCGGTGGGAATCGAGCGGCGCGCTTTTTTCTGGCGCGCCGCCGGTTCGATTTCCACGGGCGAATCGCCGGAGGCGACGCGAAGCGCCCTTGACAAGGTGCGACAAAATGGCTAGATCGCGCAAAACGCACATCCACGCGCCAGCCACGAGCGAAGCGCAACCGGAGCCGAGCGACGGTCTCCGGGCAGGTCCGGGCAGCCGCCCGGTAAGCGGCGGGGTGTTTTCCCGCCGCGCTGCACTTTATAGCGGTTTATTTATAGTACGAGCGCGCGGCCCGGTTTTCGGCGCGAACACTGCAAACGACAAGGAGGCAGGGACGCGCAAGGGGGGGCGTAGGCCGCGCGCTGGGGCGGGGGGGGACCCGCCGCGCGGGGGGGGAGGGGGCAAGGCGACAAAGGGCGCGAGGCAAAAGCTTACCGGCCTGGGTGCCAAGCGCCCGCCGAGCCTGCCCACGCCCCCGGCGAGCGCGAGGGGGGCGCACCCCCCCGCGAGCCTGCACTTTATAGCTCTTTATTTATGGCTTTTCGGTCGCACTGTCCTGGCTGGGGCACTGACGCGGAGCGTGGCCCGCGCGAAGCGCGTGTCTTCCTGTCCTGGCTGGGGCACTGACGCGGAGCGTGGCACGCGCGGAGCGCGTGTCTTCCTGTCCTGGCTGGGGCACTGACGC
>CAIQBC010000182.1 GCA_903869955.1 uncultured Opitutia bacterium
CGGCCCGCTACGGCGGCATCCTCTGCGACATCGGCAGCCACCAGTTCGAGCAGTTCCTCACCTACTCTGGCGCGACCGATGCCACCATCATGCACGCCGCCGTCGCCAACCACGCTCATCCGGCCGCGCCCGCCTTCGAGGATTTCGGCGAGGCCTCGCTCCTCGGCAACAACGGCGCGACCAACTACATCCGCGTGGACTGGTTCACACCGCCCGGCCTCAGTATCTGGGGCGACGGCCGCACCTTCATCCTCGGCGAGAAAGGCTACATCGAGCTGCGCAAATACGTGGACGTGGGCCGCGACAAGATCGGCAACCACGTCTATCTGGTGGACGACAAGGGCGAGCAGCACATCGAGACGCAGGACAAGGTCGGCTTCCGCTTCTTCGGCGAGTTTATCCTCGACTGCCTGCACCGCACCGAGAAGGCGATGACGCAGGCCCACGCCTTCAAGGCCGCCGAGCTTTGCCTCAAGGCGCAGGCGGCGGCGCGACGGCTGCCGGGCTGACGCGATGCTTGCGAGACAGGATCGCCCGGCCTGAGCGCCACGAGGGGATATTTTTAACGGCAAAACGGGTGGCGCGGGCAAGACCCCATAGCAGCCATGGCAGCAGGGTGCTACCTTGCCGCCATGAAACCACTCCTGCTTGATCTTCCCTCACTACCCGTGCCCAATTTTGAGGGAGCACCGCCGGCTGAAGCCATCTCCACCCACGCGAAAGAGCTGTGGGCCGCCAAGGGATGTCCCTCCAACCAAAACACCGCGATCTGGTTTAAATCCGAACACGAGCTGCTCGCCCTTCAACGCCAGAATCACTGCAACATCGGTTTGTCCATCCATGGCTAAACCGACGGTTTTCAGCCGCGTCACCTTACCGGAGAAAACATCTATGCCCGGCAATTCCACCCCTGAAATCCGGACCAAGGAGGGAGTTTTTGGCGGCACCGCAACAAGGCCAATTGCTCGGCCATTAAAAATTTCAAGCCAATGGGGCAGCGACCGCCTGCGCTGCATCACCATCAGGATCCAGCCCATCAGCCCATGAAAACTTACCACGACAAAAATCATCCCCGCCTCCTTGCTTTGGTCTCATGTCTCGCCGCCATTGCTTTGATTCAACTGCGGGGCGCGGACAGCCCCATGCCAGTGCCACCGCCACCAGCCGGCAATCAGCCCACACCGGATCCGCCATTACCACCAATCCCTCAGGAACCCGAACCGGAACTTCCTTCTCCGCCCCTCTCGCCACCGCCAATCCCGGAGCTGCCTTCACCCCCAAACCCGCCTTCGCCCCCAGTCCCTCTGGCACCCACTCCGGCCTGGACTCTGCCACCTAGCCCGCCGCGCCCCCTGCCGGAGCTTCCGCCTCCTCCCAGCCCGCCAATACCCATGCCGGCCAAAACAGTGCCCCCACCCCTGCCGCTGCCGGCCACCGGCGCAACCGGCTCGGTCGGACTCATCACCAAACCCTAATCGGGCATGAGCAGGCCCGCTTGCCGAAGAACTTGTGGAGCCGGGTAGATTATTCTGACAGGAAAAGGACGTATACAATTTCCGTCACGGCCTCGTTTCATTGTCGGAACGCGTGGGCTTTTATTCCCCGCCCTCCATGTGCCACGTCATCGTTTGCAGCGCGATCTTGCCCGGCCCGGTGAAGCGGTTCCAGCAGAGCTGCCCCGCGCTCGCAAACAGGCCCGTCGAGAGCTTCTGGAACATCGTCTGCATCTGCACCGAGCGCTCCTTGTAAATCCAGCCGCCCGGCTCGATGTCTATCTCCTCGCCCGGCGCGAGCGTGACCTCAAACACGTTGCCGTAGCCGTGCAGCCAGAGGATGCCCTCCTGCGCCGGGGCCGAAAAGGTATCTATGAAAAATCCCGTGCCGCCGAGCAGCATGTTCGCCGCGCCGCGCACCCGCGTGAACGTGTAGTCCACGTGCTCCGTCGCCGCGAGCCACTGGTGCTCCCGCACGTCCACGCTCATGCCCCGCCGCAGGTGCAGGCCGAACACATGGCCCGCGCCGTCGCGGCTGAACGCGATGCGCCCCGGCCCGCTCGCGCCCGTCAGCAGAAACGGCATCCCCGCCAGCATCCGCTTGAACGCCCCTTTCATCGGCCGCAGCGCGACCTCCACCGCCGGGTCCTTCCAGAGCAGGATGTGATGCTCGAAATAAACGCCGGTGGAACCCAGCTCCAGGTGCAACGCCGGCACCAGCTCGCCCTGGATGTGATAGGTGACGCCGCCGAAGGTCTCGTTTTGCGCGGTCGTGGTGATTTGAACTGGAACAGCCATGTTTTTTGCGGGGTTGGGGTTGCAGGCAAGAATGCAGCTGTCCTCCAGCCGGTTTCAAGCCCAGACCGGCCGCCGCGCCTGCTCAGGCCGGCTTGGCTGGGGCCGTAGTGCCCCCTTCCCGGTAAAAACCGCCTCCGCCAGCACACCATTGACACCTGCCCGGCCCGCCTTACTTTCGCCCGCTTCCTATGATTTCTTGGATCCAAAAATATTTCCACAAGCACTTCCGCACGGTCTTCGCGGTCATGCTCGCGCTGATGATCATCTCGTTGATCGGCTTCTACAACGCCTCCAACGGCCTCGGCCGCGGCCGCGACGGTACCGGTGGCGAAAGTGTGAACAAACCCTACCTCGGCATTGATCTCGCCAATGCCGATCAAGCCAAGCGCCTCATGAACGATGCCAATGTGAGCGGCATCTTGCTTGGCTTGAATATCTTCAGCGAAGATCAGTTGAGAAGCTACGCGCTCGACCGCCATGCCTCGCGATGGCTCGCCGACCAGTTCCACCTGCCGGCTCCCAGCAAGGCCGACCTGGACACCTATGTGCGCTCCCTGCGGTTTTTTGCCGATCGCACCACCGGGCAGTTCGACCCCAAAAGCTACAATGCCTTCCTCGACCAGCGTGAGACTGATCCGGGGGTCACCCGCGGCGACTTCACCCGCGTGCTCGTTGACGACGTGCGCATCGCACAGATTAAGAGCCTTCTCGCCGGCCCCGGCTTCCTTCTGCCCACCGAGGCGCGCGCCACGCTGGAGCTGGTCGAGACCTCCTGGTCGGTCGCCGTCGCTTCCGTGGATTACGCCAGCTTCGCCCCCACCCTCGCCACCCCGGCCGCCGCCGACCTCGAGAAATTTTTCGCCGCCAACCCCGCGCGTTTCACTTTCCCCGCCCAAGTGCGCGTAGATGCCATTGAGTTCCCCTCGGAGTCGTTTCTCGCCAAAGTCACCGTGACCGACAAGGAGCTGCGCGCCTACTACGACCTCAACCACGACGATTTCACCAAGCCCGAGCCCAAGACTGACGCGAAGCCCGAACCCGTGATCCCTGTCGCCCTTGCCAAGCCCGCCGAAAGCGCAACCGCCAAGGCCGACGCCGACTTCGCCGCCGCCCGCCCCAAGGTCGAGGAAGCCTTCAAGCTCGACCGCGCCCGCCGCCTTGCAGCACGCGCCGCCGCCGAGCTGACCAATGATCTCTTCCAGCAAAAAATCAAACCCGACACCCTCGCGCCGGTCCTGGCCGCCCACGCACTCGCCCTCAAACCAATCGCGCCGTTCGCCAACCGGCCGGCCGCCCCCTTTACCGACCTTGCCATGCCCGCCACGCTCGGCACCGAGCTCGACACGCTCGCCGCCGCGTTTCGCCTCAGTGCCACCCAGCCTTTCTCCGACGCGCTGCCGACCAGCCGCGGGGCCGTCATTCTCGTCTGGCGCGAGAGCATCCCCGCCCGCGCGCCCGCCTTTGCCGAAGTTCGCGACCGCGTCGCCGCCGAATGGTCGGCCGACGAGAAACAACGCCTCTTTGCCGAGCTCGGCCGCACCTTGCACAACCGGATCGAGGCCGCGCTCAAGGCCGGCACGGACTTCGAGCAGGCCGTCACCGACTCCGCCACCGTCGCCAGCTCCGCCAAGCTCGAGGCCAAAAAGTACTCGGGCTTCACCCTCGCCCAAAAGCGCGATTCCGGCAGCTTCGATCCGCTGGCCCCCACCCTTGACCGGCTGGAGACACTCCAGAAAGGCCAGCTCACCGAAATGATCACGGCCAGCGCCGCCGACGGAAAAACCCCCGAGTCCGGCCTGCTCGTCCTCGCCGTGGACAAAAAGCTTCCCGACCTCGCCACGCCCGAGTCGCTGGCCATGCTGCGTCGGATCACGATCCAAATCGCCGCCTACTCTGCTGGCACCGCCATTGCCGAGCTCGTGCAACGCGAGTTCCCCAAGTCCGCCCTCGCCGAGCCCTGAGTAGGGAGTTTCGGCTGCCCGCCAAAACGCTTTCACTCCGGCCCGGCCGCATGCCAGCTTGTACGCATGGGCACTTTCCACACCGGCTGCCGGATTGAAAACGTCTTCGACCGCGCCAAGTGTGCGACCCTGGCGAAGCCAGCTCTTTTCGAGTTCGCGCCGGTTCAGCGTGCTACGCGATAGCCACCGGCTGTTTTTCCAGTAAATCGCGCCAGTGAAGCTCGGGGATAATGACCGGCTGTTTTCGCTTAAGCCGGAGCACCATTGCATCCATGATTTTGTTGCCGTGAGTGCCATGCGCCCATCTTGGGTTGGGATCGTTTCCGATAACCAGCACATCCGTTTTCAGGGTGATGTTTTCAATCATGATCCCGCCACGCGTAACGACCGCCGCCATACATTCTTTGCGCGAGCCGAATTCAAATTTTCCGGTAAAGCAAAAAGCCGTTCCGGAGATGCGGATTTCTGGCAGAGGGTCATCAAATGGCGATCCGTCCCTAAGTTCCTCAGAAATCATCCCCACCATCCCGGCGCGTTCTTTCGCCGTTATGCCTTCGCGCTTGGGCCACCAATCATCGGGAATCTCAATGCAGGCAAGCTCGGCCTTGTTGTGTGGTTTAAGTTCAGCCGAAAGGCGGTCATTGTCTCCGGTAGAATAAACGTAGGCGGCCCAAAGATGTCGGTTGGAATCATCGGAGAACAGGCGGCCAATAAAACCGGCGCACACTCCTTTAGTTAGGGCAGATGTTGGCTCTTCGCCAAAGAAGCGAAGCACCTTGATTTGTCCGGGCGTGGCGGGGTCGTGATGCCATGCGGGGTGAAGGGAGGGCAGATCGAACTCTTTCATAGGTCATGGGAGTTCAAAACAGTTCACGCAGCTCATCCTTGCTCCGCTGATTCGGTTGGGGATTAGAACCCAACATTTCCAGCAGATCCTTCTCCGCCAGAATTCTAATGCCCAACTCCTTGGCCCTTTCGAGCTTTGATCCAGCTTCCTGCCCAGAGAGCAAATAATCCGTATTTTTGCTGACTGAAGCCGCCACATTACCACCGGCAGCGCGAATGAGCGCGGACGCCTCCTCACGCGAAAGCGTTGGCAGTGTGCCTGTGAGAACGAACGTCTTGCGGTCAAAAACTGCGCTCTCGCTCACTATCTTGCCACCCTTGGGCGAGATCCCCAAGTCTTTGAATCTACCCAATATTTCACGCCCTTTGACGCTCTTAAACCAACGAACTGCGGAACGCGCAGCGACAGCCCCGATAACCGTTACTGCATCACGGGGCGGATGCGCTGCTGGTTTCGCATCGCCTTGGGCGATCAATCGAGTGCCAAGTTTCTTAGCCTGTTGTTTGGATTCCTCGTATGCCTGCTTCATCACTTCGCTCTCACCGTCAGAAATTTTCTTCCTTTTTTCCCGATCATTTTGCTTCATTCGCGCCTGAAGGCGAAGCAACTCATTCGTCTCTTCAGACTCAATGACAGGAATAGCCGCATCAGCGGTTTTTACGGCATAACGCGCATGACCCTCAGCGATCAACCGAGCGCCAAGTTCATCGGCTTTTCTTTGGAGTCCTTCGTAGAGTGGCCTCAAGGCCTCAATTTCTGGCTCCGGCTTTTGCTTGTTCTCTTTTGCAGTTGGACTGTGTCTGAGCATTTCATCGCACAAGCGACCGAGTTCACCCAAGTCGCAGAGAAGTTTCGATGAAGCAACTGCCTCCAAGTCATCGTGCAACTCCGCGATGTCGCGCGCAGTCTCCTCGCCGATATCCGGAATGGCCAGCGCATAGAGCCATTTCGCAAGCGGGAGACCACGGGCCTGCTCACGGGCCTCCAAAATTTTCATGGCGTGCTTTTCTCCCAGCACACGGGGTTCTTCAACGGTGCCGAGGTTGAGCGTGGCAAGGGTCACAACCGTGAGATTGTAGAGGTCGGGTGGATCGCGCACGAGGTCGAGTTCGACGAGTCGCTTCGCCACGATGTCTCCGACCCCATCAATCGCGAGCGCACGGCGGCTGCAAAAAAACTCCAGTCTTCCCACGCGCTGGGCCCGGCAATCGTAATTCGCGCATTTCCATGCGACCCCCCGGGCATCCTCGGCGGCGATCTCGACGCGGGCGATGGGGCCGCCGCACACCGGGCATTTCCCGCCGACCGCCGCAAACAGGTCGAACTCCGCCGCACCGGGCGGGCGCTCCTCGGGCAACGGTCGCAGCACCGCCGGGATGACCTCGCCCGCCTTCTCGATCTCGACGAGATCGCCCACCCGGATGTCCTTGCGGCGGATCTCGTCCTCATTGTGCAGCGTGGCGCGGGCGATGGTGCTGCCCGCGAGCAGGACCGGCTCGAGCTCGGCCACGGGGCTGAGCACGCCGGTCTTGCCCACCTGGATGGTGATGGCCCGCAGGCGGGTGCGCGCGGTATCGGGCTTGAACTTGTAGGCGATGGCCCAGCGCGGAGCCTTGCTCGCTTCGCCGGCGGTGCGTTGCTGCGCAAAGTCGTCGAGCTTTATCACCGCTCCGTCGGTGCCGTAGGCGAACGAGCGGCGGAGCGCGTCCAGCTCGCCGATGGCGGCCCAGGCCGCGTCAATCCCGCGCGCGGGCCAGATGCGCTCGACCACCGGCAAGCCCCACGCGCGGAGCCAGTCGTGCAGCTCCGTCTGCGAGCTCACGGCGGCAGGCTCGCAGTAGCCAAGGCTGTAGAGGACGATGGCGAGCCGGCGGCGGGCCACCTCGGCCGGGTCATGGAGTTTCATGCTGCCGGAGGCGACGTTGCGCGGGTTGGCGTAAAGCTCCTCGCCGGCGGCGGTGCGTTCGGCGTTGATGCGCGCAAATTCGGCGGCGGTCAGGTAAATCTCCCCGCGAATCTCGACCACGCGCGGTGGCGGGGAGCCGGGGATCGTGGCAAGCGTGCGCGGTAGCGAGGCAATCGTGAGCGCGTTGGCCGTCACGTCGTCGCCGCGGTCGCCCTGGCCGCGCGTGACAGCGCGGACGAGCCGGCCGTCCTCGTAGGTGAGGCTCACCGCCAGGCCGTCAATCTTGGGCTCGACGGTGTAACGCAGGTCGTCGGTCTCCAGGAGCTTCGTCAGCCGGGCCTGCCATGCGCGCAGCTCGGCCTCGTTGTAAGTGTTGTCGAGGCTCATCATCCGCTGGCGGTGGGCCACCTCCTGGAAACCCGGCGCCCGGTCGTCGCCCACCTGCTGGGTCGGCGAATCGTCGCGGGCGAACTGCGGAAAGCTTTCCTCCAGGCCGGCCAGCTCGCGTTTTTGACCGTCGTAATCATGGTCGGAGATCTCGGGCGCGGCCTGCCGGTAATACAGCTCGTCGTGCCGCGCGACGGCGGCGCGGAGTTCGGCGATGCGGGCCTGGGCCTGGGCGGGAGTCATCCCTGCCATGCAAAGCCAAAACCCCACGGCGGAAAGAAAAATGGGCCGGCCGTGCGGCCTGCCCTGCCCCGCCACGCCAAAATGCAGGGGTGGGCACGGCGAAAAAATTACCCAGTTTGGTTTGCACCTAGCGGCCTGAATGCCTAAGACTCGGCCCTGTTTATGGCCAAATCCTCCTTCCCCGGAAAATTTCTGCTTACCCTCGTCGTTCTCGCCGGCTTGGCCGCAGGCGGCTGGTATCTCTGGCAGCGCGGAGCCGACAAACCGCCCGAGCTCACCACCACCACCGTCTCGCGGGGTGACCTCCAGCAGGGGGTCACGGCCACGGGCGACCTGCAGCCGCTCGCCTCCGTGGACGTGAGTTCGCAGATCTCCGGCCTCGTGCTGGAGGTGCTCGTGGACTACAACTCCGTCGTCAAAAAGGGCGACGTGCTCGCCCGCATTGACCCCGCCTCCTATGTCTCGAAGCTCAAGCAGGCGGACGCGCAGCTCTCCAACACCAACGCCAACTTCACCGTCACCAAGCTCACCCACGACCGCACTGCGGCGCTATTTAAGAGCAACTTGGTCACCCAGCAGGAACTCGACCAGGCCGTGGCGCAGCTGGAGCAGGCGCAGGCGCAGCTCGAGATCCAGACGGCCGCCGTCGAGAACGCCAAGATTGACCTCGACCGCTGTGTCATCACCTCGCCCATTGATGGCATCGTCATTGACCGGCAGACCGATGTGGGCAAGACCGTCGCCGCCAGCCTCAACGCCCCCACGCTTTTCACCATCGTGGACAGCCTCGCCAAAATGCAGATCCACGCCGCGGTCGCCGAGGCGGACATCGGCAGCGTCAAGCTCGACCAGGACGTCATGTTTCAGGTGGATGCATTTCCCGGCCGGCCGTTTCGCGGCACCGTCTCGCAGATCCGCAACTTTCCCACGACGCAGTCCAACGTCGTGACCTATGCCACGATCATCCAGGTGGACAACAGCGACCTGCAGCTCAAACCCGGCATGACCGCGAATGTCACCATCGTCACCGCGCGCCGCAGCAACGTCCTCAAGGTCGCCAACAGCGCCCTCCGCGTCCGCATCCCCGACTCGCTGCTCCCGGCCGCGGCCCCGGCACCGGCGCCCGTCGTGGCCACGGTTCCCGCCGTCGCCACCGGCACGGACAACGCCCGCGGACCACGCGGTGCGACCGGCGATACCGCCGCCAGCCGCAGCGACGCCGCGCCCGGTACCCGGCGCAGCGGAGGTGGCCCTCCCGGCGGCGGGCGGCGTGGCGGTGACGGCCCGACCGTGATCACGCGCACGGTTTACAAGTCCGTCGGTACGCCCGACCATCCGCGCGTCGAACC
>CAIQBC010000183.1 GCA_903869955.1 uncultured Opitutia bacterium
AGTGCTCCTCGGTGATCTGGTCGGCGGAGCCCTCGATCATCAGCATATCCTTCTCGTTGCCGACATAGATGAGGTCGAGCGTCGAGGAATACATCTGCTCGATGGTCGGGTTGGCGACGAACTGGCCGTCAATCTGGGCGACACGGATGGCGCCGATGGGGCTGTTCCACGGGATGTCGGAGATGGCGAGGGCGGCGCTGGCTCCGTTGACCATCGGGATGTCGGAGTCGTTGAGCTGGTCGGCCGACATGAGCTGGCCGATGATCTGGACCTCATTGAGGAAACCCTCGGGGAAGAGCGGCCGGCAGGGGCGGTCGCAGAGGCGCGACGTGAGGATTTCTTTTTCGGAAGGACGGCCCTCGCGCTTGAAGTAGCCGCCGGGGAAGCGGCCGGCCGCGTGGTATTTGTCGCGGTAGTCCACCGTGAGGGGGAACCAGTCCTGCCCGGGTTTCATGGTGTGGGCGACACAGGCGGTGACGAGGACGTTGGTTTCGCCGACGCAGACGTTGACGGCGCCGTTGGCGAGCTGGGCGAGGGAGCCGGTGGAGAAGGTGATCCCGAGGCCGGGAACGGTGACATTATGTTTCTGATTCATGACGGATTTTGTTTTGGATTTTCGGACGGATGCGGCGGGGCCGCGGGGGGCAGGCGTGGGCCTGCATGGTTTGAAAACGGGGCGGGCGGGATGCCGGCGCTCCGGGTGGCGGCGACGGGGTCGCCGCGCGGGGGGGGTGGGTTTCTGTAAAAACCGCCTCAATCTCCTCGGTCAGACGCGAGAGATTTCCGTTTGGCGTCGCTGCCGGGTGCCTGCGAGCAGGCCCCTCCATGGCGGCAAACGGAAATGTCCCGGTCTGTGTCGGGTGTCGGATATGACAACGGGCGGCCCGCGAATCGGGCCGCCCGTGCGATCAAAGGGTTATTTGCGAAGATTCAGCTTCTGCAGCAGCTCGTTATACTTGGGCAGGTCGTGCTTTTTGAGATAATCGAGGAGCTTGCGCCGGCGCGAGGCCATCTGGAGGAGACCGCGGCGGCTGTGGAAATCCTTGCGGTGCGTGCGCAGGTGCTCGGTCAGATGGTTGATGCGGGCGGTGAGCAACGCGACCTGGACTTCCGAGGAGCCGGTGTCCTTGGCGTGGATTTTGTATTCGGCGATGATGTCTGGTTTGACGACGGTGGTGGGCATGGATGGTTGGGAGTTGGGTGAGCACGACTGCCGGGAGCCTTGCGGCCCCGTGACGCCCGACCCGCCGAGGCGGAACCGGCGCCACCGTTCCAATCCGGCGGAATGCCGGATGAGTCATGGCGGGAACCCGCAACCGGCGGGTTTCCACTAACGCAAGGCCGAGGTATCCCAAGCGCCGGCCGGAGGCGCAAGCGTTTTTTTCGGGACGGCAAGCCAAGCCGGATCAAACCTCTGAAATTGGCCACGTTGAGGCGCAAAAGCGCGAAGAAAGGCCGGCGGAGTTATTCAACCAATATTCAACCAGGGTGGACACGGATTCACACAGATGGGAAATCGGATTGAACGCGGAGGGGTGGAGACGCGCGGCAGAAGGCAAATCCCGCCGCTCACGCGGCGGGCTACGAGGATCGGGTAGTCCTGCGCGTGAGCGCAGGGGGCGGGCTTTCTCTTGTGCGGGCCGCTACGCGTCCGCAATCTCGACAGGGCAGCCCGCTCACAGCAGCATGAGCGCGGGTTTTTCGAGGAGGGTTTTCAGGGCGGTGAGGAATTGGGCGGCGGTCGCGCCGTCCACCACGCGGTGGTCGCCG
>CAIQBC010000184.1 GCA_903869955.1 uncultured Opitutia bacterium
CGCTTGAAGAGGTTGGGCGCCTCGCAGGAAATGGTCTCGGGATCCACGCGCTTTTGCGTGACGGGGTAGCCGGCGTTGATCCGGTCGGAGACCGAATGCTCGATGCCAGGCGTGCCGCTTTCCTTCGACGAGTAGAACAGGTGAAATTTGTCGCCGACCTTGGTGATGTCGCCGTCAATCACATGGCGGCGGTTTCTCTCGTCGTCGCTCAGCGGGCCGTCGGGCCCCGGAAACCTGAAGAACAGCTCCGGCTTGGTCTCGAACTTGGTAAAAGCGTCGTCGGTGTAAGCATAGTAGAGGTTGTCCACCCCGCGGCCGATCTTCATGGTGAAATAGACCATCATCTTGCCCTTGGCCTCGTCGTAAATCGTCTCGGGGGCCCAGCAGCAGCCGATGTCCGCCAGTTCGGGGAACGCCTGGTCGAGGCGGAAATCCGCATGCGTCCAATGGATGAGGTCGTAGGATTTCATCAGCACGAGCGCGCGGTTGTTGCCCCAGCCGTATTGAGGCTCGGGCCGCTCCCACTGGGTGGTGCGGAAGCCGGCGCTCTGGCCGTTGACATGGAGGTCGGTCATGCTGAGGTAAAAGGCCCCGTCCGGCCCGCGGGCGATGTGCGGGTCGCGCACGCCCTTTTGCTCGGCGAGGATCTGGCCATCAAAGACGGGCCGACCGCCATTGATATCGGTGAACGTGTAGCCGTCGCGGCTGATGGCGAGATAGGCGGAGTGTGTCTGATCCTTGAAATAGACCAACACATAGCCGCCCATGTCCTTCTCCCCTGGTGGGCGGATGTTCTTCGGCTTCTCCAGCACGGACACGAGCTCGATGCCGGCCGGCAGCGGCACCGGCTGGGCGGAAGGAGCGGACGGAGACGCGGCAGGCGTGGCCGCATGCGCCGGACTGGCGAGCGGAGCGAAAGCGGCCAAGGCGGCAAGCAACGCGGCGGTGGGGCGGAAGTGATGCATGGTGCTGTCGTGGGCGAGGATGGGGGTGGAAGGTGCTCACGCGCTCTGAAGTTTCCAGTACATGTTGTAGTGCTGGTGCGCGGTTTTGTAGTAAGGAATCAGCGTCACATCGTCGGGGCGGCCGAGGCCTTCGGTCTTGAAGGTCAGAGGCGTACCGGCCGGTTTGATTTTTGCGGGAATGTCGGCCAGCTCGCCGACGAGTGTAGGAATCTCGATGGGCTCGTTGAAGACCGAACCGATGGTGCGCTCGTTGACGTGCAGGTCTTCCCCGGGCTTGACCGCGTGGCCCAGCGCGCCAACCAGCACAATGGGGCCATACATCACGGCGGCGGTGTCGGTCGTGCCGGGCAGCGGTTCCAGTCGCAACGCCATCGGCAGGTCCACCGCCACCACATCGCCGCTCCGCCAGGAGCGTGTGAGTGCAATGAAAGAACCGGGCTGGCGCGAAATTTCCGCCGGTGCGCCATTGATGCTGACGCCGGTGGAAGCCGCCCATCCGGGATGGCGAATTTTCAGGGTGAATTCGCGGGGCGCGGCGGCGGTGATCTCCAGACGGATTTTGCCGGTCTCGGGAAACGACGTGGTTTGCCGGAGTGAGATGCCTTGGTCTTTCCAGTCGAGCGTCGAGGCGATGAAGAGGTTGACGTAGAGCGCATCGGCCTGCGGGCTGCCGGGCGCTCCGCGGAAATAAATTGAGTCGCCATATTTCGCGTGGTTTTCAATGCCCGTGCCCGTGCAGCACCAGAAGGAGTCGAACGGCGTGCAGAAAAGCTTGAGGTAGCCCGGCCGCGTGGACTGGAAATAAGTCATCATCCCCGTGTCGGAGTCCTGGGAGGCGAGGATCGTGTTGTAGAGGGTTTTTTCGTAATAGTCGCCGAAGGCGGCCGATGGCTCCCGGGCCAGCAACTGCCGGGTCAGGCGGAGCATGTTGTGGCTGCAGCACGTCTCCATGGTTTTGGCCGACGACAGGTGGCGGGGGAATTCACCGACCGGAAAAAAGTGCTCGCCGTCGCCGTTGCCGCCGGTGGCAAACGAGCGGGTGCCGGTGACAGTCTTCCAGAAGAATTCGGCGGCGGCGCGATACTGCGGCCGGCCGGTCAACTGATACAGCCGCTCGAAGCCGACGATCTTGGGGATTTGGGTGTTGGAATGGAGGCTGTTCAGGGTGTCGCGGCCCTCGGACAACGGGACGAGGACGGTTTGGTGGCAAAAGCGCTCCGCGAGGGCGAGGTGTCGTTCTTCGCGGGTGAGCGAATACACATCCGCGAGCACCTCGTTCATCCCCCCATGCTCGGTGTCAAGCATGTGCGTGAATTGCGCGTCGGTCATCTCCTTGGTGATGTTCCCCGCCCAGTCGGCAAGTTTCACCATGACCTCGCGCGCCGGCGCGCTGCCGCAGAGCAGATGAGTGTCGCGCAGCCCGGCAAAGATTTTGTGCAGCGTATACCAAGGCACGCCGGTCGCGCGCCGGCCGGCGACCATGTTGTCAATCTGCGCCGAATTGTCCGGGAAGGCGCACACCAGACCGGTCTTGGTGGCATCCTGGCATTCCTTCAGCTCGCCAACGATATAGTCGGCCCGCCGTTTCATCTCCTCGTGGCCGGTCGAGGCATACATGAGCGAGACAGCAGTGAGGTAATGTCCGAGAGTATGGCCGTGACAGCGGATGCCTTCCCAAGTCTGCGCCGATTCCCAGCCGCCATAAATCGGCGCCTTGGGCTCCAACCCCGCGTTGACGCGGAAATTATGCAGCATGCGGTCGGGCTCAAGCTTCAGCAGATAGGCCTCGTCAAGTTTTTGCGCCTGCAAAAAGGGGCCGTCGAGCAGGCGCACGTCCGAGAGCGCGAAGGGCTGGAGCGCCGGCGGCCGGGGCGAAGGGCCGGCCAAGGTGTCAGGCTGCGACGAAGCGACGGCCGCGCACAGGCGACGGGTTGAAAGCTGTCCGGCCGCGGCCAGCAGCGCGCCGGCACCGAGAGCCTTGATGAGCTGACGCCGGGTGGGGCCGAAGGTGTTTTGTGAGCAGATGTAGCACATTTTGGATGGGGCTGATTTTGGAAGATAGGCTCCGTTGGACCGTTATTGGCCGGCAAAGCAAGGACGAGGCTGGTGAACCGTGAGCGGGCCCTGGCGCAGGGAACCTTTGGGCGCTGGGCGGTGCGTTAATGGTTTGCGGGCAGATTCATCGTGAACGACGTGACGGGCTTGTCCTGCGCATCGAGAAATCGCGCGCAGCAGTCAACCATGCCGCCGTTGTTGACCACGATGAAACGGACGATGTTGGCGCCCTTCTTGAGGGTGAGCTTTTTCGATACGCCGTCGTCAATGACCGTCTGGCGGTCGCCGTAGATACCCACGACCTCCGCGCCGTTGACCCACCACACCGAACCGGGGTTGGAGCCGATGGCGAGGCGGACGCCGGGCATCTCCTGCGGGCAGTTGATGACGGTGACACCCCAGAAGACCACATTGGAGGTTGGTTTCCCACGGTAGTAGCCGAAGTGGTAGAGGTTGACGTTGTAATTCTTGGTCTCCACCGCATGCCACGCGTATTCAGTGCCGCCCACGCTCACCTTGTCGCCGTCATGGGGGAGGACGGTTAGCTGATCGGGGAAATAGTCCTTCTTCGCGGCGGCCTGTGTGGCACTGTCGGTGACCTGGCCGTTGCCGGGAATGGGATCAAGCAAAAGCCAGCGCGTGATGAAACCCTCGGCAGTGGGGGAAGCGGGAGCAAGCCCGGGCGATTTGAGCGACGGGGCGGTCGCCCCGGGCGGAGGAAGCGGGGCGGAACCCCGGCCGCCGGCGGCCGACACCTGGGGCGCGGAGCCGGCAACAAGCAGCAAGGTGAGCGCGGAGACGGAGAGGTGGCGAAGCGAAATCATAGTGAGCCGGATTGAAGGTTGAGGCTGGCCGGGGGGGGTGGGTCAGATACCCTGGAAAATCCAGCGCTGGCGGTCGCTGGCCGGATCAAACTTGGTGAGCGTGGCGGTGCTGCTACCGACGGCGGAGAGCGCGAGCGGCTCCTTCATGCCGGGAACGGCCTTGGGCATGATGCGATAGCTGCCATCGGTGAGCTGCTGGATGCGCCAGAGCTGCTCGGGGCCGCCGGTGAAAGCAGGCAGAGTGATGAGCTCGCCCTCCTCGGTCGCGGCCAGCGCGCGGTCCGTGCCGGCGACGGTGATCTTGAAATACGGAGCGCCGGGATAGCCACCCGCGTCGGGCACGGCGGTGACAGTCCATTTTTGCTGGGCCTGATCGAGATAGCCGGCCATGCGCGGAGCGATGTTACCGGCGGGCCAGTTCTTCGAGACGACCGCGACATCCTGTGGCGGGATCGGCGCGCCGCCGCCGGTACCACGGCCGCCGCCGCCACGGGCTGCGCCTCCGCGTCCACCCCCGCCGCCACGACCACCGCCGAGCGACACGCCCTCGACGGCCAGCTCCAGCACCGTGCCGGTGCGGGCGGATTCGATCATGTAGGAGCCGGCTCGCGCATTCTGGCCGGCGACCGGCCAGCCATCGCGCCAGAGCAGCGGGCGGATGGAGAGGGTGCCGAAGCCGCCGGGATGGTCGAGATCGGCCTCATAGTGGCAGGAAAAGACCTCGACCCCGTTTTCGAGCACGAGCCGGCCGAAATGTCCGGGGCCGACGAGGCGGCTCTCCGAGCCGAGAAAAAGTTTCCCCCCGCCCTTGATCATGTCGAGGCCGTCGTGGTCAAGGAAGGGACCTGTGACGCTCTTCGAGCGCCCCATGCGGATGTTGTAGCCGGAGTTCGCGCCTTGGCAGCAGGAACCATGGGTCGCCAGCAGGTAATACCAACCGTCGTGGTAAGTCATCACCGACGCCTCGCAGTTCACCGCGAGGTCAACAGGCTTGTCGCCCGGGTGAAGCCGCTTGCCAGTTTTGGCGTCGAGCTCAACCAGCCGGATGTAGCCGAAATAGGAACCGTAAGTGAGCCAGAGACGGCCGGTGCTTGGATCGAGAAACGCCCCAGGGTCAATGCCGTTGCAGTCTTCAACGCCGTCGGTGGAGGCGACGATGCCACCGTCTTCCCAGCCGAAATCCGGCGAGGCGGGGTCGAGCGACTTGCTCGACGCCAGGTGGATCTCCGCCCGGGGCTGCACATCCTGGGTGGCGACATAAACGCAAAAGCGATCGCCGAGACGGATGACATCGGGCGCCAGAACCATTCCGGTCGGGCCCCCACGCTGGACACCGCCGGTCCAAGTCCAGCCATCGCTGGACATCAGGCCGGCGTTAGCGGCACCGGTACCATAAACGAAAAATTTGCCGTCGCTCACAACGATGGTGGACGGATCGTGGATGGTGATGTTACCATCAAGCGCGAAGGCGGACGCAGCAAGCGCCAGGACGGAAACGACCACGAGGAGGAAATGCGGTTTCATATTCATGGGGAAAGGGGATGGAAAGCGGAGGCGCGGAGTGTCGGCGGCCAGAGGGTTGAAATCAACCGCTTTTCAGCCGGCGGCACCGGACAAAATATGCGCAGCATTTTTGGTTGCGCTGTTTCCTATTTTGCTCAGCCGAGCTTGAGATCCACGTTCCAGCGGGACTTGAGCGTCTTCAGCTCGTCGAGTGTGAGGTGCGTGACCGCGCCGTGCTTGGGGGCGTTGAAGTTGGCTACTAAACCCAAGCGCGCCGCCTCCAAGTCGCCAGCGCAGGACTTATCGCGGTCATCGTTCATAAGGCTGGAGCGCCGCGACCTCTTGTTCCAACAGGGCCCGGAGCGCGCCGCGATCCTCCTGCCCGCGGCGCAGAAGCTGGACCTGGCGGGTCGGCAGCTCGCGCAGCGCGACGAGCTGGGCTGACTCGAGAAGGTTGGCCGCCACTTCCGCGGTGTCGAGGCCGGCGCGCCATTCGCCGTTCGCGTTGCCCAGCCAGTTGCGCGCCTCGGCGATCGTGCGGGTGACACGGTTCTCCCGATTGGGCCGCTCGAGCACCATGTCCGGACCGCGGTGGCGGAAGAAGCCCATCACCGCCGCCGGGATTGACGGATCGCGAACGGTGCCGTCAGGGTAAAAGATCCCGTGCACGTCGCCCCAGCCGCGGCCATTCCATACGATCATGAGCTCCCACAGGTAGTAGCCCACGTGCGCGTCCATGTACTCCTGGATCGCGACGTCGTAGGGATTGGCGCGGGCGAGGCAGCCGATCTCGTCGTTGAGCACCTGCTTGTGGACGGCGGCGCCGGCGAGCCGCGCCTGTTCGATGTCGTAGCGGATTGCTTCGCGGGTCTGCTGATAGCCGTGATAAACCAGCACGTCAACCACGTCCACGCATTGCTCCATGGTGTATTCGTAGGCGCAGCCAATGGTGATGGGCGTATGTCCGTCGAGCCGGCGGAAAACCTCCGCCATGTGTCTGGCGAACGCGACCCGCGGTGCGGAGCGCTCGGGTTGGCCGGGCGGATAATCCGGCTCGTTGTAAACATCCCAGAAGGCGAGGCCGGGTTCCTGGCCCAGCGTATCAACGAGAAACTTCGCCCACTCCTCCGCGCCCGGGTAACCCGAGCCCTGGAGCTGCTGGTTGTAGTTCACGACCGGCATCACGCCGATGCCGCGCGCATCGGCGGCGCGAACCAGATGGAGCAGGTTCTGGCGGAATTGGTCTGGGTTGTCCCGATAGGCCTCATAGGTGATGAAGCAGCGGATCTGGTTGATCCCGAGCCGTTGCGCGTAGGTGAGGTCGCGCTCGGTGATCGCGGGCGAGTAGTTGCTCCACATGCCCGTGTGCCCGCCGTATTC
The DNA here is from genome assembly GCA_903869955.1 of uncultured Opitutia bacterium. GTDB lineage: Bacteria > Verrucomicrobiota > Verrucomicrobiia > Opitutales > Opitutaceae > CAIYUN01. The sequence goes on from CAIQBC010000184.1 coordinate 6,728, forward strand.
GGCGTAGCAGTAGTTGGCGCCGCGGATCGTGGCGGTGTCCTCCGGCGTGCGCGAGCCGGCCCGGCGCAGAAGCGGATAAACCACGCGTGGCGCCTGCTCGGCCGGAATCAGGCCGGAGCGCACGCCAGTCGTGGCCGATGCGCCGCGCCGCTCGAACGGTTTCAGCAACGCGATGAAACGCGCCGTCAAGTCACGCAACGCGGCGGGATTCGCCGGTCCCTGTCGCAGCAAGTCGACCGCGCGCGTCGGCGGCTCGCGCATCGCGATGAGTTGTCCCGCCTCGAGCAGGTTGGCGAGCTTCTACGTCGCGGCCAGGCCCTCTTTCCATCCGCCGGCAGGGTTGTCGAGCCATGCCTGTGCGGCGGCGTCGTCCGTGTTGACCCAGCTCTCGCGGTTCACGTTTTCAAGCAGGACGTTGTCGGAGCGATTGCGGAAAAGGCCGAAGATCGCGGCGGGAATCGAGGGATCGCGCACCGTGCCGTCGGGATAAAACACCCCATGCACGTCGCCCCAGCGCTTGGTGATCATGAGCTCCCAGATGTACCAGCCGACGCGGGCCTTCGTGTGCTCCTCAAGCGTCACGTCGTAGGGGTTCGCGCGCGCCACGCAGCCGGTTTCGGTGTCGATCACCGGCTTGCCGACCTTGGTGGCAAATGTCTTGGCGCGCGCGATGTCGTCGGCGATCGCGGCGCGCGTCGGACTGTAGTTGTGAAACGACAAGACGTCCACGGCGTCGGCGAGCGTCTCCATGGCGCGCTCGTTGGCCACGCCGATGGTCACCGGCGTCTTTTTGTCCAGCTCGTGCAACGTGGCGGCGATCAGACGGGCGATCTCGAAGCGTTTTTGCTGCTGATCTGCCGGCGAACCGGCGGCATTGTAGTCGGGCTCGTTGGAGGCGTCCCAGAATGCCAGCGCCGGTTCGCGGCCGAGGGTGGCGACGAGATCCGTGATCAACTCGCGCGCTTGGGTCACGTTGATCGAGCGGTCTTCCGCGATAAAAACCTGCGTATCGCCGATCGTGATCATCAGCCCGATGCCATGCCGCTGGCACGCTTGGGCGAGGTTGACGACGTTGCGCCGAAACGCGGGCTTGTCAGCTTGCCAGGAAGCGTAATTTACGAAGACGCGCAGTTGGTTCAGGTTCAGCCGGCCGGCGTAGCCCAAATCGCGCTCGGTCTCGGTTGCACTGTAATGCAGCCAGTAGTCAGTCGTGTTCGCGGCCGTCGCGCCGCGATAGTTGGCGCCACGGATGGTGGCAAAATCCTTTGGCGTGGCCTTGGCCATGGCGCCGGCGGAGCCGCTGCCCGGAGGCAAGCCGGTGCATCCATCCAGCACCAGCGCCAGCAACGGCAACGCCACAGGCCGCCAGGCCAGCCGAAAGATCTTCCGGAGCGTATCGAGGCTTCGGCCGGGATAATGGGTTTTAGACATGCAGGGGCGGGGTCTGCGTGCCGCGGGCTCCGCCTGCCCCGCCGCGCCGTCCAGTGCCCGCAGGCCCTTGGGGTGCGGCCCCTTGGCGTCCGGCGGCAGGGCTGGCCAGCGCACCTTGGGCGTGCAGTTCGCAAACGAGGGATGCACCAAACACGACGCAGAGGCCAAGGCGGTGTGGGGTGCGAGTTTTCATGGCCAATTGGGAATTATTTGAACAGGCGCTGAGCGAACAGGTAGAGATTATTGTTCCAAGTGTCGAAATCGTGGGCACCGGGATCCACGTTGTAGACGTGCGGGACATTGTGTTCCTTGAGATAGGTGTGGGTGCGCTGGCTGAAGGTGAGCAGGTTGTCCTTCGCTCCGCCGGAAATCCACAGCAGCTTGAGCAGCTTGGCGGCTTTTTCCGCATCCGGCACCAGCCGTTCGGGCGTCCACGTGTTGGGCGCGGAGGAAAAGCCACCGACATACGCGAACGTGTCCAGGTGGGTCAGGCCGAAATCGAGCGACTGCCCGCCGCCCATGGAAAGGCCGGCGAGGGCGCGGTGCTCGCGGTCGGCAATCACAGAGTAATGCGCCTCCATGTAGGGGATCATGTCCTTGAGCAGGTCGGTCTCGAAGTCCTTGCCCCAGCCATCGCCGCCTGCGCCCGGCTGCGTGACATTCCCATTGGGGAAGACGACGATCATCGGCTCGGTTTTTTTGTCGGCGAGAAGGTTGTCGAGAATGATTGCCGCCGTGCCCTGCGAGCCCTTGTTATTGGGGACATAGGTGTTCCACTCGGACTTCTCATTGCCGCCGATGCCATGGAGCAAAAACAGCACGGGGTATTTCTTGTCCTTGGAATAGCCGGGCGGAGTATAGACCTCCATCCAACGCTTCAATTCCGGGACGACGGCCGAAGCATCATAGTCCACCCGCTCGAGCTTACCGTGGGGGATGTCGGCCCGCACCACGTTGTAGCCTTCGGGTGCCGGCGGCACAGACTGCTTGTCGTCGGCCCCAAGCGTGGGGGCGCCACCGCCTCGGCCACCACCACGGCCTGCGCCGCGGCCGGCGCCGCGGTTGGCCCCACCACCCTGATTGGGAGCCAGGGCCGGTGCCGAGGCGGTCTGCGCGGGAGACAAAGATTGGACGGTGGGAGCGGGCTGCGGCGCAGCGGTCGGAGCGGACTGGACCGAGTCAGCGGCAAGGACGGCGAGCGGCATCGCCGCGAGGGTCAGGAGGGTGATAGGGGTTTTCATGGGTTGGAATTTGGCTGGGGGGATTTTAGGCGGGAAAGACCGCATCACTCACTTGGACTGGGGCTAATGATCATGGGTGATACCCGGACGCTTGTGGTTTAAGCTTGCGAGGCCGGAGAATCACTCAGCCTTCACCGCTCGGAGCAGGCCGAGCTTGTAGGGCAATGCGCCGTAGTCGCCCTTGTTCTCGGCGTCACCGATGCCCTGGTAGAGGAACATGAGGTTGTTCGGGTCAAGAATCATGCGCTCATCGTTCCCGTCGCGGATCATCTCGCCGTGGCTGACCTGGCCAGACCACGGGGTAACTCCGGCCTCAAAGGTCAAATTGGCCTTGCCGGCAAACGGATGATCCACGCTCTCCAGCCCATCGACCGGATACCACTCGCCGTCCAGTTTGTCCGCCACGTAGGCGCGATAGTAGCGGCCGGCGCCCAATGCCTCGACGCAAGTCAGGTATTTGTCTGTGCCTTTGATTTTGTAGGTGAAGCCGGCCTCGAAGACGGTGTTGCGGGTGCCGCGCATTGCGACCACCGGGTTGCTGAAGCCCTTGGGGAAATCGGCGTAGGTCGTGCGGCTGCGGTAGAAGTTGCCGTCGTCGCCGGTGAAGAACATATACATATACGCGCCGTCGCCGATGAAATGAAAATCAATCGGCAGGTTGGGCAGCGGGGTGCCTTGCGCAAAGAACGGCTCAGGCTTGGTCCAGGAGTTGGGCTCACCCGGGGTCGTGCTGGTGCAGAACGCAGGCGGCTGCGTCTGGAAGGTAAAATACCACTTCTTCTGCGGCGCAAAGTAGAACATCTCCGGCGCGCATTTGTAGCCGGTGAAATTCGGATTGCTGTCCATGTAAAACAGCGGGGCCTTGGGCGCGTCCTTCCAGTCGGCGAAGCTCACATGGATCATGTTGAACGCGTTCTTGGTGTTCGAGATTTGGCTGGTCATGTGGGCCGTCGCGTAGATTTCCCACTTGCCGTCAATGAACGAGATCGTCGGGTCTTTGATGGACTGCAAGGTGTGCGCGGCGTCGTTCACAGGAATGACGAGCGGAGCGGTGGATACCCACTTCAGCGGCTTGCCGAGCAGGCCGGGCAGGGTGTTGGGGACGGCTGCGTGGACATCCGGCAAGGGACCAAGATCCACCGGGCCACGACCGCGGCCACCTCGGCCGCCACCCCGCGCGGCACCGAGTGCAGCAAACTGCGTCTTCTGGGCGTCGTTGAGCAGGGCGGCGATCTTGGTGTTGGCGTCGTTCCGCGCCGCCTCGGCCTTGGTCTGCGCGCCGGTGACCTCGGCAAAGGCCTTGGCCTGCGCGTCGAGAATCGGAGTGATCAGCTTCACCTGCGCGTCGGTGAGGGTGAGCGCGGTCTTGAGCTCATCGGGCGCGGGCAGCGCCGCCGGGGCGGCGGGCTGGGCCGGAAGCACGGCCGGAAAGGCGATGGCGGCGGCCAGCAGCGTGGCGGCAAGGGCGCGGGGCAGGGCGGGGTTGGTCATGGTGGTGAGGGTTTGGGGGATCAGAAGGTGAGGGAAACTCGGGGGCAAATCTATCCGCGTGGCGTTCGGCTTTGGCGAACCAAAAAAATCGGCGGAACAATTTTGAACCTCATTACCCGGCGAAGCGCCCCATCGGTATGGAGCCACCCGCCTCGGCCGGAAGACAAAGTCCGGCCGCACGCACAGCCGTAGGATTTTTTATCGCTCAGACCAAACGCACGCTCACTATTATATAATAGCACATGTTTAACCAGCGGTACTCTGGCGGCGCAATCCCTGCGCGACCGTCCAATCTCCCGCTTGATGCAAATATGTTACCGCAAATCCCCGCCTGGTCTGGCCGTCATGGTTTGATTAGGTTTGATTCACTTTGATTAGGTGCGGCCGGGCGGCTAGGACGGATGATGGGCGACTGCTGAAACTCATGCCTTAATTTACCTGAATTTACCTTAATTCGGCGGCACCTGACCTTGATTAGGCTTGATTCACCTTGATTCACCTTGATCGGTCGCCGTCGGCAAAAGCCGGGCCCGCTCGGGGGGAAATGAGAAAAAACGTGGCCGGCGGCTGGTTCCGCAAGCTCGGCCGGCATCCTGCTGACTGGACGTCAATAAGCAAGCCCGCCTTGACTCTTTCACGCCAGCCCGGATGCTAGGAAAACCGCGACGAGCCGCAGCGCCGTGGCCTGGTTGCCATGCGAACGGATCGCCGCCATCACGGCGGAGCGCTCTGCCGCAGCCTACTTGACGGCCGTGAGGGCGCGGCCGGCGGAGGGCGGGCCGCCGGGCATGGCGCGGAAGGTAACGAGGCACGCGCCGGTGTTCGTGTCCCACACACGGACCTCGCCGGAGTAGTCGCCGGTGGCGAGGCGGCCCGCCGCGCCGTCGTAGTCGAGGGCGTAGACCCAGTCCGAATGGCCGGGATAGGCGCGGACCTCGGCGAGTTTCTCCAGGTCAAACTGCTTCACGAGGCCGTCGGCCGTGGCGGCGAAGACCTGACCGTTGCCGACAGCGAGGGCGAACACCTCCTGCGCCGCACCGTGCGCGAGGTAGCGCGCGTGGCCGGCCGACTTGAAGCGGTCCTCCATGTCGGCGGCGGTGCCGTTCTCGTCGTGCGCCTTCTCGGGCTCCCAGAGCTGGATCCAGCCGCCGCCGCCGGCGCTGAGGGCGACAGGCGAGCCGGGGACAAACTTCACGGCATAGACGGGGTTCTGCCCGGCGTATTTGCCGATCATCTTGTTGTGGCCGGTGTAGGTGGTGTAAAGCTCGCCCGTCTCGGCCTCGTAAATTTTTACCGTCTTGTCCTTGCTGGAGCTGGCAACGTAGCGCTGGTCGGGGCTGAACGCGACGCCGGTGGCCCAGTCGGCATGGAGCTTCTGGCTCCAGAGGCGGCGGCCGTCGGCGGGGTCGTAGACGCGCACCGTCTGGTCGGCGGAGGCGGCGGCGACGCGCCGGCCATCGTCGCGGAAAACGGCGGAGAGCACGACATCGGCGAACGTGTCGAGCACGCGCAGGCGCGCGCCGCTCTGGGCGTCCACCAGCGCGAGCTCGCCGTAGTCGCCGGGCGTGCCGCCGCCGACGAGCAGGCGCGTGCCGTCGGCGCTGTAGGCGATGGCCTGGATTTTTTCCGGGAGCCGGCCGAGCCGGCGGAGCAGCAGGCCCGTCCTCGCGTCCCAGACCGTGATCTCGTGGTAGCCGCCGACGGCGAGCTCGCGGCCGCCGGGGGCGAACGCGAGGGTGAGCACGGGCACGGGCGTCGGATAGACGGCGGGCGCGGCGGGATGCTCGCGCGGGCCGAGCATGGTCTTGAAGAGGGCTTTGGGGTCGGGGCCGTCGAACTTCGCGCCGGCCAAAATCCACCGGCGGAACAGCTCGGTCTGCGCGGGCGTGAGCGCGTTGTCCTCGCGCGGCATCCGCTCGTCGGGGTCGGTGGCGGTGAGGCGGCGGAACAGCTCGGATTTCTCCGGGTGGCCGGCGACGACGACCGGCTCGTCACCCTCCATCAGGCGCTCGAAGGTATGGAGGCGGAAATTGCCCTCGTCCTTGATCGCGCCGTGGCAGGCGGTGCAGCGCCCGATGAGCAGCGGGGCAAGGTCGCGCATGAAGGAGACCTCGGCCGGGGCGGCGGAGGCGGCGGGAGCCAGCAGGAGAGCGGACAAAAACGCGGCGAGGGCACCGCGTCCCCAGCGGCGGGCGGGGCAGGATTTTGTTTTGGGCAACGGTTTCATGGGCGGGCGGGAAGTCGCCTCAGTGCTGGAAGAGAAACTCGCGGGTGTTGAGCGCGGACCAGAGGAGGTCCATCACGGCGTCGTCGCGGCTGGCGGAAGCGGCGACGAACTGGCGGGCGGTGTCGCGCTCGGCGGCGGAGGGGAAGCGCGCGAGCGCGGCGAGGTAGAGCGAGTCGAGCAGCTCGCCGTCGCCGAGCCGGGCGTAGTGGTCCGCGCCGGCCTGCACGCTGGTGTGGAGTGTCGCGCCGTTGAGAAGCTCGAGCGCCTGGAGGAGCGTGGGGGCGGTAACGCGCTCACAGGCGCAGGCGCTCTCGCGCTTGGGCTGGCCGAAGGCGGCCATGAAGGGGTCGGCCACGGGCACGGAGCGCTGGGTGGCGAAGTCGGCGTTGCTGGGGCGGTAGGCCTGCCGGCGCAGCATCTCTGCATAGGTTCCGTCCATTTGCGGGTAATGGTCGTGGATGATGCCGCGCTCGGTGGCAGTAAGCCGGGCAACGGGCTTGGCGAGCAGGCTGACGACCTGCGGCGGCAGCTCGGGGCCATCCTCGGTCGCGGAGTTTTTTTGGGCGAAGTTGAAGCGAAACGCAGCCTCGTCCTGCTTGCCGACGAGTTTCAGGAGCACGATGTTGCGGCCGGCGGCAAGCGGGAGCAGGACGGCGATCTTTTCGCCCTTGGGCGTGGCGGAGACGGGCTGGCCGTTGAGCCAGAGCTTCCCGTTGGCCGTGAGATCCACGGGGAAGTCGCGCGCCTCGCGGGAGAAAAACTCGCGGGCGATGTAGACGGTGGAGTCCTTGGGCGTGTCAATCGTGTAGGTGGCAGCGGGGTCGTTCCATTCGGGGCGCGGGCGCCATTGGCGCTTGCCGTTGTCGAAGCTGGCCGTGAAGTCCACGGGCGCGCGCTCGGGGGCGAAGGCGTCGGTCGCCTGTTCGTCGTTGGGGTCGAGGCTGAAGGGTCCGACCGCGTGCCAGCCGGCGGCCCAGAAATCGAGGCCGGCGGCCTCGGCGGCGGCGCGCGCGAGCCAGGCGTCGAATCCGGGCTCGAGCTCGGCGCGGCGCTTGGCGAGCTCGGCGGTGTCGCGGGCGAGCTGCTCGGGCGAGACTTGCATCGGGGCGAGCGTGCCGGCGGCGAGACCCACGGCGTCCTTGATCTGCTCGGCGGTGAGAAGGCGGGGGCGGGCGTGGGAGAAGAGGGTGTCGTCGGTGGCGTTGAGCTCGTTGGCGGCGATCGTGCGCTGGTAGGTCTGGCTGTTGCAGATGAGGCGGATGATGGCCTTGCGGCGGTAGCCGCCCTCGACAAACGCCTTCGCCAGCGCGTCGAGCAGCGGGGTGTTGGCGGGCGGGTTGGAGGAGCGGAAGTCGTCCACCGGCTCGACAATGCCGCGGCCAAGGAGGTGCGCCCAGATGCGGTTGACTTCGACGCGCGCAAAGAGCGGGTTGTCGGGGCTGGTGAGCCAGCCGACGAACGGTCCGCGCCGGTCGGCGTCGGGTGGCGTGTCGGACTTGGAGCCCCAGGGGATCATCGCCTTTTTGCTGAGCGGGTTGACGCTCTCGCCCAAGTCGGCCTTGGCGATGATGCCTTGATCGGAGGCGGTGCGGGCGAAGACGGCGGAGAGGCTGTAGTAGTCGTTCATCGTCCACTTCTCGTAGGGGTGGTTGTGGCACTTGGCGCATTCCAGCCGGGAGCCGAGGAAAAGCTGCGCGGTGGCCTCGGTGCGCTCCTCGGGCTTGGCGACGGCGAGAAAAAAATTGGCCTCAGGCACCTCGAGCGTGTTGCCGCTGGCGGTGAGGAGCCGGCGGGCGAACTGATCGTAGGGCATATCGTCGCGCTCGGCGCCGACGAGCCAGTCGGAGAACTTTTCGGCGCGGCCCTCGCGGAGGCGCGTGGAGGAGACGCGCATGAGGTCGGCGCGCTTGAGCGCCCAGAAGCGCGCAAACGCCTCGCTGGCGAGCAACTGGTCAATGAGTTTGGCGCGCTTTTGCGGATCCTTGTCCTCGATGAAGCGCCGCGCCTCGTCGCCGGCCGGGATCAGGCCGGTGAGGTCGAGGTGGAGGCGGCGGACGAAGGTGGCGTCGTCGCACGTCTCGGCGGGGAGGAATTTCAACTGTTTCAGCTTCGCGTTGACGAGCGTGTCCACGAAGCTGGCCTCGGGCGGCGCCGACCAGGTGAAGTTTGGCACGTCCTCGATGACGGTGAAGTTGACCGACTGCACCTGCGAGAGGTAGCGCACGCTGATGGCGGCCTGGCCGCGCTGGCGGCCGGTCACACGGCCGGCGGCGTCCACCGTGGCGGTCTCGGCGCCGGAGGTGTCGTAGGTGGCGATGGAAGTGACGTCGCGCACGCGGCCGTCGCTGAAATAGGCCAGCACGCTGAGCTGCTGCGTGAGGGAAGGGGCCTTGAGCGTGCGGTCGGGGCCGGGATAGACGACGATGCGCTGGCACTCGGTGGCGGGCAGGTCGGTGTTGGCGCCTTCGGCGATCCAGGCGAGCAGGGTGCGGTAAGGCGCGTCGTCGCGGTGGAGGCGTTTACCTCCGACGTGGTCGAGCTCCATCAGCGGCTTCCGCAGGACAAGGCTGGCGGCGGGCTCGACGGGATTGACGCGGCGGCTGAAGCCGTCGCGGGTGAGCGAGCGGCGGTCAATCGTCGGGTCATAGCCGAAGAGCGAGAGCGAGAACCCGGCCTTGCCCTGCGGCGAGCCGTGGCAAGAGCCGGCGGCGCAACCCTGCTTGGTGAACACGGCCATCGTCTCGAACTTGAACAGCACCGGGTCGGGCTGGGCAAAATTCGCCACGGTCGCGGGCACCTCGACGCTTTTTCCTCCCCAACTGACGGTGATCGTCGCCTGCCCGTCGCTGACGGCGCTGGCGAGGCCGCGCTCGATCCTCACCGCGCGCCCGTTGCTGCTGCGGAAGGTGGCGAGGTGGGTGACATCACGGCTCTCGCCGTCCACCTCGGCCAGCACGACGAATTGCCGCGTGGCGCGGCGGCTCTCGAGCGCGAGGCTGGCGGGCTGCACGTCGAGACGCGTGGCGGCGACAGCGGCAGCGGGGGCGGCGGACGCAGCGGGCGGCGGTGGCACGGAGGCCGTGCGGCAGGACAGCAGCAGGCCGGCCAGCACGCAAAGCGTGGAGACAAGCAGGGTAAATTTTTTCATGGCCGGGGGAGACGGACGGCGGGCGGGGCGATTCAGGTGAACAGCTCGGGGATCGGGCGGCCTTTGGACGAGATAAGGACGGGGCGGCCGGCGGCGGTGTGGAGCGGCTTGGCGCGGTCAATGCCGAGCTTCTCGTAGATGGTGGCCGCGTAGTCCTCGATGGTGTAGGCCATCGAGCTGGTGATGTAGCCGCCGTCGCGGTCGGTCGAGCCGACGACCTGCCCGCCCGGCACGCCTGCGCCGGCGAAGGCGAAGCTGAACGAGTGCGTCCAGTGGTCGCGGCCGCGGCGGTTGTTGATTTTAGGCGTGCGGCCGAACTCGGTCACGAAGCACACGAGTGTCTCGTCGAGCAGCCCGCGCTGGTGCATGTCCTCGATGAGCGCCGAAAACGCCTGGTCGGTCGAGCCCATCATCGGCCACGTGTGGATGCCCCAGCGGTTGGAACCTGGCCCGCTGCCGGGGACATTGTTGGTGGTGCCGGGCGCGTAGATGTCGTCGTGGTGGTCCCAGTTCATGTTGCTGCCGCCGTCGTAGGCGACGCCCTTGCCGTCCACCCACGACTGGCGCGGCTCGCGCACGTCCACGGTCACATAGCGCACGCCGGACTCGATGAGCTTGCGGCCGAGCAAGTAGCACTGGCCGCGGTGGCCCGTGCCGTAACGGGCGCGCATGGCCTCCGGCTCGCCGTGAAGGTCAAAGGCCTGGCGCGTGCGGGGATTGGTGAGCATGTTCTCCGCCTGTTCGAGCAGCGCGCGCATGGCGCTCACATCCTTCACGTCGCCGCCGTGCGCGAAGCCAACATCGAGGTTGCTGAGCAGGTCCTTGCGCTGCTGGAAACGCTCCGGCGCGATGTCAGCCATCAGGCCGAGGTTGGGCACCTGCCAGTCGGGGTCGGCGAGGTTGCCGCCGGTCTTGAACACCGCGTAGCCCGGCGGCAGGAAGCCCACCTTCGATGTGCTCGCCTGCTCGCTGGTGCCGGGCACGAGAATGTTGCTCGGCAGAAACTCCGCCGGCGTGCCCATGATGGAGGCGACGATGGAGCTGATGTCGGGCCGGTCAACCGGGCCGCCGGGCGCCTCGCCGGAAAAAATGTATTGCGAGCCCTTCGGATGCGAGTCGCCGATGCCCGGCGTGGGCTGGGTCATGCAGCGGACGACGGTGAGCTTGTCGGCGACCTTGGCGGTTTTCGTCAGCAGCTCGGTGAACATCATGCCGGGCACCACGGTGGAGATCGTCTTGAACGGGCTCCGGTGCTCGGTGGGGGCGTCGGGCTTCGGGTCCCAGGTGTCCATCTGTGAGACGCCGCCCTGCTCGAAGAGCACGAGCACCTGCTTCGCGCGCTTCTTGCGCTCCGGCCCGGCGGCGGCGGCGAGCGCGGAGGGCAGGTTCCCGATGCCGGAGAGATAGGCGAGGCCGCCCATGCCGAGGCCGATGAAGCTGCGGCGGTTCAACAGCGGCTCGTGGCGATGATCGTGGCCGGAGCAGTCGTGGTCGTGGGGGTGCATGGCGACAGGTAACGCTGAGGGTTAAAACAAAATGCAGAAAACGCCGCCAGCCTAATCCACCAATAGGTGGAAGCAAGCCCTTCCCGCGCGCCGTTCGCGGGAAACATCTGGTGGGCGAGATTTCCAGTTTCCGGGCGCCGGGGAGCCTCGCGGGGACTTCACGCGGGAGCGCGGGTGTGGGTAAGCCCCGTGTTGCCACCTCGTCGGCGAGGGTAGCGCAGACTTCCAGTCTGCCTCCGGATGCAGGCTGGAAGCCTGCGCTACATTACAGCCCGGCTTCGCGCGGCGCGGCCCTGCTCAGTCCGCGGCCTTCCACCTGAACTCCGCGCCGCTTTTGCGGGCGGGGCTGGCGCCGAGGGCGGTGACGGTCACGGGGCCGGGCGTGTTGGACTGGGTGGCGAGGTAGCGGTGGTTGGTGAGCGACATGAGCATCGTGTCGCCGCGCATGAGATTGACCCACTGGAACGACTCGGCGATGCCGGGCTGAGCGGTTCCGAGGTTTTTCAGAACAGTCTTCTCGCCGTCCACCGAGACATATTGACCACTGGCGGTGCGGAGCGCGACACGGCCAAGACCGACATCCACCACGGTAAAGTTGGCAAAGGGGTTGCGGCTCACACCGGATGCGCCAATCGCGAAGTAACTGGTCAAATAACCTGCCGTGGAATGGTAGCTGCCGTCCGCACTGACAGTGCCAGAAGCGGGATAGTCGGCGATGAGATAGCTGTCGTCGGCACCGCTGGTAAACACGACGGTTTTGCCCACTGGAATTTCGCGCTCGATGCCGCGCGCGCGCGGCTCGTCCACCGTGTAGTTGTCGAAGTCGGCGAAGCCGCCGGGCTGGCCGGCGGTGTTAAAATTGAACAGCGCGGGCCGCACGCCTTGGAAGGTCGTGCTGGTTTTGAAGGTCGTCGCCACCGTGCCACCCAAGGGCGTGAACACCTTGCCGTCGGCGCTCCAACTGAAATCGGCCAGATCCGTCTCGAAGTTGCAGTGCATCCGCAGCCAGACGTGCGCCGGGGGATTGGCGACACTGGCCATCGGCGCCGGGGCGGCCGCGGGGGCCACAGGCGCGGCGGGAGCCGCCG
>CAIQBC010000185.1 GCA_903869955.1 uncultured Opitutia bacterium
CGGCCAGCGAGCCCCGGATCGCCAGGGCCGTACTGCTACCATAGGTGCGTATCGGGCTCGTGGGGAGAAATGCGGTCACCTCACCGTCCCCGGCCAGCGGCCGGTGGAGCAAATGTTTGGACGGAGTAGTGTAGGTTCCGCCTTGGACTTTCAGGACTGTGTTGCCCCCTGTCCAATCGGCCAGGCTGCCCGGCGCTCCCGCGCCGATCGGGGAAAACGTCCAAGGGGGCGGCGTCGCCTCCGGGGGCCCGGCCGCTCCCGGGTTGGTGGGCACCGGGGCGGCTCCTCTCCCGCTGACGCCCAGACCGGCCCAGGAGAACGTGTCCGGCGGCCCGGTGTTGATCGCGATCACGCCAGCCACGGCGGCGGGCCCTAGGTTTAGCCGGCGGGAGAACACCGGTAGCCAGGTCGCCCCATCGGTCGAGAACCCAGCCGTCAGCCGGTCGCCCGCGCGTCCGAGCCGGAGCCAGCCCGCCGGCGGGATTTCACCGACCGAGTCTCCGGTCCATGAGCCGGGCCCCCTGATGTAGGCCAGGACAAATCCCCCGCGCCGGCTGGCCATGAACCGGACCGCCGGAAAATCGGCCGCCAGCGATTCCCGCAGCATCAGCCCGAGTTGCGCGTCCTCCGGCCCCGACTCGAGATCGGGCAGCCGGACCACGACCGAGCCGTCGCCCTCCATCGTGCGATACACCCAATGGCCGGACGTGGTGCGGCTCTGGCCGGTGGTTCCGGTCACGACCAGGTCGTCCGGGCCCGGCCCGCGTTTCATGGCGCCGTGCAAGGTCACCGCGTCGCCCAAATCCGCCTCCTGCCAGCCGGCGGGCGGGCCGGCGCTCCCTGCGGGGTTGCCTGCGAGGGCGAACTGCTCGAAGGCGCCGGTGAGAGGCACCGCGGCCCTGCTCTCCGGCACCCACACCCCAGCCAGGAGCGACGGTCCGAGGGGTTGGGTGACCTTGCCGGCGGGCGTCCAGTCGGTCCCGTTCCGGGAACTGAAGGCCGTGAACTCGGTGCCCTTGTGCGTGACTTTGAGCCAATGGGCTCCTGGCAGTAGCATCCGTTGCTCGCGGGATGTCTCCGCCGCGCTGGCATAGGCCTCGCCGGCCTGCCAGTGGAGCTGCCGTGACTCTGGGTCGTCGCCCAGTTTTTTCAGGATTTCGGCAATGTAATCATCGAGCAGATCCAAAGTTTTCAAGGCATGCAGGGCATCGCTGCGCAGGGGATCGGCATCGAACCTCGGATTTGTGAAACCAGAAGGATTGATCAGAGAGAAATACGAGCCGCCCCCTAAGATTTGGGAACGCTGGAGCGGATCCCGGCTTAAGATCTGCCGGGCGAGCGCGGACACCGCTGGCGCGTTTTTTTCCGTCACCGCCTCACGCAGTTGGGTCTGGAGCTGCGGATCATTCGAGGCTGCCACCAGCGGTCCCGCCACGACGACCAGCAGCCCGATCAGGGCCAGGCAGCGCAGGCCATGGGCGCGTTGGACAAACGAGGAGATTCGACGCATGGAGTTAGGGGTGGCCGCGTTCCTATGTGGCCGGAGACAGACTGTCAATTGGCCGGATGCGGGGGAGGAAGGAGGGCGAGACGATCACGTATTTTTTTCTCCGGCGCGAGATGAAGCACGCTTGGCTCGAACATCCGCCTCCGCCAGAGCGACTGAGCCGCCGACACTGCCCGGTTCGATCACGGAACCGTTGACGGCGGGGTAATTCATGCATAGCGCAGGCTTCCAGCCTGCATCCGATGGCCACCCCCGCCCAACCTTCCGACGATCCGCACCGGCAGGGCCGGCATTCGCGCGGCTACCTGCCGCACATCAAGATCGCGGGAGCCGCTTACTTCGTCACGTTTCGCCTCGCCGACTCGCTGCCACAAACCGCGCTCGCCCGGATCGAAAGTGAGCTGGCGGCTGTAGGGCAGGCTTCCAGACTGTCATTCGGCGTAGCGCAGACTTCCAGTCTGCACTCTACGAACAAAGCCAAAGCCGGCAGGCTGGAAGCCTGCGCTACGTCCGGAAGCAGACCTGATGCGTGCGCCACGCAAGCCGCCGTGATCGAACGCCAACGTAAATTGGAACAAGCGCTGGATGCGGGCGCGGGCGCCTGCCATCTCCGCCAGCCGGAGATCGCCCGGTTGGTCGCCGATGCCATGCGGCATTTTGACGCGGAGCGTTACACGCTGCACGCCTGGATGGTGATGCCCAACCATGTCCACGCCTTGCTCACGCCGCATGGCCGGCACGCGTTGGGCGAAATTGTGAAAAGCTGGAAACAGTTTTCCGCCCTGCGGGCCAGGCGCGTGCTCAACCTCACGGCCGGGCGCTTCTGGCAGCCCGAGACCTACGACCACTGGGTGCGCGATGCCGCCGAGCACGAGCGCATCACGCGCTACATTTTGCAGAACCCGGTCAAGGCCCGCCTGTGCGCGAGACCGGAAGACTGGCCGTGGAGCAGCGCGGCGAATCCGACCGCGTAGAATCCGTCCTCGTAGCGCAGGCTTCCAGCCTGCTTTCGGAGGCAGACTGGAAGTCTGCGCTACACTGAGATCACTGCCCAGCCACCTGGGTGCGGATCGAATACAGCGAGGAGCGCGCGCCGATGAAGAGGGTCTTTTTGTCGGGGCCGCCGAAGGCGAGGCTGCCGGGGCGCTCGGGGGTTTCCAACACGCCGATTTCCTTGCCGGTGCGGTCGTAGATCCACACCTGGCCTTCGGCGATGAACACATTACCGGCGCTGTCGGTGGCGACCGAGGTGCCGCCGCGCTCGGCGAATACCGTGGTGGTGAGCGTGCGGTAGTCAGCAACGAGCGTGGCGACGTAGGTGAGGCCGTCGTCCTCGCTGGTGAGGTGGTGCGAGTCACCGGGCTTGAGGGCGGCGAGATTGGAGCTCTGGAGGTTGGGCCGCCAGGCGCCGCCGGCGATGACGGCGGTCGTGGTGCCGGGGGCGTAATAGTAACCCCGATGCTCGTCGGCCACGGCACTGATGATGGCGGTGTTGCTGCCGTTCTCAAAAATGAAGCCGCGATGCGCGAGCATGTCGCGCATGACCCAGAGCTGGTAGTGCAGGCCCACGGGCAGCAGCAGCGAGGTGCCGGGCAGCATCTCGGCCGTCTCGGCAACCGATTGCGCGCCGGAGCCGGGCGAGCTCAGGTCGAGGTGATAGACGGCGCGCTGGGCGGGGTTGGCGAGCATGGCGATGGCGAGCAGGTGCGAGGGCGGCACGAAGCCGAGCACCTGCGGCTGGGGGCCGGTGGTGGTGGCGAGCACGTCAGCCTGCTTCCCGGCGGCGTCCCAGCGGTAGATTTTATTCTCGGCGGCGTCGGTAAAATAGACGGTGCCGGCGGCGTCTACGGCGAGGCCGGAGGCGTTGCTGTAACCAGTGGCGAGCTTTTCCAGCGCCGCGCCACGCGCGAAGACCGCCGGAGGCGCGAGCGGCGCGGGGGCCTTCAGATCGCGGTTGAGGGTGAGGCTGGTGAAGAAGTTCGGGCGCACAGTGACCCCGCCGCCTTCCTCAAGGACGGTGTTGTCGAAGGCGAGGCGGGTCTGGCTGAACACCTTCACGTTTTGGAACACGATGTTCGACGAGCGGCGGGCGATGATGGCGTAAGGCTTGGAGCGGATGTTGCGCGAGACGCGGTAAATGTAGGTGTTGGCGAAGAGGAGGTCCGACGAGTCCTGGAGATCAATCGAGTAGGCGTCGGCACCGGCGGGGTTTTCCTCCTCGGTCTGCTGGTCGAGGACGGTCCAGTTTTTCACGTTGTGGAACTCGACCTCGACGCGGAGGTGATGCTCGACGGAGATCTGGTAAATCTTGCCGGGCGTTGAGGTGTTCTGGACGCGCAGGCCGATCTTGGAGTTGGTGTCGTGGGGCCAGCAGCCGCGAAAGATGCCGCCGCCGCCGTCCTGCACGATGA
>CAIQBC010000186.1 GCA_903869955.1 uncultured Opitutia bacterium
GGTGGTGCCTACAATTTGTTTTTGGTCGTCAACTCCGACGCCGCCGTGGCCGAGAGCGGCGCGGCCGACGGCGACCCCGGCACGACGAATAACGTTCTCAGCGTCCCCGTAACCGTGAGCGCGGCCGACCTCGCGGTGACCGCGCCGACCACCGCGACGACCAGCCTGGGCGTCAATACCACCCTCGCCAGCGTTTCCACTTTCGTGCAGAACCAAGACTCGTTGCAGGCGTTCGCCGCCGGCTACACCGTCGAGCTTTACCTCTCCACCGACGCCACCTTCGACTCCGGCGACATTCTTCTCCAGACTATTGCGCAAGGCGCGACACTCAACCCCGTCTCCAGTATCCTGCTCAGCTGGACCAACGTCGCCATCCCCGACGTCGCGCCGGGAAATTATTTCCTGCTCGCCCGCGTCGTGCTGCCCGCCGGCCAGACCGACCGCAATGCGGCCAACAACGTCGCCGCCACGCCGGTCACGCTCGTCGGCCCCACGCTCGCCTTGGGCAGCTTTGTTTTCCCCAACACCACGAGCGTTGGCGCCGGCGGTACCTTTGGCAATGTCACCTACCGGCTCGCCAATACCGGGCTCGGCGCGGTGCCGGTCGCGCGCAACGTGAGCATTGAGGTGTTCCTCTCGACCGACACCACGCTCGACCGCAACGCCGACGTGCTTCTCGACCAGTTCACCTACACCGGCGGTCTCGCCGCCGGCGGCAGCGTCACCCTCCCCAGCCCGTTGCATGCGATCAATCTCCCGCAAAATGTGCTCAACGGCGTCTACAATCTGCTCTTCGTCGTCAACGGCACTGGCGCGGTCGCCGGCTCGCCCGTCACGGTCACCAACCAGCAGGTCGCCGTCGGGGCGCTCGACGCCAGCGTGACCGCGCCCGCGCTCTCCAGCGCGAGCCTCGGCGTCAATACCACGCTGCCCAACACCTCCGTCACGGTGGCCAACCTCGGTGGCTTCGCCATCCCGGCCGGCACGGTCGTGAAACTTTACCTCTCGGCCGACTCGCTCGTGGATCTCGGTGACACGCTGCTCAGCACGCAGACCATCGCCAGCGCGATTGCCGGCGGTGCCACGCGCTCGGTCACGTTCACCGGCCTCACGGTGCCTGACGCCGGGCAGGGCGCGTTTCATCTGCTCGCCGAAATCACGCTGCCGACCGGTCTCATTGACCTCAATCTCGCCAACAACGTCGCCGACACGCCCATCACGCTCCTGCGGCCAAAGCTCGGCATCAGCGCCATCAGCGCGGCCAACTCCGCCAATCTCGACCTGCCCAGTCCCGCGTTCAACGGCGTCACGTTCAGTCTCGACAACTCCTCGCTCGGCGCGATTCCCGCCGGCACACCGGTGCTGCTCGAGGTTTATCTCTCCAACGACGCCACGCTCAACACCAGCGCCGACACGCTCCTCTTCTCGACCACTTTCTCGGCCGGCCTGGCCGGCGCGGCCAGTGCGGCCATCCCGGCATTCAACATTCCCCTCAATCCCAACACGGTCGGGGGAAATTATTTCCTCATCTTCGCCGCCAACCGCGACCGCGCCGTGCAAGAGAGCGACGCCGTCGTCGCCACCGCCTCGCGCCTCGTCTTCCTGCAAAAAACCAACGCCCCCGGCCTCGCGCTCGACTTCGGTAGCTTCACCTTCAGCAGCAGCACGGGCACCGCCCAGTGGTTCTCGGTCACGGACACGCGTGCCTCCGACAGCACCGCTTTCCAAAGCCCCACGCTCTCCTCCGGCCAGACGGCAACCATCACGCTCACCGTGAGCGGACCGACCACAATCAACGCGCCGTGGCAGATCGTGGGTGGCGCGACCGACCAGGTTTCCTACGCGATTGATGGCGTCGTGCCCGCCAACCAGACGAGCGGCACGCTCATCGTTGGTGAGAGCTACCAGATCGTCAGCATCGTGGCAGGCGACGACTTCACCAACGTTGGGGCCACTTCGAACACTGCCGCCGTGGTCTTCACCGCCACCGGCACGACCCCCACCGTCTGGACCCACGGCAGCGCGCTCTCCACCGCCACCCTCACCGGCTTCCAGCCGTCCTATAAGCCGAAGATCGTCACTGTGCCCGCCGGCACGCACAGCGTCTCCTGGACCTATGCGCAAAACAGCGCCTCATCCTCCAGCTTTGCGCGCCTTGATCTCGATCTGCCCAGTTTCGTCACCAGCGGTGACGGCTCATGGTTCGGCGCGGCTGACGCCACGGCGCCCACCGGCACCGCCACCGTCGGTCGCTCGCCGATTCTCGCCGCCGGCCAGCAGGCGACGTTGCAGGTTCCCGTCAGCGGCCCCGCCCTGGTCAGCTTCTGGTGGCGCGCCGCCAGCGTGGCGGGGCAGGACACGCTCAGCTTTTTGATTGACGGGGTGGTTGCCGATCTGCCGACGACTTCGTTTTTCACCGATCCTGCGCAGGCCGTCATCTCCGGCACGACGAGCTGGGCCAACGTCGCCTTCCTCATCGGCTCCGGCACCCATACGCTGAGCTGGGTTTATTCGCAAAACAGCACCACCACGTCCTCCGCCACGTTTGTTGACGGACTCTCCGTGCTCTCGCCCGTGCCGGCCACCAATACCGTCAACCGCACCACCAACCCCGCCGACCACGCCGACGTGCCGCCCGCCAACCTCGACCTTGCCGTCACCGACGTTGTCGCACCGACCGGCACCTATCTCCTCGACGATGCCAACGGCACCGGCCGCCTGCCCGTCACCATCACGGTCGCCGACCTCGGTGCGGATTTCGCCAGCAATCCCAGTTTCGACTCGGCCGACATCGAGATTCACCTCTCGACCAACCGCGTCTTCGGCGACGCCGATGACATTGACCTCGGCAGCTTCGCCCATCTCGACACCCAGCTGTTCGGCAATGTGGCCGTCTTCGACGGCGAGATCAACCTGCCCTTCAACATTCCCAGCGGCAATTATTTCCTCCTCATCCGTTACGATGGCTCCGCCGGCCAGACGGAGTTCACGCTCGCCAACAACACCCGGGTCCTCGGCCCCGGCTACGTTATCCAACGTGCGCCTGACCTCATTATCACGAACTTCCAGTCGCTCTCCGCCAACTATCCTTACCACCCTGAGGACTCCGTCTTCGTCCAGTACACGATCGCCAACACCGGCCTCGGCTCCGTGCTCCCCTCCCAGCCGTTCAAGGTGCAGCTCACCCTCATGGCCATCGCCA
>CAIQBC010000187.1 GCA_903869955.1 uncultured Opitutia bacterium
AGCGTGCTCGTTTTTTCCCGCACCAAGCACGGCGCGGACAAGATCGCGCGCCGTCTGAAAGTCGCCAACCACTCCGTCGCGGTCCTGCACGCCAACCGATCGCAAAATCAGCGCATCGAGGCGCTCGCCGGTTTCAAGTCCGGCAAATCCGAGGTAATGGTCGCAACCGACATCGCCGCGCGCGGCATTGATGTCGCCGGTATCTCCCACGTCATCAACTACGATGTGCCTGAAAAGCCCGAGGACTACGTCCACCGCATCGGCCGTACCGGCCGCGCACAGGCTGTCGGCGACGCATTCACGCTCGTCACCCCGGAAAATGCGGGTGACATCCGTGACATCCAGCGCTTCATCGGCTCGAAAATTCCCGAGCTGCGGCTCGAAGGCTTCGACTACAAGCCGATGGGCGCCCCGCGTCCTCCGGAACCCCGCCAACAAGGTCGCCCACGTCAAGGCCACGGCGGCGGCCAAGGCGGCCAGCGTCCGCGCCAAAACCAGGGCGGTGGCTTTAGTGGCTACGGCGGCCGCGGCCGGCGCTGAGCCGGACATCCGTCTCTTGTCGCCCGCTTCGGGAGTAGCAGGGCAACTGGGAGCAATTTTTCGCCCCGGCACTCACCCCGTGGGCGCCGGGATCAGTCGTAGCGCGCGTGAGCGCAGGGAACCTTGAGATTTCTTGTACTTTTTGTGGCCATTCCTCCATCCGTGTTCATCCGTGGAATCTGTGGTCAATAATTCCGCCATCACCCACCATCTCGCCGCCCTCCGTGCCTGCGACCGTTGCCCGCGTATGCACAAGCCCGTCGTCGTCGGCCGGCCCGTGGCCTCGCGCATCCTTCTTGTCGGCCAGGCTCCCGGTGACAAGGAGCCCAAACTCGGCCGCCCCTTCGCGTGGACCGCCGGCAAGACGCTCTTCAAGTGGTTTCACGGCGCGTTGGGCTGGAGCGAGGACGAGGTGCGCGATCGCGTGTATTTCGCCGCCGTATGCCGCTGTTTCCCCGGCAAAAATCCCACGGGCGGCGACCGCGTCCCCGTGCCCGACGAGATCGCCAACTGCGCCGTGTGGCTCGACCGCGAGTTCGCGCTGCTGCGCCCCGCCCTCATTCTCCCCATCGGCAAGCTCGCCATCACGCAGTTCCTCCCGCCCGCCCCGCTTGCCGACACCATCGGAAAAACTTTCCGCGTCACGCGCGCCGGCCACGCCGCCGACTGCATCCCGCTCCCCCACCCCAGCGGCGCGTCCCCCTGGCACCGCATGGAGCCGGGCAAAACTTTGCTCGGTCGCGCGCTCGCGCTCATGGCCGCACACCCGGCGATCACATGACTGTGAGCGAAATCAAAGGCCGGCGTCATCTCGCAAAAAATCAGCTCCGTTCGGTCTGACGAAACTCTCTGCACAAACGCTCAAACCGCCGGCGGTGCGCCGTGATATCGGCGCAATCATAATGATTGGGAATCAGCCCCACCGGATCGAGCGCGCGGACGCGGGCCACGCTGGCCGGCAGCCGGGTAGGCTCGCTGTTGAGAAATCCCGGTGCCAGATGCGTGCAGACCCCATAGCTCGCAAAGAGGTCGCCGCTGAACAACACGTTTTCACGCGCACTGAAAAATCCGCAGTGCCCCGCGGTGTGCCCAGGCAGGTGCACCACGCGCAGGCCGCCCCAAAACGGCAGTTCGTCACCGTCGCGCAGGGTCACGTCAATTTTCACCGTCCGATACCGGAGCAACGCGCGCCCGGCGGCCTCCAACGCACCGCACACCCGCGCCGCTCCGCGATACGGATAATTTCCGTCAATATGCGCCTGCTCCGCCGGGTGTGCATAAACTGGCGCGCGACTCCAGGCCTTGATCGCCGCCAGCCCGCCCGTGTGGTCGAGATGCCCGTGCGTCAGCAGAATTGCGCACAACGACTCAGGTTTCAGCCCTAACCGGCACATGAGTTTTCGCAGCCCGCGCGGTGCACCCCATAGTCCCGTGTCAATCAGAACCGCGCTGTTTCCCCACACCGGCAAGTGACAGCTCACCAGTGGCCACGGGCCGCCGATGGCGTGAAGTCCTTGTGGCCAATGTTTGCTCATCACCAGCTCCAGACCAGCCCCAGCACGCCGCCGGCGGCGATCACGGCGATGGGGTTAAGCTTGAAACGGTACAGCGCGACAAATGCCGCGAGCGCCACCGCCGCTACAAACCAGTCCACGTTTCCACCTGCGGCAGGATGAAGGGCGTGCAGGCCGAACCACACCGCGAGGTTCAGCACCACGCCGACCACGGCCGCCGTCACCGCACCGAGCGCGGCGTTGAGCAGCCGCACCCCGCGCAGCCGCTCAATGTGCGGCGCGCCGAGGAAAATCCACAGGAAGCACGGCACGAAGGTCGTCCACGTCGTCATCGCCGCGCCGAGCGTCGCGGCGAGCAGCGGCGGCAGCGCGCCGGGCTGGTTCCACCCACCGAGGAAACCGACAAACTGCAGGACCATGATGAGCGGCCCCGGCGTCGTCTCGGCGAACGCCAGCCCGTCGAGCATCTGAGGGGCTGTCAGCCAGTGATGGTGGTCCACCGCCTGCTGGCCGACGTAGGGTAGCACCGCGTAGGCCCCGCCAAACGTCACCATCGCCGCCTGGCTAAAAAAAATCCCCTCGCGCGCCAGCACGCCATCCCAGCCCTGCCAGAAACCGGCGACCAGAATCGGCGCCACCCATAGCGTCCCGCACCCGCCGACGACGCGCAGCGCGCGCGCCCAGGTCGGGCGCACCGCCGCCGCGTGATCCCCCGCGCCGGCGCCGGACGCGCCATGTCCGCCCGGGAAGCCAAAATGTTCCGGCCAGTATTTCCCCCCGAGAAACCCAGCATACGCCGCCGCCGCGATGCTCAGGGGAAACGGCTCGTTCAAAAAAAAGATCAGCCCAAACGCCGCCGCCGCGATGCCCCACCCCGCCCGGCCCTTGAGCGCCTTCCGGCCGAGCCGCAGTACTGCGGCCGCGACCACCGCCATCACTGCCGGCTTTAATCCGTGGAAAATTCCCGCGACCCACGGCACCGCGCCCCATGTGACATAGACCAGGCTCAGCCCCCACAAAATCACGACCGACGGCAGCACAAACAACACCCCTGCCGCGATGCCGCCGCGTGTGCCGTGCAGCAGCCAGCCGCAGTAAATCGCGAGCTGCTGCGCCTCTGGGCCGGGCAGCAGCATGCAGTAGTTGAGCGCATGGAGCAGCCGCTCCGAGGCGATCCATTTTTTCTTTTCCACCAGCTCCTGCTGCATGATGGCGATCTGCCCCGCCGGCCCGCCGAAGCTGGTGAAACCGAGCTTCAGCCAGAAGCGCAGCGCCTCGCGGAAGGTGGGAGCGACCATCATCGCGCCGCAGCGTGGGCCAAAAAAAACCGGGCGCAAGGCCCGAGGCCCTGCGCCCGGCGGAAAATCACCGCGCGTGCGCACTCACCGGTCGCGCGAGCCCAACACCACCCGCAGCACGTAGAAAAACAGCAGCATCACGCTCGAAAACAGCGCCAGCGCCGCGGCGACATGCTGGTCGGTCCGGTAGTGGTGCATGATATTGGACGTGGTGTAGAGAATCGCACCGCCCGCAAAGAACACCATGATCGCCGCGAAGAGCAGCCCGAGTGTGAACCCGAAGATGATGCTGCTGATGATCACCCCCATCGCGACGAACCCGGCTACCG
Organism: uncultured Opitutia bacterium; assembly: GCA_903869955.1. GTDB lineage: Bacteria > Verrucomicrobiota > Verrucomicrobiia > Opitutales > Opitutaceae > CAIYUN01. Next base: position 3,682 of record CAIQBC010000187.1, read on the forward strand.
TCAGGATGCTGCCGAGGAACGAAAAATCCTTGCGTGTCATGAACGCGGTAGCCGTCAGCCCGGCAAACAGCAGCCCGGTGATGATGCCCGCGACCGGAATGACATCTGACGTGCTGCGGTAGGATGCGATGTAGAGCAGCGGCAGGAAAATCACCGCCTCGGCCACGGTGTAGAGGCCCAGGCCGAGATATTGCGTTGCCGGGCCCGCGCCGGAGCGCGCCAGCTTGTCGGCGACCCAAGATACCGCCATGAACGATCCGAGAACGACGAGCCAGCCCATGCCGCCGAGCATTGTGCCGATGAAACCCTCGATGCCGGGCAGGTGCAGCAGCACGGCCTCCAAGCCAATGAACGCCAAGATCGCCCCGGCGAGATGCAGATAGGTACGGCGGATGAACAGCGCGCGGTCGGAAGGGTCAGCCTCGGCGACGACGAAAGGATTGTCGGTGGTTTGCATGGTGATTGGTAGCAGTGGTTGAATTTCCCTCAGGGATGCCGCCACCATGTTGCTCCGGGCGGTTTTTGCCAGCGTAAAACACGCACCACCCATCGCGGCATGGTGTTCGCACAGCTGCTCCGGCGTGAGGCAGCAAATCTGCCGGGATTTTGACTCCACGGTAACGAGCTAACGGACCGATTGAAGTCACTCCGGAAGCTTGGCCGGTGGTGACTCAGTTTGGTCGGGACGGCTCTCCGAGCCGTCCGCAGTCGCATCGGAGAGGCGCCCTTACATTTCAACGCACGCATCATACTGACCCACGGACGCTTGGCAGGCATTGCCCGCCTGCCTAGGTATGCCAAAAGGACCAACATCTCACGGCGTGGCGGCGGCGGGAGTTTTGGCGGAGGGCGAGGCTTGCGCGGTGCTCGGCGCGTTGAGCAGCCATTGAGACGGCTCAGGGTTGAGCTTGAGCACGTCGGCCACGACGCGGAGAGACTCGCGAAGATCAATGTCCATTTTGGCGTAGCGTTCGTCGGGGTTGGACTCGTCGAAGCCGTCGGGATCGGTGTCGGTGGGCTTGTCGGCCTTGATGCGGGGGGGCGGGGGCGGAGCGAGCATGATCTCCGTGAAGGCGTAGGCTTCGGACTGTTCGAGTTTTTTCAGCTCGGCGTCGGCGGCTTTCTTGTGGTCGGCGTCGGCGGCTTTTTGCTGCTGGCGCCGGGCCAGGTTGAGCGAGAGGTCTTTCTCGTCCTGCTTGGCCTTGAACCAGTCCACCCCGCGCTGGAGGTAGGAGAACTCGGGAAGTTTCTGGCGGCGGGCATCGCTGGCCGTGCGCAGGGTGGCGAGAGTGGCTGGGGCCAGGACGCCACCGTCGAACTTGGCCGTGGCAATCTCATCCCAGCCAAGGGCATGCGGGAGGCTGGACTCGCCGATGGGGAGGAATTCGTCCACCGAGGGGAGAATGATGTCGGGGATGACTCCGCGGAGCTGGGTGGAAGCGCCGTTGGGGAGATAAAATTTCTGGATGGTGAGCTTCGCGGCGCCGGTCTTGGGCGCGCCCAGTAAAAGCGAGAGCGGCGAGGATTGGAGGAAGCGGTTCATCTCGACGATGGTCTGCACGGTGCCTTTGCCGTGCGTGGAGCTGTCGCCGATCACGACCGCGCGACCGTAGTTTTGGAGCGCACCGGCGACGATCTCGGAGGCGGACGCGCTAAAGCGGTCCACGAGCACGACGAGCGGGCCGGCCCAGGCGACGTCAGCATTTTTGGTCACGCCGGATCGGACCTTGCCCTCGTGATCTCGCACCTGAACGACGGGGCCGGGTTTGATAAAAAGGCCGGTAAGGTTGATGGCCTCGTCGAGAAGGCCGCCGCCGTTGCGGCGCAGATCAAGCACGAGGCCCTGAACGTGCTGGGCCTCAAGTCGCTTGATCAGCTCGGCGACATCCTTGGAGGTGATGGCGGGGTTCGGGTCGTCAACCGTGGGCTCGGAGCCGTAAAACGAAGGCAACGTAATGACGCCAACCGGCAGCGCGGGCGAGCCGGTGGCGGCCGGGACGGTGAAGACCGCGGCGTGGGCGCGCGAGGAGTCGAGGTTGACGACGTCGCGGGCGATGACGATTTCCTTGCGCGTGGCGACGGCCCCCTCGCCCGACTCAACGAAGAGGTGGACACTGGTGCCCTTGCCGCCGCGGATCATCTGGACTATTTTGCGGAGCTTCATGCCGATAACGTCCACCGCCTCGGCGTTGTCTTGGGCGATGGCGGTGATCTTGTCATTCGGCTTGAGCTGCTTGCCGAGGTCGGCCGGACCGCCGGGAACGAGTTCCTTCACGACGCAAAAATCGTCCTCCAAGCTGAGGAGCGCGCCGATGCCGACGAGCTGCAGACGCATCTGGATGCCGAAGTCGTCGTAGCTGGTCGCGGAGAAATAGGTGGAGTGCGGGTCGTAGAGCTGTGCGACGCTGGTGAGGTAAACTTCGGCGAGGTCGGACGCGTCGAGGTCGGCGACGTTTTTGGGCAGTCGCTCATAACGTTTCGCGACGGCGGCCTTCGCCTCAGCGAGGGTCTTGGTCATGGCGGGGGCAGGAGGCTTTTGATGGAAGAGTTCTTGCAGCCGCTTGGTGGTGGCACTGTTGCCGTTGTCCGAACCGTAGAGGCTGACCAGGCCCGTGTCCGGCCTGTATTCGCCCGAGAACTTGAGCGGCTCGGTGGTCCCTTGGTCGGGAACCGGCTTGGAAGAGAGACCGGTGGGAATCAGCTGGTTGAAAAATTTTGCAAGCTGCTCGGCGGTCACCGGTGTTTTTACATTGGGGGTGGCGTCGTAGTGGATAACAACTCCGGCAGCCGGCTTAAATTCGCCGGTGAAGCTTACGGGGGCGGAACCTGACGCAGTGGGGGCCAGGCCCGGCAGCTTAACGTCCAAATCAAACCGGTCGTTGGGCTTTGCCGCTGGAGCGAGCATCTCCTGGATGAGGTCGAACTTGATCCGGCGGTGCCAGAGGTCGTCTGCAGCTGCGGCGTCGGCGGGCCAGTCGGCCTTTGAGCGATCGGGTGCGTAGGTGTCGCTGCCCGTGAGGGTGATGTCTTTTTTTAACTCCTCCAAAATCCACGCGACGCGCTCGCGCACCCGGGTCTCATAGACGGCGAAAATGTCGTAGGCCGGGGTGATGCGACCGAGGAACTTGGTGTTCGAATAGAGATATTCGGCGTCGTAACGCTTGAAAAAATCCTGCTTGTCCGAGTCGAGGAAGAACAGCCGCTGGCCGTCGAGGCCGCCCATGAAGTCGGGGAGGAGGCTGGCGTAGCTCGCAGGCTTGATTGCATCACGGTTGTAGTGGGCCTCTTCCAGCAATTGGACGACGCCTTTGACCTCGAGGGCAAAACCGGCCGGGGCCTCAAGCTTGCGTTCCTCCGGCACCTCGGGGGCGGCCGGCGCGGCGGCGTGGAGGCCCGCCGCCGGCGCGAGACCAAGCGCGGCGGCGAGCAACAGAAGGCGGGAAAGGCGGCGGATGAGGGGTTGCATGAAGGGAAGTGGGACTGGAGTGCGGAGCAAAGGTTGCACTGGCGCGGCAAATTGCCAGCCGGGGACGACGCGGGCGAGAAATAAATCGGGGCTGGGGTCGCAGGCAGGGGACGGTGGCGCGGAAGGCCGGAGCGGGTGGACACCAGACGGACGGCACGTCAGCGGCGACCAAGGAGGTTCTTCGCCTCGTCGAGTGTGCGCTTCTCGGCGGCGGTGAGCGCGCCGAAGCCATCGGCATTGATCTTGTCGAGAATGCGGTCCACCTCGGCGCGCAGACCATCGCCGGGTGCGGCCGCGTGGATCGTCGCCAGGCTGGCCGGAGCCGGTAAATCTGGAGAGACCTTACTTTTGCGGAGCCAGCGCGGCAGCGTGACGGCCGGGCGGCTCCCGCCCAAGCTCCAGTCGTCTCCCCGCCAGATGCGATGGCACAGCCAGCCCGCCGCCATGCCTCCAAGGTGTGCTGATGGCGCATAGCCGAACCCAAAAGGCATCGTCCCGCCCACAACTTCGTAAAAACCAAACGCAAACACATCCACTGCCAGCACCCCGAGCGCGAGTTGCCGGGGCGTAAGTGTGAGGGGAAAAATGAAAAGCAGCAGAAGGCGAAACGGCTCGTTCGGATAGACACAGGCGTAAAATACCAGCAGCCCGCAGAGACCCGGCACGCTGCCAGTCAACTCGCCCCCATGCCGCCAGTTGACCACCACCCAGACCAGTCCGCCCAGCAGCAACGCGCCGGCAAATATGCCGAAAAACCGCCGCGGGCCGAGCAGCGGCTCCAAGGCCCGGCCGAGCGCGTACAGGCTCGCGAGGACAAAGATGATCTCGAACAGCCCCGCCAGGTGCAGCAGCGGGTAGCTGAGCAATGTCCAAATTTTTCCCGCCCGGAGGCCACCAGCACTGAGGGCGGTGTTGTAAAGGATCGCGTCCGAGGCCCGCGCACCGAACCACGGCGAGAAAATCACGAGTTCCGCCACAAACGCGACTGCTATCACCCCCAAGAGCCAAGGCAGCACCCGGGGTCGCTCGCGCGTGTAGTCGGCTTGCATGTAATCGCGGTCGGAAAGCATGGCGCACACTATGGCCGCCGCCTGGGTGATGACAAGTGCGGCGTGCGCGGTAAGACCGCCATTTCCCATTGCTGGCGGCGCGGCGGGCGTGCTTTGTCTCACGCATCATGGATCCTTCCACCTATCTCTCCTCCCTCTTTTCCCTCGCCGGCAAGGTCGCCGTCGTCACCGGTGGCACCGGCGAACTCTGCGGCGCGATGGCCGAGGGACTCGCCGGCGCGGGTGCCGAGGTCGTGCTCGTCGGTCGCAACGCCGAAAAGGCCGGGGCCCGTCTCGCCAGGATCCGCGCCGCCGGCGGCAAGGCGTATTTTATCTCCGCCGAGGCCAGCAGCAAGGCCGAGATCGAAAAGCTCCTCGCCACCGTGCTCGCGCAGTCGGGCCGCGTGGACATTGTCGTCAACGGCGCGGGCGTAAATTCCCCCACCCCGTTTCTCGACATCAGCGAGGACGAATTTGAGCGCATCATGCGCATCAACGTGAAGGGTGTCTTCCTCGGCTGCCAGGTGTTCGGGAAATACCTGGTCGAACGCGGCACCGGTGGCTCGATCATCAACCTCGGCTCGCTCACGGCGCTCGTGCCGCTCTCGCGCGTGTTTACCTACTCCGCGAGCAAGGCCGCCGTCCACAGTTTCTCCAAAAATCTCGCCCGCGAGTGGGCGACGAAGGGCGTGCGCGTGAACATGCTCGTGCCGGGGTTTTTCCCCGCCGAACAAAACCGCAAGGTGCTCACGCCCGACCGCGTGGCGAGCATCATGACGCACACTCCGATGAAACGTTTCGGCGAGGCGCGCGAGCTGATCGGCGCGACACTGCTGCTGGCGAGCGACGCCGGCAGCTTCATCACCGGCCACGAGCTCACGGTGGACGGCGGCTTTATGGCGCAGACGATCTGAGGCGCAGGGAAGCCTGCGCGGGCAGAGGAAGATATTGATATGCCCGCAGCCGGCCGGATTTCGATTTCTGCCGGTCAGTCCGGACAGCAAGGCACAGTCGGCAATCTGCAGCCCTGGATGAGGGTGCTGGGAGCTGCCAGTCCCGGCTCCCCCGGGCCAGGCTGCGCCGCTGCGGGATAAGCGGGACACCGGGCTTGCGTGCGGCGCGGCGGGACGCACGATGCGCGGGCATGTTCACGGGCATTGTCGAGGAAACGGGGCGCGTCGTCGCGTTTGCGCGCGGGGCGGAGGCATGGCGGCTGGAAGTCGCCGCCCACGTTGTCGCGACAGACGTGGCCGTGGGCGACAGCGTGGCAGTCAACGGCTGCTGCCTCACCGTCGCGCGGCGCATGGGCGAAATTTTGTTTTTCGACGTGTTGGAGGAGACGCGACGGCTGACGAATTTTTCGGTGCTCATGCCGGGTGCAGCGGTCAACCTTGAACGCGCGATGTGCGCCGATGGGCGGCTGGGCGGGCATTTCGTCACGGGGCACATTGACGGTACCGGCGTGGCCGAGGTGTTCGAGCCGCGCGGGAAGGATCACTTCCTGCGTGTGCGCGGCCCGGCGGACTGCGGGCGGCTGTTGGTCGTGAAAGGCAGCGTGGCCGTGGACGGCGTGTCCCTCACGGTAGCCGAAGTGCAGGGCGATGCGTTCGCCGTGTGGCTCATCCCGCACACGCTGGCCGCGACTAATCTCGGCGCGCGGCGCGCTGGCGAGGCGGTGAATCTGGAGTTCGACCTGCTGGCGAAGCACGTCGAGAAGCTGCTCGCATCGCGTCCCGCCTGACCCCTATGCGCGCCGTGCTAAACGCTTTGACCGAAGAGTTGCGCCGCCTGAAAAGCGCGGGCGTGCGGACGGTCGCAGTGTCGGACGAGGGCGTGGTGGCATTGCGCAATGCAGTCACGCGGAGGGCGGGCAGCAGTCCGAGGGCAGCAATCGTCGGCAGGGGTGCTGGTGTTACGGAGGAAAGTCCGGCAGCGAACGTTGTTGCTGATTCATTCCGCACTCCGCCGTCCGCTGTCCGCATTTCGGCGGAGGCTCCTGTCGCCGCCGCCCTGCCCCCGCCAGTCATCGCGCTGCCGGCGGGCGACAAGGCGGCACGGTGGGCGGCGTTACGTGAGCTGGTACTCAATCATCCCGTGTGCCGCGCCCATATGCGGCCAGGCAAGAAAGTTGTCATCGGGGTAGGCAGCCTTGACGCCCAGATCATGTTTGTCGGTGAGGCGCCGGGCGCAGACGAGGAAATCCAAGGCGAGCCGTTCGTCGGTCCCGCCGGGCAGTTGCTGACGAAGATGATCCAAGGCATGGGCCTGAGGCGCGAGGAAGTCTACATCGGCAACATCATGAATTGGCGGCCGCAAACAGCGACGACGGCGGGGGCGGAGCAGGTGGGCAATCGGCCACCCACCGCGGCAGAGCTGGCGTTTTGCCTGCCATTTTTACGCGCCCAAATTGAGGTCGTGAACCCGGCGCTGCTCGTCGCGCTCGGCAAGACGGCGCTCGACGGGCTGTTGGGCGCGGGCCGGTTCAAGACCCTCGGCGAGGCACGCGGACGGTGGCACGAGTTTGAAGGCAAGCCGGTCATGGTCACCTACCACCCAAGCTACATCCTGCGCGAGCCAACCCCGAGGAAAAAACGCCTGATCTGGGAAGACCTGCTCAAGGTGATGGAGCGCGCGGCGCTGCCGATCTCGGAGAAGCAGCGCGGTTATTTTCTGGAACGGTGAAACGGTGCGCTCCCCGGCCGGTCCGGCCCCCGCGGTCAAGCGACCAGTTTGCGGAGCTCGACTTCGACCCGGGCAAAGGCGGCCTCGATCTCGGCGATGAGCGCATCGGTCTCAACGAGGCCCGAATGCTTGGCATGCGTCTCAATCTTCTCGGCGACCGCATGGAGCTCGTTTGCCCCCACGTTGCCGGAACTGCCTTTCACGCTGTGCGCGGCACGCGTGAAGGTGGCGGTGTCTCCTTTCTCCCGGCTGGTACGCAACTGGGCGAGGCGGTTGGGGGTATCCTCAAGGAAGATGCCCAGGATTTCTTTCAAGAACGCGTCGCTGTCGTGGGGCTTAGCGCGCGGAGATTTGCAATCGCAGCCGGGTCGAGGATGAGGGGCGTGGACATTGCGGAAGCTGTTGACGGGAAGAGGTGTGAATTACAACCCAAGAAACGAGACGGGCTCCCTCTGGCGGTGGTTTTACAAAAAATTAACAAACCATTCCGTCTCCCATCCGACATGATTGCCTCACGGCGGACGCTGCTATGCCGTCACTTCCCCATTGAGCGTGCCCTTGCCCCATCCATGCGACGGCTGTCTTCGCGTTGCCAGAATTATTCCTTGTCACCCTACCCGCTGTGCCACTTCATGCGCCTTCCCTCGGGACGGCTAGCTCAGTTGGTTAGAGCACCTCGTTTACACCGAGGGGGTCGGGGGTTCGAGCCCCTCGCCGTCCACCATCCATCTTTTTTCAATTTCCACCTCCAGTTCCATCTCCATTTCCATGCGCCACACCATTTCCGTACTCGTTGAGAACAAGTTCGGCGTCCTGACCCGCGTCGCCGGCATGTTCTCGGGCCGCGGCTTCAACATTGATTCCCTCAACGTCGCCCCCACCCACGACCCGTCGCTCTCGCGCATCACCGTCGTCCTCATGGGCGACGAGTCCGCCCTCGATCTCGCCATCAAGCAGCTCCGCAAGCTAGTCAACGTCGTGGACGCAATTGACTTCAAGGAGGGCCAGGCGGTCGTCCGCGAGCTTATGCTCGTGAAGGTCAAGGCCGACACCAAGACCCGCTCCGAGATCATGCAGATCTGCGACATCTTCCGCACCAAGATCGTCAATGTTTCCACCAACGACGTGATTATCGAAGTCACCGACGATGAGGGCAAGGCCGCCGCATTCCTGAAGCTCCTTGAGCCCTTCGGTATCCTTGAGCTCGCCCGTACCGGCGTGCTGGCCTTGAAACGCTGAACGTATTTCCAGCCGTGCCCAGGTTGTTTGGGGGAGCAAAACATGAGGCTTGAATTTACGCCTCGCCCTCGTTGCCCACAACCTTACACCTTTAACCTTTCTCCTAAAAACTGCCACCCATGCCCGCCAAAGTCTACACCGACAAAGACGCCGATCTCGGCGTCCTCGCCAATAAAACCGTCGCCATTCTCGGCTACGGTTCGCAGGGCCACGCCCATGCGCTCAACCTCAAGGATTCCGGCGTCAAGGTCATCATCGGCCTCTATCCCGGCTCCAAGTCCAAGGCCGTCGCCGAGTCACACGGCTTCGCGGTGTTTGAGACCGGCGAGGCCGTCCGCCGCGCCGACGTCATCATGGTCGGCCTGCCCGACATGAAACAGGCCGACGCCTACACGAATTCCATTCTCCCGAATCTGGCCAAGGGGAAAACCCTGCTCTTTTCGCACGGCCTCAACATCCACTTCGGCCTCATCAAGGCGCCCAAGGGCATTGACATCATCATGGTCGCGCCCAAAGGCCCCGGCCACATCGTCCGCCGCCTTTATACCGAGGGCAAAGGCATGCCGGCCCTCGTGGCCGTCGCGCCAGGCAGCTCGAAGGGCGCAAAGGCCGTCGCGCTTGCCTGGGCCAAGGGCATCGGCTCGACCCGCGCCGGCGTGCTCCAGACCTCCTTCAAGGAAGAAACGGAAACCGATCTTTTTGGCGAACAGGCCGTGCTCTGCGGCGGCGCAACGGCGCTCGTGCAAGCGGGCTTCGAGACGCTCGTCGAGGCCGGCTATCAGCCCGAAATGGCCTACTTTGAGTGCCTCCACGAATTGAAGCTGATCTGCGACCTCATGTATGAGAGCGGCATCGCCGGGATGCGTTTCTCGATCTCCGAGACCGCCAAATACGGCGACATCACCCGCGGTCCCCGCGTCGTGAACAAACAGACGAAGGCTGAGATGAAGAAAATTCTGAAGGAAATCCAGTCGGGCAAGTTTACCGCCGAGTGGGTCAAGGAGCACAAGGGCGGCCTCAAGAAATACCACGCGCTGCTCAAGGCCGGGGAGAAGCACCAGATCGAGAAAACCGGCGCCTATCTTCGTGGCATGATGCCTTGGATGAAA
>CAIQBC010000188.1 GCA_903869955.1 uncultured Opitutia bacterium
GCGCGGGTGGCCGCGACGCCCCGCGAGGCGGCGCTGCAGGCCGACATTGTCATCAGCATGGTGGCCGACGATCACGCGGCACGGGCGGTGTGGCTGGGACACGATGGTGCGCTCGCCGGGGCCGCGCCGGGCGCGGTGTGCCTGGAGTCGAGCACGGTCACGGTCACCTGGGTGCGCGCACTTGCCGCGGCGGCCGCCGCCGCGGGCTGCGATTTTCTCGACGCCCCCGTGACCGGCAGCCGCCTCCATGCCGCGGCCGGCGAGCTCAATTTTCTGGTGGGAGGCGCCGCCGCCACCCTGGACAGGGCCCGGCCGGTGCTCGCGGCCATGAGCAAGACGATCACGCTGGTCGGCCCCACCGGCAGCGGCGCGCTGCTCAAGCTCATCAACAATTTTCTCTGCGGCACGCAGGCCGCCTCGCTCGCCGAAGCCATGGCGATGATCGAACGCGGCGGGCTCGACCGCGCCAAGGCGTTGGAAATCCTCCTTGGCGGCGCGCCCGGCAGCCCGCTGGTGAAGCTGCTCGCCGCCCGCATGACCACGCCCGACTACACCCCAAATTTTCCCCTGCACCTGATGGCGAAGGACCTTGCCTACGCCAGCCAGGAAGCCGCCGCCCATTCGCTCGACCTCGTGACCGCCTCCGCCGCGCGGAAGGTTTTCCAAGCCGCCATCGCCGCCGGCGACGGGGAAAAGGACATGGCCGCCGTCATGCAGCAATTTCGCATGAGTTAAGCCCATCTCCTTGCCGCCCATGTTTTTTGCTCGCCGATCCCGCCCGCACCAAGCATATGTTGACGAGCCTGCTGTTTTACATCCTATTGCCTCTGTCCTTCACATCGTTATGAAACCCGTTAAGGTTCCCGCGTTCGAGATGTTCCTGCACGAGATGATCCCGCTCGCCAAAGCGATGGATGTCGGCGTGGAGGTCAGCGACGCGCATGCCCTCGTGCTCACCGCGCCCAAGGAGCCGAACAAAAACTCCCTCAACACCGCCTTTGGTGGCAGCCTCGTCTCGTTGGCCACGCTCGCCGGCTACGGCGTCGTCTGGGAGCTGATGCGTGACGAGAAAGAAGGGGCCAAGCCCACGTGGCATATCGTCGTCAAGGAAAGCCGCGCCGCCTACCGCCGGCCCGTGATCGGCGACCTGCGCGCCATCTGCGAGCGCCCCGCGCAAGCGGCCATCGCCGAGTTCAAGGAAGCGCTCGCTCGTTACGGCAAGGCCAAGCTCAAGCTCCGCGCCCGCGTGATCGAGGCCGGTCACACGGCGGTGGACGTGACGGCGGCGTTTGTGGTGACGCGGTGAGGTGCGGGCGACAAGGGGCGCAATTTCAAGAAGTCCGGGTCGGGGGGGAGAACTCGCCGAATCTGTCCGCCATGAAACCGCCCTTTCATTTTTGCCTCGCTCTGCTGCTTGCGCTGCTTGCGCCCGCTCGGCCGCTGGCCGCGCAGACGGCCAAAGATTACGACACCTCCTCCAAGGCCAAACTGGCCCGAAACGACTTCGACGGAGCCATCGCCGACCTCGGTAAGCGCATCGCCCTCGAACCGGCCAACGCCACCGCCTATCTCGACCGCATCCACGCCGCCAAGGCCAAGCTCGACTTCGATGACGATGAGGACGTGCCGCCCTCCGATGCGAAATTGGAGATCATCGGCGCACTTTTTGCCGACTACGACAAAGTCATCGCACTCGACCCAAAGAACGCGACCGCTTGGTTCGAGCGGGCGATGCTCAAGCTCGGAAACAAATATGAGGACGCAGCAATTCCTGATCTCGACGCAGCCATCACGCTCAAGCCGGACTATGCCGAAGCCTATTACCATCGAGCCCTCTTGCGGGACACTCCGGAGGGAGACGACAAACACGAGATTGATCTCGCCATCGCCGATCTCGACAAAGCCATCGCGTCCAAGCCGGATTATGCGCATGCTTATCGCGCGCGCGCCGGAAAAAAACAGGACAAGGGCGACTTCGACGGAGCCATCAGTGACTTCAGCCGAGCCATGACCCTCAAAGGTGGCGAAGAGAGCGCCAAGCGCGACGAAGACATCGCTTATCTCTGGATCGAACGAGGGAAAGCCAAGAAGGCCAAGGGCGACCTCGACGGGGCCATTGCTGACTTCGCCGTGATCATCAAATTCAAACCGGAAGTTGACGTGACCCACGACGCCTACGAAGAACGATCCCTCGTCAGGCGCCTGAAGCACGACGAGGCCGGAGCCGATGCCGACTTTGCCCAGGCCACCGCACTCCACTCATTTCGGATGGAC
>CAIQBC010000189.1 GCA_903869955.1 uncultured Opitutia bacterium
ATCATGGCGAAGGTCATCGGCATCTCCCCGGACAACACCATCGCCGCCACCACTGCCTATGAACCCGTTGCCTTCGGGGTCCAAAGGCAAACGCATTGTCGGTTCGACCTCGCTCAGCATTCCAACAGAATGGGTGTTTTTGGGAAGTGAGTTTGAGTGTTCGGGCGCGGCGGGTGCCCAAGAATGGCCGAGTTGCTCAATTTGATCGAGCCGGATGCATCTCGAGTTTGAGCAGCTTACAACGGCAGTGAACTGGCCCTTGCTCTTGCCGCTCTCGCTGGCGAAGTGCCGCATGAGATACTCATAGGCGTCGCCAAGGATGTCGTCGTTCTCGGCGCGGTTCTTGGAAAAATCGAGTGCGGGGTTCTCAAAGATGGCGATGAGATTGCCGAGGCGCTCCATCCCCCTCAATAGCCCGGTGCACTACCCGCAGTACAACGGCGCGGTCGAAAAAGGCATCCGCGAGCTGAAAGCCGCACTCGGCGAATGCCTGCCGCCGGCGCAGCGCTGGCACCCGGCCCAGCTGCGGCCTTATCTGCTCGCCGTGCAGCACGCCCTGAACTGTCGCCGTCGCAGCCTGCAGGGCCAGACCGCCTGCGAAGCCTATGCGCACCGGCTGCGGCACCGCTGCAGCCAGCGGGCCCGGCACACCACTTTGGGTAGTGGGTCAGTATGAATGCGTGCGTCGGGAGATAGGGGCGCCTCTCCGAGGCGACGGCGGACGGCTCGGAAAGCCGTCCCTACCAAACTGACCCACTACCCTACTTTGGCCTTGATCTCTCAGACGGCCAAAGTCAGCTTCAGTCCACGGGAACGGAGGGATCACCGCAGCCTCAGCGCCGTCTGGCTCCACGCCGCGGAAGCTTGGCTCTTCTGCCAAGGCCTGATCACCGTCTCCTCAACCCCAGAAGTGTCACCCTATTATCCTAAAAAATGTGTCCATCATTAGGTTAACAGCACAATGACAATTGCAACAAACTTTGGGAGATTGAATGCAAGCCTCAGGTTCATGTCAATCCAGACAGGAACAAGATGCCGCACTTTTAGCCAGCCGATTTCGCTATGAAAGCCATACTCAGAATCTTGATTACCAGCATCTGCCTGTCCTCTGGATGCCAAAGCACTATTCAACCTAGACATGATGCGAAGCATGATGATGGCAGTCCGTTCACCAGCGGCCTGCCAGTCGGTCGGCTAGCAGTCGAACGATGGGCACCCGCGCGCAAGCGAGTAGTCTACACCTTCAATCCATCGCATCGATATCCGCCGGGACATCCCAGTGAGTCTCGCTTCTCGAAATTCAACGCGCTTGATTATTGTGATGAATTAATCAACCCTGCGGAACTTGCCTATATCAGATTTTTTGCGGCTAGAGGAGTGGATTTTATGGCGGTGGATGGCAGCATGCTCTGCTTGTCAAAATACGATGAATTTGCAATCGGCCATCTCGGGCTTTACAAGCATCATCTGATAGTAATCCAGACCGAAGAAAATATCGTATTAATAACAAAAATATTAAAGGATTATGAGCCATTTGAGATAACATCTGTGGATGATGTCCCTGAGGGTCCAGTGGTTCGTGCCACACCATGACCAATGTGTTCACCAGCCGAGCCGTATCAGAAGTAAGCACCCAACGTAGTACTCCCTGACGCGGAAGCTTGGCTCGTCTGCCAAGGCCTGATCACCGTCTCCTTAACCCCAAGAAGTGTCACCCTATTATCCTAAAAATGGGTCCATCATTAGGTTGACAGCACAATTTTAATTAAGTATTTTACGTGCACATTAACGGCCAATCAGGAGTGAAGTGGAGTGCCAAGGACACATAATTATGATTAATCAAACTAAGATATATATAATGATAATCTTAGCATTCATGGCTTCGGGCTGTGTTTCATCTACGGACATGGCTTCATCCCTCTGGTTTCGGGAAGTACCTACTTACGGACAAGCTCGAGATTTAATCGACGAAAAAAACTACATTGGACTAGCACGCCGGATCTTGCCCGAAAAAGAAAGTAATATTATTCAAAATTTGCAATACGATTTATGGACGGAGATCGATAGAAACGAATACGAAAATATTACACACGCATCGGGGCGTCAGGGTGATGTTTATTATATACTCAGAGGCGTCGAGACCGCCCCTTCCGGCTCATTTATGATATATCAGGATAAGGCTGGATTCGTTTTAGTACGATTTGGTGGAGTCGGAAGTACCTATAAACCCAAAAATACGCCGATTGTTATAGCATTACCGTTGCCTCCGATAGACATATTTATTGTTGGGCACAATACTATTTAAGCGATGTTGCCAAACGAGCCACAGGCCGAGCAGCCCGATAGGAAGGTTGACGAAAAAAATGACGCTCCAATGAAACCAGCCGACGATCAGGCCGCCCGCGAGCGGGCCGAGCAGGGGGCCGATAAGGCCGGGGATGGCGACGAAACTCATGGCGCGGACGAGCTCGGGTTTGGCGAAGGTCTGCACCATGGTGAGCCGGCCCACCGGCAGCATCAGCGCGCCGCCGCAGCCCTGCAGGATGCGGCAGGCGACGAGCAGGTGGAGGTTGCGCGAGAGGCCGCAGAGCAGCGACCCGAGGGTGAAAATCCCGATCGCGGTGGCGAACACCCGGCGCGTGCCAAACCGGTCCGCCACCCAGCCGCTGAGGGGGATGAACACCGCAAGGCTGATGGTGTAGCTCGCCAGCACCGCCTTCATGCTGAGCGGGGCGACCTGCAGGGACTCCGCGATGGCCGGGACAGCGGTGTTCAAAATGGTCGTGTCGAGCGACTCCATAAAAAATGCAACCGCGACCAGCCACGGTACGAGCCGCTTGCCGGAACTGCCCGGGGGTAACAAAGAAGAGGGAGCCACCATGGGAAGGGGATGGACTCACCGCCCTCTCAGGAAATCCAGCGGGCAAGGCCGAAGGCTGCGGCGGCGGCGAGGCTGCCGATGATGGTGGTTTGCAGCGCGCCGCGGATGACCGGGACGCCGGTGAAGCGGGCCTTGGCCCCGCCAAAAACGGCGAGGGCGAGCAACGTCACGCCCGCCGAAAGCACCAGCGCCCGATGCGCGTCGGACTGGAATAAATAGGCGCTGAGGGGCACGAGGCCGCCGATGATGTAGGCGAGCGCGATGGTGAGGGCGCTCTGCCACGCGCGGCCGGCGACGGGCGGCTCCAGCCCGAGCTCGAAGTGCATCATGAACGTCACCCAGTCCTTCGGCCGCTGGCGCAGCGACGCGACGACCGTGGCCGATTCCTCGTCGGTGAGGCCGTAGCTCCGGAAAATGTCGCGCACTTCCTGCGCCTCCGCCTCGGGCAGGCGGATGATCTCCTCCTCCTCGCGCGCCAGCTCGCCGGCGTAATGCTCGGCATCGCCACGCGCGGCGCGACGGCGAGGAGTTCCTGGAACTGGCACCCGCTGTGCCGGTGAAGACCACGACGAAGGTGTTTGCGCTCACGGAGGCCAGCGCGGCGCTGGCCCAGTTACAGGCCGGCGCCTTCACCGGTGCGGCGGTGCTCGTGCCTTGATGCGGTGCCTCCCCGCACCCGGTTCCATCCCGGATTCCACGGGTACGCCACCTGCCAGGCCAAGCCCTCCTGGCTCCGGGGTGTTTCGTTGCGCTCTCGGTCAAAACCAAGTTCCATCATCCCACCGCATGTCCCTCCATGAATACATCTTTCTCGCGACGAGTTCGCTGTTCGTGATCGTGGATCCGCTGGCAGCGGTGCCGGCGTTTATTGCGATGACTCCGTCCAACACCCCGGCCGACCGCATGCGCATGGCCCGGCTGGCGGCCTTGGTCATGGTCGGCGTCTTGCTCACGTTTGCCCTGACCGGCCGGTGGATCTTTCGGTTTCTCGGCATCACCATGTCAGCCTTTGAGATTGCCGCCAGCATCGTGCTGCTGCTGGTCGCGCTCGACATGCTGCGGGCGCAGCGATCACGGGTGCTGGAAACCCGCGAGGAAACCGCCGCCGGGATGGAAAAACTCGACATCGCCGTCACGCCGCTGGCCATTCCCATGCTTTCCGGGCCCGGGGCCATTTCCACGGTCATTCTCCTGCAAAATCAGGCGCAGGGACTGTCGCAGCAAATCGCCCTGTGCCTGAGTATCCTGGCCGTTTCGGCGGCAACGTATGTCATCTTGCGGATGTCGGCGCACGGGATGAAATGGCTCAATCCCATCGCGATGAACATCTCCATTCGCATCATGGGCCTGATGCTCGCCGCAGTGGCCGTGCAATTCATGCTTAACGGCCTGGCGGCGGCGCACGCCGACTGGCTGGCCCGGCCACCTGGATAAAATCTACAACGGGTAGTCTGAGCCACCATGGTCAAAGCGCTCGTGGACAGCCGCCCACTGAGAGCCGTTGCCTTGGTGGCCGCGCAAAAAAACGCCGCGAGTGATTTTTTCACGTCGCGGCGTTGCAGGATAGAAATGGGGATTTTAATGAGCCGTCGGGTGGCACTCTTTGCCCGCAGCACCTGGCCCACCGGTGGTGCAGTGATCCGCCGCTGGCTCCATCGCACGCAGCTTCTGCTGCTGGTCCGGCGTAAGCAGGGCGATGATTTGAGCGTGCGTGGCCTTGTGCGCCTCATGCGCTTTGGCGCAGAGGGCCTGTGATTCCTCCGTCTGCTTTTTGGTCAGGGCAGTGATTTTGGCCTTTTGCTCGTTTGAGAGGTGAAACGACTCGGTGAGGCACAGGGCCTCTTCCAACCGATGGACGAGGCAGCAAGTCATGTCCGAATTACCGTGGTGCGGCGGTTGGGTGTGGCAGGACGACGGGGACGGTGGAGCAGAATGCTCGGCAGGGGGCAGCGGGCCGGTGGCCTTTTGCGTGGGGACGGGAACAGTGGGTTTTTGTGATGAGTTCATGGGTGACCAGTATGCGCCCGTACGCATGATGTTTCTATGGGGTGTTACGAGCATGGCCCGGCCACCGGTCACGAACTCGATTGGTTTTAGACGCGATGCACGGGGAGGTTGCGACCGCTTTGGGTTTCAAGGGGGCGCGATGCAGCAGCCAGCGGGGCCCGAGCAATCCCTGACCACCTGATCAACCATCGCCCGGGTTTCGCCGGTACGCTGCTGAATCCGGTCCAGCAAGGCCTCCCGCCCGCCAACCGCAAACTGGAGATCCGCCTCGGTGAGCGCGCCCCATTTCTGCTTCAGCTTCCCTTTGGTCAAATCCCAATGGGCCGTGGCCTCGGGGGTGACGGTGGTGCAGGCATTGCCGCCGGAGCATTCCTTGAGCGCGTTTTCGACCGCCTCCCGGGTTTCGCCGGTGCGACGCTGAATCCGGCCCAGCAGGAGCTCGTGCCCGCCTCCGTCACAGTAGAGATCTTCGTCCGTGAGCGCGGGCCACTTCTGCTTGAGCTTCCCCTTGGTCAGGTCCCAGTGGGCTTTGTTTTCGGGTGGATTGGTCATGGTGTTTTTTTTCGGATTAGTTTTTGTCATTTATGCCGTCAACCTGACCGCAAAATTCCTTGCGTTGCCTCAGCGCCGTGGTCCGGTTTAGGCTGTCTCATTGGGAGGGGACTGGGACCATCAGATTGGCTGGAAGCGAAGCCTCGCTGCCTCACCCGGATAAGAGACCGACGACCAATCCTACGGTCGTGCCGCACGTCACCTGACCCTCAAAATGGCCCGGGCCCACGGTCCGGTCAGTCCCTTTGGTTTTTTTCAATGGAGAGTGATCATCCAGGGCCCGCACTGGCCGCAGGCTGACGACAAGGCCAGGGGGATATTTTTTCATGCTGATGAGGCGTTATGCGTCGCCCTGGCGAACCTTCATTTTTACCCTCGGTCAGAGAGTGCAGGAAAAGTATCGAAGCGAGTTCGCCAAGAGACGGGGGATTATGCCCCTCGGCCAGCGCAAGCACTATGGGGTGTTACCCGCACCTCGCGAAGTTTAAGCGATCTCCACGGCGTTGGTGCAGAACATCGAGAAAAAACTGGGGCGTTTTACCTCTGAAAACGGGGGGAGAATTCAGGGTTAAAACAGCAGCCAATGGGGACTGAAATGACTGTTTTTGGGTTCCAAAAAGTTGCCAATCGCATCAAATAAAGTGACTCATTTCCCGATTGACGGCGCGGCAGAGCCGCCCGCCTCAGTGGGTCATCAGGTAATAGATGATGTTGATCGCAAGCGGGTAGGCGCGCGTCTCGGCAAATTGTCGGAAGTAATCTTGGTTTTCGCCCTCGCGTTCCCATCCGTCGCTGATGTCGCAGTTGTGCAGCGCGATCACCATGATGCGCCCTTTGTCGTCGAGCCAGGCGCGCACGTGCATGTCGAGGGAACCGAGGCCGCGGGAAATGGTGGCCCGCGAATTGGGGTCGGCGGGGTTGTAGTCGCGATTCCAAAAATCAACGGAAATGGTCGGCACCTGGAGATTGGCGAGCGGGAGTTTCAGGTCAAAGACGCCGTGGAAAACCGGATGGTTGGGCGGCAGGTCCACCCAGACTGAGCCGGGCAGCACGTGTTGCATCTCAGACGCGAGATTGTTCCAGGCCTGCGTGCCCCAGAAATCACCCACCATCAGCGCGCCGCCGGTGTGGAGGTATTTGCGCAGGGCAACTATTTCCACCTCGTTCAACGCCATGCTTTCGACGTGAACCGTGTAGAGGAACGGATAGCTGTAAAGGTCCGTGTCAGTCAGGCGCACCACGCGCGCGTCGGGGTCAACCTTCAGTGAGGTGAGCTGCTGGAGCCGGGCGGAGAGGTTCAGGTCGGCATCGGGGTAGTCATAATACCAGAGGCTGTGCCCGCCGCCGCCACCCAATCCTCCCAACCCGCCGCGTCCGCCGCGGCCGCTGCCCGAATACACGAGCCGGGCAAACGTGAAGGTGTCGCCTTTGAACTCCGGCGGGTTGGTCCAGTTGGGCAGACCGACACTGTGCGTGGCGGTCTCGCGCGCCGTGTGGACGGTGTCCTGGTTCACGAGCTCGCCGCCTTCGATGCGCACCATCGGACCGTTGCCACCGCCAAGGCCCCCGCCGAAGCCCCCGCCGCCGCGCCGGCCCCCGCCACCGCGTGTGCCGCCGGCAAACGGTTGCGCGGTGCAGACGGTGGCCAGCAGCAGCCCCGCCAGTACAACGGGCAGGGACAAGGGTTGGGGGGCAGACACGGGAGGAGCCTTGGGCCAGGCGATTCCAAGACGCAAGCTGTCGTATCGGGTTTCCCACAGGCGCAATTTTCCGCCGCCGTACCACAGGAGGGCGCTGCGATGCTCCTTGCCGATGGCGGTTCGGAAACCGTTGGCGGGCGGGCGAAAATGGCCTAGGCGACCCGCTGGGCAAAGAAACCGCTTGCGTCCCGGCGCGGCGGTGCGCTTGCTGTCCCCTCACTTGTTCGGGCTGTAGCGTAGCCTGGTAGCGCGCTTGCATGGGGTGCAAGAGGTCGTGAGTTCGAATCTCACCAGCCCGACCATTTTCCCCGAGCGACTGGGGGCGACCCTAGTCGCTTCACGGCGAATAACCTTGACAAGTTCAACGACTTGTGTAAAATTGCCTTGTTGACCGGGAACGACAGCTTGCGACGCGGAAAGACGTGAAATGACCCCTGCGGGTGCTGCTCCCGGTGCATCATAAACCGGCAGGGAGAACGAGGGCAGCAAAGCGGTAGCCCCTTGGAGATTAAGCCGTTCCGTGTCCGTGTAAAATTTCATGGTGAGCTTGAGGTCGCTTTGGCGGGCGAGGGCCATCGTCTTCCGAGGAGCAATGTCCGACTCCGAGCAGAGCGTGATAAAGGTATGGCGCAGGCCGTGCAAGTCAATGCGCCGCCCCGTCGTATCAATGAAAGGAATACTAGCCGCCGCGAGGTCTTTCTTGAATGTCGCCACGCGCGGCACCCCTCCGCGAAATGGATGCTCACCCCTTAGCGCGTCCGCGGCGCGGTGCTCCTTGAGGACGGCGACCAACTCGGGCCGGAGCGCGTGACTCGTTGCCTTCCGGTTCTTGGAGATTGAGGAGGGGACACGCATGACAGCCGGGGAAGCATCGAGGTCGAAGTCGGCCCATTTCAAGCCGTTCAACTCCGCGCGGCGAAGCCCGGTGTAAAGGGCGACGAGATAGACGCGCGCCCGGTGACGTGGTGCCTCCACCAGCAAGCGGTTGATTTCGTCCAAGGACAGGGCGCGGCGAAACGATCCCGCCGCATAATTGTTCACCTTCCCGACGTGTTTAAGCGGGTTGCTTCCCACCCCGGCAGAAGGTCTGCAACCTCCAAAACAGTCGGATCAACTCGAACAATCTCCTCCAAGCAAACGAGCTTGGCATCCTTCATTGAAGCATCGGAAGTGCCGATGAACTGCCATCCATGGTCATCTGCATCGTGCGAGACCAACAGTATTGGCTCTGAACCGTCCAAGACCTGCCGCATGGTGAAGGTAGCGCAATTCCGAGGTTGGTCGAACGGCCAAGGGTCTGGTTGAGCAGATTTCATGTGGCTTGGCTGGCGATGAACACCAGCATGGTGGTTGGGTGCGAGATAGAAAAACAAAGTCGAAGGGCGTCAATCATCGGTTTCGAGAGATGATAGAATATTGAACAAAATTACGTATATCTGTCACACCGTGTGACATAGGAGTCTTTTATTGGA
This sequence comes from uncultured Opitutia bacterium, assembly GCA_903869955.1. GTDB lineage: Bacteria > Verrucomicrobiota > Verrucomicrobiia > Opitutales > Opitutaceae > CAIYUN01. The sequence continues at coordinate 8,613 of CAIQBC010000189.1, forward strand.
ATATTGTGCGTAATATAGCAAGTAAAGGGACGGCTGCGCGGCGCGCTGCGCGCGCCGCATCCGCCGTCCCGTTTTCGATTAGGACGAAGGCGATGGGAAAGGTGCATGATGATCATGGCAGGGAGCAGTCATTGGCCGTTCGAGATTCCGCGCCGGGCGACGTGCCTTGGGGCAAAGGCTCGCCCGGCGCGGAATCAATGCACCGTCCGGCTGTCGTCTGCCGTCCGTCATTCGCTCGCGACACACGGACGGGTGCTGCTCCCGGTGCATCCGTCCCGCCTTGTTCGAGGCAGGCGGCTTCCAAACCAAGCGCTTGCAAAAGCCGTGCAACGAGTTCGAATCTCACCAGCCCGACCATTTTCCCCAACCCCGCGATTTCGCTCCCTGCGCCGCAAGCCAAGCGACCTCATACGGTCGGCAGCCTCTCGGTGGTCATGGCCACACCCCGGCAGTCATCTGTGGGTGGCGAAGGAAAACGCTGCTTCTTCCCATCGCAGATAACGAGATGGCAGCGAACGAGGCACTGGTTCAGCTCAAGGAACATCTGCCAACACCCGACCTCGCCGGCAAGATTGAGGCATTGCTGGAAAAGTGAACCTCCAGGCCAAAACCACGAGTGAGTCTTCGAGCATAAAACTAGACCAAGTCGGCCCGAGAAAGGCTTCAAAGGCAAGCTTGGTCCGATTTACATCAGTCAGGCGCTCACATGCCCTCGCCAGTCTTTACGCCGGCAGCGGCGCGGGCGTGCCGCCGAGCGGCACCGGGGCGGATTTGCCGGCGGGCTTGGCCGTTTCCTTCGGCTCGGCCGTGCGCGGGGGCGGGATTTCGCGGACGATGGGCGTGCGCAGTTCGCCGTGCGCTAGGATCTCCAGCACATGCTTGCCCTCGATGGTCTCGTGCTCGATGAGCGCGGCGGCGATCTTGTCGAGCGCCTCGCGGCGGGCGGTGATGATCTCCTTCGCGCGGGTGTATTGGTCGCTGATGATGCGCGAGACCTCGGCGTCAATTTTCCGGGCGGTGTCCTCGCTCACTTGCTGGGAGCGGGTGATCTCACGGCCGAGGAACACGGTGTCCTGCGTGTCGCCCATCGAGATGGGGCCGAGCGTGCTCATGCCGTAGTCGCAGACCATCGCGCGGGCCAGCTTGGTGGCATGTTTGATGTCGCCATAGGCGCCGTTGCTGAAATCGCCCGTCACCATCTCCTCGGCGATGCGCCCGCCCATCGCCATGGCGATCTGGTCGAGCAGCTTTTTCATGCCGCGGGTGAGGATGTCCTTCGTCGGGATGTAGGTCGTGCTGCCGAGGCTCTGGCCGCGCGGGATGATGGTGACCTTGTGGACCGGCACCGTGCCGTCGTCGAGCACGGCCTGCACGATGGCGTGGCCGGCCTCATGCCAGGCGACGAGACGCTTCTCGGCGTCGTCCATCACACGGCGGCGCTCACGGCCGAAGAGCACCTTCTCGCGCGCGTCGTCCACATCTATCATCTCGACTTTCTTCTTGTTGCGGCGGGCGGCGAGGAGGGCGGACTCGTTGAGCAGGTTGGAGAGGTCGGCGCCGGACAGGCCGGGCGTGCCGCGGGCGATGACGTTCAGGCTCACGTCTTCGGCGAGGCTGATCTTTTTCGCATGGACGCGCAGGATCTGTTCGCGCCCGATGATGTCGGGCAGGTCAACGCTGACCTGCCGGTCAAAGCGCCCCGGCCGCAGCAGCGCGCCGTCGAGCACGTCAGCCCGGTTCGTCGCGGCCATGATGATGACGCCCTCGGAGGTGTCGAAGCCGTCCATCTCGACCAGGAGGGAGTTGAGCGTCTGCTCGCGTTCGTCGTTGCCGCCGCCCATGCCTGCGCCCCGTTGCCGGCCGACGGCGTCAATCTCGTCAATGAAGATAATGCACGGCGCATTCTTGCGGCCTTGCTCAAACATGTCGCGCACGCGGCTGGCGCCCACGCCGACGAACATCTCCACGAAGTCCGAGCCGGACACGGAGAAAAACGGCACCTCGGCCTCGCCGGCGACGGCCTTGGCGAGCAGGGTCTTGCCGGTGCCCGGCGGGCCGACGAGCAGCAGCCCTTTCGGGATGCGGCCGCCCATGCGGGTGAATTTTTTCGGGTCTTTGAGAAACTCGACCACCTCGGAAACCTCCTCCTTGGCCTCGTCGCACCCGGCGACATCGGCGAAGGTAATTTTCTCGCGGTCGCGCGTCATCATCTTGGCACGGCTCTTGCCAAAGCTGAGCGCGCCGCGCCCGGCGGCCTTGAGCTGGCGGATGAAGAGGAAATAAACGAGCAGCGAGAACACGACGAGCACCGCGAGCGATTGCAGCATGCCCTGCAGCCATGTGTTCGACAGCTCCTCTTTTGCATGGAACCGTTGGAACTCCGCAATGGTGGCGTCAGTCAGCGTGCCAGCGGCGTGAAACTTGCCGGGCTTGTCGCCGGTGATTTCCCCGTTGATCTGGAAGTAGGTCAGCCCGCCAATGGGATCGTGGCGCATCGTCATCTCCTTCACCTCCCCTTTCTGGGCGCGCTGGAGCACATCAAAGACGGTCAGCTCCTCCGGCGTCTGCATGCGGCCCTGGCTGAAATACAGCAGCCCCGCCACCGCGCTGATGATAGCCACCCAGATGAGCAGCACCTTCGGCTGGAAACCATCGGGCGGGAGCGCCTTCAGGGGGCGGCGGTTCTTGTCGTTTTTGAGTTCGGCCATGCGAGTAGATGTGACGTGGCTGACACGGTGAAGGTTCCCGAGGGAATGTCAATTGCTGCAAAACAGCCGGTCCGGGGCCATTTTGATTAATGCTTGGAGGGGCAGGGGTGCCTTTTTAGGGCGATCGCTGACGGCCCGGCGAGTCGGGCCCTGCCAAACTGGCCCAGACCCAGTCTCACGGGGTGGCCGTCGCCCCTTTGCTCACCGTGGCGCGGGCAGGCTGGCCTCCCAGGCCACAATCTCGCGCAGGATTTTTTCGCCTGCCCGCTCGAAGATGTCGTTGTGGCCCACGCCTTCGATCCAACTGGCCCGTTTCGGCTCCGGTGCTGCGGCAAACAGGCTTTGGCCGTGCGCGAATGGGATGACCTCGTCGGCGGTGCCTTGGAAAATCAGGATGGGGGCGCGCACCCGGCCGATCTTGGCGAGATTGTCGAAGCGGTCAAAGGGCAGGATTTTCACGCGCGTCAGCACCCGAAACGCACTCATGAACGGGCTGATGAGCACCAGCCCTGCCACCGGCTCGTGGGCGGCGAGCTCCACCGCCGGGCCGCTGCCGACCGAGCGGCCGACCACGATCATCCGCTCCGGCGTGATACCGAGCTTTTCGCGCGCGTAGGCGAACACCGCGCGCGTGTCAGCATAGACGTTCGCCTCGGACGCCTTCCCGCCGCTCCGGCCGTAGCCGCGATAATCAAATGCGAGCACGGCAAAGCCGGCGGCGTAAAACTCGCGCAGCAGCGGCAGGTTGTCGCCCAGATCCTCCGCGTTGCCGTGGAAATAGAAAATCGTGTGCCGGGCCGCCGCGTTGGGCAGGTGGACGGCGGCGAGCGGCGTGCCGTCGGCGGCCGGCACGGTAAGCAGCCCCGGCAGGTCGGCCCGATACGATGCGGCCTACGGCTGAAAAATCATTCGCTCTGAGCCCAGCCAGCCGAGTAACGCCAGACCGATGTAGAGCAGCAGGAGCAGGCGTGCGATGCGCCGCAGGATCTTACGGAGGAGTTTCATCGCGCTTTCTCTTTCACTGGCCGGGCAGATTTTTTGTTGCAGCCCGGTGCGTGAGCACAGGGACCGGCGGCTCCCCTGCCTCCCCCCGGCCGCCCGGGCGGCAGGCCACGGGGAAAAATCTCCGCGCGGCGTTCATTCGCCGGCGAGGGTGTCGCGCACCGCCGCGAGCACGTCGGCGCGCGGCACCTCGCGCTCGGTGCGGGCGGCGAGGTCGCGGATTTTGACGACGCCCTTCGCCAGCTCGTCGTCACCGTAGATGAGCGCAAGCCGCGCGCCCGAATCGGCGGCGGCCTTGAACTGCTTGCCGAACGCCAGCTCCTTCAGCGGATACTCGGTCGCGAAGCCCGCCGCGCGCAGCGCGTGGATGTCGGCAAACGCCGCGCGCCGCCCGGCCTCGCCGCCGATCACGCAATAGACATCGGGCGCGCTCACGAGCGCGGGCATGAGGCCGCGCTGCTCCAGCAGCAGCGCAAAGGTCATGTCGCCGATGGCGAAGCCGGCCGCCGGCAGCGCGGGGCCGCCGAGTTTCTCGACGAGGTCGTCGTAACGCCCGCCGCCCGCGATGGCGCGCAGCTCGCCCTTCCGGTCGAACGCCTCGAACACGAAGCCGGTGTAATACGCGAGCCCGCGTACGACGCCAAGGTCCACCTGCACGAAGTCCGCGAGGCCCATGGCCCCGAGGTTGCCGAGGAGCTTTTTCCAATCGGCGAGCCGCGCGGCGATTTTCTCGCTGCCGGCCGGGGCGAGCGTTTCCTCCAGCCGGGCGAGGGACCTGACTTCAAGAAACCCGAGCACCCTGGCCTTGAGCGCGGCGTCGGGCGGGCCAAACTGCTCCACGTAGCCCTTGAACGCGTCGTCGCCGAGCTTCTCAAATTTGTCCACCGCGCCGAGCATGGCGCGCGCGCGCGGCTCGTCGAGGCCGAGCGCCTCCAAGTAGTAAAACCACAGGTTGCGGTCGCTCAGGCGCACATAAAAATCCTGCTCGGTGAGGCCGAAGGCGCGGAGACATTGGATGAGCAGCGCGACCAGCTCGGTCTCGGCCTCGGGGCCGGGCTCGCCGAAGATGTCGGCGTTGAGCTGGTGGAAGCAGCGCCCGCGGCCCTTCTGCATCCGTTCGTAGCGGAAAAACTCCGCGATGCTAAACCATTTGATGGGCCGCTTGAGCGTGGCGGCCTTTTCGCCGACGAGGCGGCAGACGGTCGGCGTCATCTCCGGGCGCAGGGCGACCTCGCGGCCGCCTTTGTCCACAAAGCTGAAAAGCTGCGCCTCGATCTCGTCACCCGACTTGGCCTTGTAGAGGTCGAGCGGCTCGAGCACCGGGGCGTCGTATTCCTGAAAGCCGAAGGCGTGCGCCGTCTGCCGCCAGATGCGGAAAACGTGGTTCCGGCGCGCGAGGGCGTCGGGGTAAAATTCGCGGAAGCCGGGCAGAGATTGGAACGAGGGCATGGGTGCGGCGCGAACACGTTGCGAAACGGCATGCGGCGCGGCGATGAAAAATTTCGCGGCGGGTGAGGCGGGATGGCGGGCCCGGCTACGGGACGGGCCCGCACGGGAGACGGCGTCCGGAAAAAACTTGGCCGACCTCACGGCCGGCCGGTTTGATACTTTGCGGTGGCGGGCGGTTTGACCGCAGGCCGCGCCTCACAGCTTGGCGATATCAATCTTCTTGATGAGCTGCTTGAGGATCTTGCCGGACTTGAATTTTACCACGGCGCGCTCGGGAATGACGACCTCGGTCTCGGGCTTGTTGGGATTGCGGCCGACGCGGGCCTTGCGTTTTTGCACCTCCAGCACCCCGAAGTTGCGGAGCTCGACATTGCGGCCCTTGCCCAGCGCGTGCATGATGATGTCGAGCGTCATCTGGACGGTGGCGACGACTTCCTTTTGGGGGAAGCCGGTCTTTTCATAGATATCGAGGACGATCTCACGTTTCGTTAGGTTGGTCATGGCGGTTATCCCGGGGGCGGCCTGGGGCGGGGTGGCTTGGGTTGGATTGTTCGCTAGCTGGCTAAGTTGTTTTGGTTTAGGGCTAGACGATACCGCATGGCAAATCTTTAACGCAGCGGCGCCCCGCGCGGTGCGCAACACCCTAGGGGTCAAACCCTAGACAATTAATTTTTTTGACACATTTTTTATGATTTGGCCGGCCGCACGGCAAAATTTCGGGCAGCGCACGTTTGACTGTACCCGCAGCGAGCGGTGTCGTGCGGGTCCGCTATGCCCGATCCTGCCCAAGTCAGCACGATGTTTTCCCGCATTGCGCGTCGCTACGACCTGGCGAACGGCGTGCTCAGCGGCGGGACGGACCGGTGGTGGCGTCGCCGGCTCGTCGCCGCCGTGGACCGCACCGCGCCGCGCGACGTGCTCGACCTCGCCACTGGCAGCGGCGACGTGGCGCTCGCACTCGCCCGCGCGCTGCCGGCGGAGGCGTGCGTGACCGGTATGGATTTTTGTGCGCCGATGCTGGCCGAGGCCGAAAAAAAACGTGCGGCCGCCTGCGGCCTGCGGGCGCGGGTGGAATTCCGCGCGGGCGACGCCCTGGCACTGCCGCTGGCCGATGCGAGCATGGACGTGATCACTGTCGCGTTTGGCTTGCGCAATTTCGCCGACCGGGCGCGCAGCTTCGCCGAGATGAGCCGCGTGCTGCGGCCGGGCGGGCGGCTGTTCGTACTGGAGTTCTCGCAGCCGTACCGGTGGTTCCGGCCCGCTTATTATTTTTACCTGCGCCGCGTGCTGCCAGGTCTCGCGTGGCGCGTGACAGGCGACCGCGCGGCCTACGAGTATCTTGGCGGCTCGGTCGGCGAGTTTCCCGGCCACACCGCGCTGGCGGAGGAGATTTCCCGGGCGGGCTTGGCGCACGTCGGCGTGACGCGGATGACCCTGGGCATTGTCGCCTTGCACAGGGCGCAGCGCTGAGGTCCGACCCCGGCGTGGCCCCACACCCGGTGGGGCGGGCGGCGCGGTGTTTCCCGCCACCATCAGTTGAAGGACTTGCCGCAGCCGCAGGTGCTTTTGGCGTTGGGGTTCTTGATCTCAAACCCCTTGCCGTGCAGCCCGTCGTCAAAATCAATGCTCACGCCATCGAGCAGCGCGAGGCTGGCGGCGTCCACAACCAGTTGCACGCCCTCGCTCTCCATCTCGCGGTCGCCGGGCTTTGGCTCATCGAAGGCCATGCCGTATTGCTGGCCCGAGCAGCCGCCGTCGTCCACGAGCAGACGGAGGCGCTTGGCCCCGGCGGCGGCTTCGGCCTGCATGATGCGCACGCGGTCGGCGGCGCGAGGACTCAGGGTGATCATGCCTGCACCATGCGGCGGCGGGCCAGCTTGTCAACGGCGCCGCCTTCGCGGGCCGGCAATTTCGCCGCTTGCCAGCGTGCGGCCGGGCGTTTTTGCTGCTGGGAGTGGCCGCACTCAAACATATCTTCAACGAGCTTCATTACGAGATGACGCGCACCATTGCCGAGGGCGGCATGGGGGTCGTCTATCAGGCGCACCAGAAGGGCGCGGGCGGTTTCCGCAAGGTCGTTGCGGTGAAACTTATCCGCGAGGAATACTCCACCATCCCGGAATTTCAGAGCAATTTCATCGGCGAGGCCCGGCTCGTTGCCGACCTCATCCATACCAATATCGTCCAGACCTACCACCTCGGCCAGATCGGCGGGCAGTATTTCATGGTGATGGAGTTTGTGAACGGCGTGAACCTTGAGCAGTTTCTCGAGCGCCACCGCGCGCTCAACAAGCCCATGCCGGTGGATCTCGCCGCCTTCATCACCTCGCGCATCGCCCGCGGCCTCACCTACGCGCACCAGAAACGCGACAACGAGGGGCGCCTCCTGGGCATTGTCCACCGCGACATCGGCCCGAAAAACATCATGATCGGCTACGAGGGAGACGTGAAGCTCACCGATTTCGGCATCGCGAAGGCCCTCGACCTCATGTACAACGAGGAGGGTCAGGTCGTCGCCGGCAAGGACGAGTATCTCTCCCCCGAGCAGGCCGACAAGCGCGTAACCGACGCCCGGGCCGACATCTTTCCCCTCGGCATCGTGCTCACCGAGCTGCTGCTGGGCCGCAACATTTTCCGCGGCGAGGACCGCGACGGCTCGCGCGAGAACATCCTCCGCCTCCCCATCCCGCTTTTTTCCACCTTGCGTCCGCAGATTGACCCCAAGCTGGAGGCGATCATCCAAAAATCGCTCCAGCGCGAACGCGACCAGCGCTACCAATCCGCCTACGAAATGATGACGGCGCTCGAAATTTACCTCTACTCCGACGGCTACGGCCCTACCAACGAAAAACTCGGCGTCTATCTCAAGGAAGTCATGGGCTTCCGCGAGCCTGGCACCCCCGGCCCCGCCACCGCCTGATGCCGCGCACCTGCCTGCCATGAGCGGTCCCGGTTTCAGCCACGAACTCCGCCAGCGCCAGACGCAGTCCCTCGTCCTCGCGCCCCAGCTTCGCCACTCCCTGAAAATTTTGCAGGTGGCCGCGCTCGACCTCCGCTCCGTCATCCAGGAGGAGCTGCAAAATAACCCCGCCCTCATCGAGGACTTGTCCGCCGATGGCGTCAGCCTCGACCAGGAGCGCGCCGCCGAAGACGCCGACAAGTCTCCCGACAGCGAGACTCCCGAGAGCCGCGAGGAGATGGATTTCTCCAAGGAATTTGAGATCCTCGGCAAAATTGATCAGGACTGGCGCGACCACCTGACCAATGCTGGCGGCAACCAGCCCCATACCGCCGAGGACGCCGAGAAGCGCCAGCACTTCTTCGACTCCCTCGTCTCCGAGACCTCCCTACAGGAGCACCTCATGGGGCAGGCCGAGATGGCCGACATCAGCCCCGCCATCATCGATGCCATGCGCCATCTGGTCGGCAGTCTCGACGACCGGGGTTTCCTCACGCAGACCCCGAGCGACCTTGCGCTCCAGTCCGGGCTGTCGCTGGAGGCGATGCAGGAGGCCGTGCGGCTGTTAAAAACATTTGAGCCCCCGGGTCTCGGCGCGGCCAGCCTCGCCGAGTGCCTCCTGCTCCAGTTTCAGGCCAAGGGCCGGGGCAACTGTCTTGCCGCCCGCATCGTGCGCGACCATTTCGCCCTCCTCCGCCGCCGCCGCATCCCTGAGCTCGCCCGCCGGGCCGGTGCCAGCACCGATGACGTGCAGGCCGCCCTCGACGAGATCAAGACCCTCGATCCCGCCCCCGGCCGCCGCTTTGCCGATGACAGCAACCGTGTGGTGGTCGCCGATGCCTCCGTCGAGAAGGAAGGCGACGAGTGGAAAATTTCCCTCAATCGCGACTACATCCCCCGTCTTCGCATTGACCCCACCTACCGTGACCTTATCGCCAAGGGCCGGCTCACCAAGCCGGAGGGCGAATACCTCCGCGAGCGCATCGCCTCGGGCAAGTTTCTCATCAATTCCATTGCCCAGCGCCAGCAGACCATCGAGCGCATCACCCGCGAGATCCTCGTCGCCCAGAAGGATTTCTTCGAGCACGGCGTCTCCCGTCTCCATCCGCTCACCATGGCGCAGATCGCCGACATCGTGGGCGTGCACGAGACCACGGTCAGCCGCGCCATCGCCAACAAATACCTGAAGACCCCGCACGGCCTCTTCGAGTTCAAGTATTTCTTCACTCCCGGCTATCAGGCCGAAAGCGGCGCGGCGGTCTCCAACACCAGCGTCAAGGAAATCATCCATACGCTCATCACCACCGAGGATCGCAGCCACCCGCTGAGCGATCAGGAGATTGTCGCCCGGCTCAAGGAGAAAGGACTGAGCATCGACCGCCGCACGGTCGCCAAATACCGGGAGGAGCTCGGCCTCCTGCCCAGCAACCTCCGCCGCGAATATCCCTGAGCGGAGAGATCTGCCAAGCCGCTGATCCCTTCCCCTTAAGGGCTGATGCTGATGTCTCGCGCACCCGCCACGCCGGAAGCCTGAATGGGCGTGGCCATTAATATGACCGCCGGGTAAGTCTCCCCTGCCACCGGGTAAAACGTTTTAACATACTGCGAGGAATTGGTGCCGACGAGCGCGACCGAAGCGACCGAGCTGAAACCCATCTCAAGAAAATATTCATTGGCGCCCGCCGCCAGTTGGCGAAGATTGTTCATCACGGTCCGGTCAATTCTTGCATCCTCGGCCATCTGGGCCTGCTGCTGTTGCTCCAGTTGGACGAGCGCCTGCAGTGCCGCTTGCACCGTGGCGGGATCCATCCCCGCTCCAACGGTCCCCGGCCCGCCCGGCAGCGCGTCGCTGGCTTCCGTGGTGTCTTCTGAGCTCGCTTGCACCGGTACGTCGGCCGCTGGCTGGGCCGGTGGATTGGGCCACCACCACCAGCCGGCCAGGCCGAGCACGCCAGCCAGCAGGACCATGAGGAGCACGGACTTGAAACTCACGGCCCCGTTGGTGGAGGAACGCCGGGGCGACTGCAACTGAAAAGTCGTCTGCCCCGCCGTACGATGAGGGAGGGGAAGGCGGACGGGCATCCAAGCCAAGCGGGGAAATGCGGCGGAACGGAAGCGCGAGAAAACCATGCGGGCGTTTCGCGTTTTTGCCGCTCCGCGCTGTCGCGATGTCCTGCCTTCAGCACACCAGCGATCCGAAATCCATGAAATCCGCCGTGAAGCCGCCTTTCACGCCCTTGCAGATTACACTCACCGCGTCGTGCGAGTGCAGGGACTCGAGGTGGGAGCACGCGATGCGGAAATCCACGATGCGTTGGTCAGCGTCGAACTTCTGGTAGAGCAAGCGCGCGGCGTCCTCGACGAACTTGAGATACGCCCCGTTCAGCTCGGCAAACGCCTGCTCGTCCTCGCGTTTCACCATCACCTGCGTCTCGGTCTGGAGCGCGGCGAGGCACAGCGCCTGCACGTCCTCGATCCAGATTTTCCGGCCCTCGGCCTCCTCCAACGTGATACGAGCCTTGCTGCGCTGCGAGTGCGGCACGCCATAGGCGCCGCGCGTGTCGCGCGCATGCTCCGCCAGCTCGGCGCTGCACGGGCAGGCCGACGAATAGACAAAATCAAAATGAATGAACCGCCGGTAGCGGCCGTCGCGCGTCATCACGCCCTCAAACGCCACCTCGTAAT
>CAIQBC010000190.1 GCA_903869955.1 uncultured Opitutia bacterium
AACGTCTACGACCTCGACTTCAACGGCGCGGGCGTGACCTACGGCGACGTGTTCCTGCGGGCCGAGAAAGAATACAGCGCGCACAATTTCGAATATGCGGACACGTCGATGCTGTCCCGGCATTTCTCGGACGCGGAGAAGGAGTGCTCGGCCCTGCTGGAACGGCATTTGGCGTTGCCGGCTTACGATCAATGCATCAAGGCCAGCCATCTGTTCAACCTGCTGGACGCCCGCGGGGTCATCAGCGTCACTGAGCGAGCAAGCTACATCGGGCGGGTGCGGGCATTGGCGAAGGGTTGTTGCGAGGCTTGGGTGGCGGGGGATTCAGCGTGACTTTCACCCACGCCAGCGTTATTTCTACCAGCCCCGCCACATTTTCTACCAAGGTGCCATCATGGGTGCGCAGCTGAACATCAAAAGTGAGGACGCCTATCGCATGGCCTCCCGTTTGTCGGAGATGACGGGCGATAGCCTGACCACGGTCGTCACCAAGGCGCTGCGGGTGGAGTTGGAGCGGCAGGAACGCGAACGGAGCATTGAGACGCAGGTGCAAAAGATGCTCGCTATGGGCAAAGAGATTCGCGCGCACCTGCGCGGACCCGTCAGTTCCGACACCAGCGACATGTACGATGAAAATGGGATGCCATTGTGATTATCGACGCATCGGCGGTGCTAGCCATCGTATTGGCGGAACCGGATGCGGCTCGGTATGCGCAAGCCATCGCCACTGCAGGCTCCCGGCATATGCCGTCAACCGCCTGGGTCGAGGCGACATTGCGGGTCGATGCCGTGGGCGATGCCTATACCGTGGATCGGTTCGACGATTTCATCCGCATGTCCGGGATCGAGATCGTGCCCTTCACGGTCGAACATGCCCGCGAAGCCCGGCGCGCCCGGCGGCTTTTTGGTAAGCCCCACCACCCCGCCCGGCTCAACTACGGCGACTGCATGGTCTATGGCGTCGCCAGACACGAGCGGGAGCCGCTGCTGTTCAAGGGCAACGATTTTATCCACACCGACATCGAACCCGCGTTGAAGGACTAAGTATGCCCGCGTTTTTCCTGGAATTGTTTAGCGAGGAAATCCCGGCGCGCATGCAAGCGCGGGCGGCGGAAGATCTGGCTCGGCTGCTAACGGAGGCCCTGGCGGCTCTGTCTCCGGCGAACGTACACATATTCTTCGGCCCTCGCCGTATCGCCCTTGCAGCGGACGTGTCCTCTGGCGTCGCCGCTGTCAGCACCACCGAACGCGGCCCTCGGGCCAATGCGCCGGAGCAGGCGCTGGCGGGGTTCCTCCGCAAGCACGGCGCGTCGAAAGAGCAGCTCCGGCAGGAGGGCGATTTTTGGGTGCTCGAGAAAGCAGCCGCCGCCGTTTCCGCCGACAGCACAATCGCGCAGGTGGTGCCGGCAGTGCTGCGCCGCTTCCCCTGGCCGAAATCCATGCGCTGGGGCGGCAGTTCCAACTTCACCTGGGTCCGCCCGCTACGCCGTATCGTCTGCCTGCTGGATGGGGCGGTCGTGCCGTTCTCGCTCGCGGACGGCACCGACGATGGCCACGGCCTCGCCAGCGGCAACCTGACCGAGGGCCATCGCTTCCACGCCCCCGGCGCGTTCGAAGTCTCCAGTGTCGAGGACTGGAAGGCCAAACTCGCGGAACGCCACGTCCTGGTAGATGCTGCCGACCGGCGGAAAACGATCGCGTCGGGCGTCGCCGCCCTTGCCGCGGCACAGGGCTGCTCCGTCGTGGACGACCCAGGCCTACTTGATGAAGTTGCGGGCCTCGTGGAACGCCCGGTCCCACTCCTCGGGCGCATCGCCGCCGAGCACATGGACCTGCCGCCAGAGGTCATGCAGGTGTCGATGCGCGTCAACCAGCGCTACTTTGCCTTGCGCACGCCGGAGGGCAAAGCCGCGCCGTGGTTCGCGTTCGTGTCCAACATCGCGGCCGAGGATGGCGGTGCCACGATCGTCGCCGGCAATGAGCGGGTGCTGCGGGCCAGGCTTTCGGATGCGCGCTTCTTCTGGGACCAGGACCTCAAGCAGAAGCTCGAGGATTTCCTGCCGAAGCTCGACGACGTAGTGTTCCACGCGAAGCTCGGCACCCAGGGTCAGCGCGTGGCGCGACTGGAAAAACTCGCCGCGCTGATCGCGCCGCAGGTGGGCGCCGACCCGGCGCAGGCGGCGCGCGCGGCGAAGCTCGCCAAGG
>CAIQBC010000191.1 GCA_903869955.1 uncultured Opitutia bacterium
TATGACCGCGGGCCTCGCCTTGGAAGCGGCGGCCGACTGGCAGAAGTCCGCGGCGAAAATATTCGCCTCGGAGCGTTTCTGTGATCGCGGTCTTTTCGCGTGGCTCAGGTTCGCGGTGCACGGAGGGCGGCCAATTTAGTCGGCCCTTAAAAACCCGTTTGGGCGAGAGGGCGGGCAGGGAGGGGGCGTAAGCCGAGGAGGAAGGCCAGCCGGGCTAGGATCGCGTGCAGGCACGCCGAAGCGCGGCGCAGCCACAGGCTGAGATTGGCGGCGGTGGCGGCGAGCAGCAGGTTCAGGGCGTCGCCTTGGACGCCGCGCAGGAAGTTGCGGCCGAGCCGGAAGTCGCTTTTGAGATGACCGATGCGTGGTTCGATGGCCGCACGGCGACGGAAGCGTGTCCGCATCTTGCGCTTGGCGTAGTCGGTGGCTTCGGCGGCAGGCTTGTCGGGCAGGAGCAGCTCGGTCGAGCCATACTGCTTGCGGCCACGGTAGCCGCGGTCGGTGATGGCTTTCTCGGGCCGGTAGCCGGCAACACGCTCGATCTGGGTCAGCGCGGGCTCGACGGTGTGCCCGTCGTAGGTGTTCTCTTCGAGATTGAGCGCGCCGAGGATGACGCCGTGGTCCTTGCCGACGGCCAGCGCGGCCTTGGCCCCGAACTCATACTCCTTGTCGCCCGATTGTCACCCGCTGTGTAACAATTTCGCTTGCGGTGCGGGCGAGCCCGGCCCCTGCTGCACGTAGTTTTTTATCCTTCCTCCGTCCTCCCGTGAAAACCATCGCTCCCTACTCCCGGCTCTCGCGTCTCGCTCGCACGGTCATTCCGGCTGCGCCGTTTGCCCTCGCGGTGGTACCCTCGGCGCACGCCGCCATCATTTACACCAATCCGGCCGACATTACAATCAACAGCACCGGCAGCGTCGTTTTTTATATCGGAACCGGGGTTCTCACGGACACCGCCATTTTTGTGGGTCCTGGCGACGCGCGTCGGTTGCCCGGCTACAGCTTCTACATGGGGTTCCATGGTTCCGATGCACCTTATGTGTGGACCCCGACTTACCAGCCTACTTTCAAGCGCGTTGTCGCCGACGCGATCCTGCCCGACGGCAACGCCCGGGCCGCTTTGCTCACACCCGGAGCGATGATTTCCCCGAGCCTTGGGCCGGGCCTGTCGTTTGCCACCTCGAGTGATTACACTTTTCTTAACCGGAACTACATCACAGGTTCCAGCTGGACGCCCGGAACAACTGGCTATCTAGGACTGGAGCTGAACAGTGGTGCCAATTTCGGTTGGGTTCAAATCTCCTACAATGCTGATAAAACGTTAACCGTATACGACTTCGCCTATGAGTCCTCTGGCGGATCCATCCTAGCCGGGGCAGGAGCGGCGGCCGTTCCGGAACCGACAACAACTGCTGCGCTGGCCGGCTTGCTCGCCGGCTCCGCTGCCCTCTTCGCAAAACGCCGTCAGCAGAAAATGGCCGCCTGAACGAAGGGACACCACTCCGTGGCGACCGCGGACGGGTCGGAGAGCCGTCCCTACCACGGCATCCTGCCGCTGTCACCCGACGGCGGCTTTTTGTTGGTTTCCCCAAACTATCTCGGCTTCCTCGCACCCCATGCACACCATCCGCTCCGCCGATCCGCCAACCAAACGCGTCCTCCTCGTCGGTTGGGATGGCGCGGACTGGAAGATCGCTTCGCCGCTGATGGACGCGGGCGAGCTGCCGCAGCTCGCCAACCTCGTCGCTCACGGCGCGTCCGGCCCGCTCGCCAGCCTGCCGCCGTATCTCTCGCCAATGCTCTGGAACAGCATCGCCACCGGCAAATACGCTGACCAACATGGCATCCTCGGCTTCACCACTACCGATCCCGTCACCGGCCGACTCGCCGCCATCACCAGCACGCAGCGGAAATGCAAGGCGCTCTGGAATATCCTCAGCGAGCACGGCCTGAACGCGCATGTACTCGGCTGGTTCGCCTCACACCCGGCGGAAAACGTCACCGGCGTCTGTGTGACCGAGGCTTTCCCTCGCCCCGTCGCCAAAGGTGCTGACTGGCCGCTCGCGCCTGGCAGTATCCACCCGCCGGAGCTCGCCGATGAGTTCGCTGAACTGCGACTGCGCCCTGAGGACGTGAATCCTGATATCCTGAGGCTGTTCATCCCGCGCATCGCCGAGATTGATCTCATGAAGGACCGGAGACCCGAGCA
>CAIQBC010000192.1 GCA_903869955.1 uncultured Opitutia bacterium
GTAGCGCGCGCACCTCGGGCAGCTTGCCGGTGGAGCCGGTCGTGTCGTGGCCAAAGGGCATCACGATGATCGCGGGGACCGCTTTGCCCTCGGCAATCAAATTGTCCATGATCGTGTTCGCCATGCCGGACTGCGTCCAGCCGCGCTCGTAGTCGTTGGCGCCGTGCAACAGGTAGATCACGGGGTAGCTCTTGCCGCTCGTGCCGTAGCCGGGCGGCGTGTAGATGACGACGCGGCGGGCGGTCTTGTTATCCGGGTTCAAATATTGGTGTTCGGTGAGGTCGCCGTGCGGCACGTCGCGGAACATCATGAACTCGGCCTCCTTGCCGGGAACGGCCACGATGCTTTTGTAGACGCCGGAAGCGGGGCGGACGAAAGTGTTCTGCGGGTCGGGCATCGTGAGCCCGTCCATCACGAACCAATACTGGTAGTAGCTGGGTGTGAGTTTCGGGGTAGTGTAGGACCAGATGCCAGTGGCTTCGTCCTTGACCATGTCATAGCCGGCCGAGCCGTGGACGGTGACCTCGCCGAGCTTGGGCATGTCGGAGAACACGCGCACGCTCTTGGCGTTCGGGGCCAGCAAGCGGAAGGTGATCGTGCTGCCGGGATTAACCTGCGGGGAGACGGCGTTGTTGCTCGCAACGCTGGCCTCGACACCGGCGCCGCCGCCGCGCCGGGGGCCGGCGCCGGGAGCGCCGCCGGGGGGATTGTTGTTGATCTGGGCCTGGGCAGTGAAGGCGACGAGCGCAACGAGCGCCGCCGCAGAGAACATGCGTGGGATTAGTTTCATGGGAGGGTGGGGTTGACGGAGGGAAAACAGACTGGCAGGAAATACTGCCAGCGCGGGAGTGATTTGGTCATGGCCGCCGCAAGAATCAATCTCAAAAATATACTTTACGGTGCCCGGGAAAATCTCCGCTTCCAGCTGTTTGCCGTCGCCCGGTCAACAAAGGAGGTTGTCAAAGCCGGATGTCCCGGTCTGGATTGGAACCATGCTCGGGAAGACATTGCCTGTCCCGGCCGATAATGCGGCCCAGCAACCCTGGGTCACCCGGCAACCCATGCGACCCCAACGACCAACACCCATCGGCCATGCGCGGGCCGGCTTTGCCCTGATCTGTTTCATGGTGCTCTCGGCTTTCAGCGCCTGCCAGCAATTCCGGCTGGCCGGGGTGAAAGACCTCGCTGAGGCGGAAGTCGCCGAACCACTTGGCGGGGCCACCAAACTGGCCGATGCCGCAGCCTCCGGAGGCTATCTGGTCAGCCTGAGCCAGCCTGGCCAGGGGGTCAAATTCACGGGCCTGCCGGCGGCCAGCAAACTGGCTATCCGCTACGCCTCGGTCGTGGCGGGCACGCTCAGCGTCCAGGTCAACGATCAGCCGCCGCGAAAGGTGAATGTTCATTCCTCAGGGGCGCTGACCGGTTCGTTTCTCCACGCCATCATCGCCGTGGCGATTCCGGCGCAGGCCACTTTGAGCGTCAGTCTGACAGCTGGCGATGTCGCGGTGAACCTTGACCGGATCGTGGTCGGCGACGGCGACTTGGGGCTGCCGCCGGATATCTGGAACCTGCCGCCGTTGCCGGTGGCGGCAGGACCGTATGCCGCCGACTGGAAAGCGATGAGCCGGATTTACACCGTCCCGGAGTGGTGGCGCGATGCGAAGTTCGGTGCCTGGGCGCACTGGGATCCGCAATCCATGCCCGAGCGCGGCGACTGGTATGCGCGCAAGATGTATCTGGAGCGCGATCCGGTCTATGCGTTCCACGTCGCGACGTTCGGCCATCCGTCGGAATATGGTTACAAGGACATCGCCCACAACTGGGTGATTGACCGGTGGAACCCCAACGCACTGATGGACCTGTTTGTCGAAATGGGCGCGCGCTACTTCATGGCGATGGGCGTCCACCACGATAATTTCGACAACTGGAATTCGACCTACCAGCCGTGGAATTCGGTGCAGGTCGGCCCGAAGGTGGACATCGTCGGCACGTGGGAAAAAGTGGCCCGCGCGCACGGCCTGCGTTTCGGCATCGGGTTTCACGACTCGCCGGCCCGGACGTGGGGGCAGTTCATGCCGGTGCGCTACACGAGCGACCGAAACGGTCCGAAGCAGGGCGTGCCCTACGATGCGCTGCAAACGATCCTCGACGGAAAAGGCAAATGGTGGGAGGGCATGGATCCGGTGGACCTCTACGGGCCGCCGCACACCGTGCCGAGGGGGCAGCGCAGCCCGGAAAACGATCCGCTGCTCTCGCCCTTCGCCAACCAGTTCATGTGGCGGGTGGACGATGCCATCACCAAGTATCATCCCGACGTGATCTACTTCGACGAGCACGCCGGTGATTCGCAGGTGGACCTGGGCGTGCATATGGGGCTCGGCATCCTCGCTCCGCCGCTGGCCGCAAATTATTACAACAAGTCCTGGCAGTGGAATCAGGGCCGAACGGATGTCGTGCTCAACCTCAAAGGCGTGGGCGGACTATACAACAGCTTCCAAAACAGCCCCGACCTGCTTCCCTATGTTGACCGCTCTCTGGTCAAGAGCACCGAGAGAGACATCGAAACGCAGATCACCGCCTATTCATTCCAGACCGAAACCAGTATCGCCGAGTGGCACTACCTGACCGGTCAGCGCTACAAGAACGCCGGGGAACTCGTCCGGTTGCTGATGCAAAACGTCTCCCGCAACGGCACCATGCTGCTCAACCTGACCCAGCATGGGCGGGGCGACCTCGATCCGGAAGTGATTCAAATTTGCAAGGACGTCGGGGCCTGGCTGAAGGTCAACGGCGAGGCGGTGTACTCGTCCCGGCCGTTTGAGGTCTTCGGCGACGCCACCGTCTGTTACACGCGCAATCAGGGCATGGTCTATGCCACGCTGCTGGATTGGAACGGCGGCCCGGTCATGCTCAAGGCACTGCACAGCGGCGGGGCGACGCTAGGCAAAGTGTCCAAAGTCGAGCTGCTCGGCTCCCAGGTTGCGCTCGCGTTTGTGCAGGACGAGCAGGGGCTGACCATTACCCCCAGCGCTCCGGTGTCACCGCTGGTGGGCATGGCCAACGAGCAACTGGCTGCGGGCAGCCGCGTCCTCCGCATCACCCACGACAAAGGCTGGATCAACGACGACGACCCCGGCGCAACTTATCCCGGCTGGACGCGCCGCTGCAATCTGGGCACCGGCGATTTCAACAACGACCTCACCACCAGCGACACGCCGGGCGATGTCTGGAGCACTTCGTTCACCGGCACGAGTATCTCGATCATCGCGCCGCAGGAAGCGGGCGCCGGCAAAATCGAGGTACAGATTGACGGCCAGACCCGCGCGCTGGCGGATCTCGGCACCACCGGCCCGCGCCGACCGCAACAAACGGTGTATCAGGCGGCTGGCCTGACTTCCGGCAAACACACAGTTAAAATTGTCAATCGCGGCCCCGGCCCGGTGGCCGTGGATGCGCTGATCGTCCGTTGAGCACGATTCAATTTTCCCGGCGAGGCTGAAACGTCGCAAACCTGAACCCGAATATCCCCTCCTCCTCCAACCAATGGCTTCCTTCGGTTCTCCGCCCTGTTTTTGCCGCGTCAGCGGCCCGACGATCTCCCGCCGGCAAATGCTCCAAGGCCTCGGTTCCGGCGCGCTGCTCCTGGCGGCCGGACGCGTGGGCACCCGGCCGCTTTGTGCCGCCGTCGGTCCGTCTGGTCCGGTTCCGGCCACGGCGATGCCCCCATTGTTGCAGCCGTTTCTCGCGGGTGAGGTCCGGCTGCTGCCGGGCAGCCCCTATCACGACCGGCAGGAGCTGCACCGCCGCGGGGTCCTCGCGGCCTATGAGCCCGACCGGCTGCTGTTTCACTACCGGGCGCTGGCCAAACTCCCCCAGGCCGAGGGTGTGACCGCCGGATACAAGGGCTGGGAAAGCGGGTTTCTGCGCGGGCACATGGCGGGGCATTACCTTTCGGCCGCGTCGCGGATGGCGGCGGCCACCGGCGATACGTCGTTCCGGGACAAGGCGGACCAAATGGTCGCCGGGCTGGCCAAGTGCCAGGAAGCGCTCGGGCTGGACGGATACCTCGCAGCCTTTCCCCTCGGCGCGTTCGACCGCCTCGAGGGCAAGCCGGGCAACAGCGGCGGCATAGGGGTGCCCTACTACACGTTGCACAAGCTTCTCGCCGGCCTCCTGGACGCGCATGATTACCTCGGCAACGCGCCGGCGCTCGCCGTGGCGGTGAAGCTGGGCAATTTCGTGGCCCGGCGCTGCGCCGCGCTCAGCCCGGAGGAGACGGAGCGCGCGTTCCGCACTGACCAAAGCCGCAACCCCCAGAACGAATTTGGCGCGATGAGCGACGTGCTGGCCAGGCTCGCGGCGGTTTCCGGCGACCCCAAGCATCTGGAGACGGCAAAAATTTTCAACCGCGGCTGGTTCGTGGAACCTCTCGCCAACGGCGAGGACCGGCTGGGGGGCCTTCACGCCAACACCCACATCGCGCAGGCGATCGGCCTTGCGGTCTGCGCCAACCTCACCGGCGACCCACAGCTCGCCAAGGCCGCGGAAAATTTCTGGCGGCTGGTCACGCGCGACCACTCCTTCGTCAATGGCGGCAATTCCTTCAATGAATGGTTCGACCAGCCCGGCGTGGAGACCGGCGCCTGCATTGACGGACGCAAGGAGCTGCCCGCGACGACGGCGGAGAGCTGCAACACGCACAACATGCTGAAGCTGACCGCGCACCTCTTCGCGCGGCAGCCCGACGCCGCCTACGCCGACTACCACGAGCGCGCGCTCCACAACCACCTGCTCACAACCGTCGCGCCCGACACCGGTGCAATGACCTACTTCACGCCGCTGCGCGGAAACTTCCGCACCTATCTTGACGGCACCTTCTGTTGCACAGGCACCGGCCTGGAAAACGCGCCGCGCTACGGCGAGGGCATCTATTTCCGGCGGGACAACGCGCTCTGGGTTAATCTCTACATCCCTTCCCAGCTCGAATGGAAGGCGGCCGGGCTGGTGCTGCGTCAGGCAGGAGATGCCGCCCGCGGCGAGCCGGTCCGGCTCACCATCGTCCAGGCTGGGGCCGCGCCCGCGACCTTGAACCTGCGCATTCCGGGCTGGATCGCCGCGCCCGCGACGGTGCAGCTCAACGGTAAGCTGATGGAGGGCGCGGCCAAAGCCTCGACCTATGTCGCGCTGAACCGCCGATGGCAGGCCGGCGACACGATCACGCTGACGCTTCCCGCCGCGCTACGGCTGGAGCACGCCAAGGATTCGCCGGCGATGGTGTCGGTGTTTTACGGCCCGTTGCTGCTCGCCGGCGAACTCGGCGCCGACAACCTGCCGAAAGACTTGGCTGACAAGGACGCCAACTTGAAAGTCCCCGCCGTCACGGTGCCGGACATCGTGAGCGCGTCGGCCAATCCCGCCGACTGGCTGAAACCGCGGCCAGGGTCACCCAACGCCTTCACCGTCCAAGGCGCCGGCCCGGCGGACGGGATCGTATTTCGACCGCTGCACGAGGTGCATCATCAGCGCTATTCGGTCTACTGGAAGCGGGTCGGGCCGGTGGCTTGAAAGTTGCCAGCGTGATTCCCCGGTAGTTCAGATGCGACCAGCGAAAAATCGGCCAAACGGCTCGGCCGGCCCGCTCCCCCCGCGAATCCCGCCGTCGTGGCCCAACTATTCTGGTTGACGGCCCACCGAGCGCCTTCAATTGGGGTGTCACCTTATGAAAATACTGTCCTCCGCCCTGCTCGTTTGCTCGCTCGCCTCCCTGGCTTATGCGCAGGCCCCTAAGCCCGCGACGCCCGCCGCTGCTCCCACCGCCCCACCAGCCGCTCCCGCCGCCGTCACTCCTGCGGTGATCGCCTCAGTCTCCGCTCCCGGCAAACCGCAAGCCAAAGCCGCCGCCGAAGAGCCCAAGCCCATCGCCACGCTCGCCACCAAGGACGCCAAGCTCACCGCACCCATGGCGCTGAAGGACGGCGTCATCTCCCAGCCGGAGACCACGGGCCTTAGCGACGGCGGCAAGGCGGTCTTCGATTTCACCGTGCCGAAGGACGGCAACTACGAGATTTACGCCGTCGTGAGCGCACCGGATGACGACAACAATTCCTTCTTCGTCAACGTGGACGTGGAGCCAAAGGAAGACCCGCTGATGATCTGGGACATCGAGCTGACGGACGGGAGCGCGTTCGTGGAGCGCGTCGTCAACTGGCGCGGCGAGGGCTCCGCCGGCAGCGACGAGTTTGACCCCAAGACCTTCAAACTCACCGCCGGCGCGCACAAGCTGATCTTCATCGGCCGCGAACCCGCGAAACTGAAGAGCGTCTCAATCTATCCGGCCACCGCCGCCACCCCGGCCACGCCCGCTGCTCCCGCAGCACCGGCCGCCCCCGCGGCTCCGGCGGCCCCCGCCACCGCCAAATAAGCCACGGCTTAGCGCGAAGGGCGCCTCCCCTCAACAATCCGCCGGCTCACCGCTGGCGGATTTTTTGTGTCCTCCCCGCCACGTCAGAGAATCAGACATCGTCTCGCCCGCGATCGCGCCCACCCCCCTCGCCTCATGCTTTCTTCACGAAGCACGCCTTCAGTGCCATCGGGCTGCCCTCGATCTTGCAGTCAATCTCGTGATCGCCGTCCACGAGGCGGATGCCTTTCACCTTGGTGCCGCCCTTCAGCACGCCCGAGCCGCCGCGCAGCTTCAGGTCCTTGATGAGGATCACCGTGTCGCCGTCGGCGAGCACGCTGCCATGCGCGTCCTTCACCACCCGCGCCGCCTCGGGCGCGGCCTCCTTGGGCCATTCATAACCGCACGTCGCGCACTCCCATTTGTCGGGATGGCTGAGCACGTCTTCGAGGGTGCAGGCTGGGCAGGCAGGATTGGCCATGGATAAATATCTCAGGCCAGGAATGGAGCCAAGTCGAGCCCCGGAAACCTGCGCGGGTCGTCGCGACCTTGGCACTTCGGCTCAATTGCTCGATGCCGACGGCGCGCGGCGCAGCACGCGCAGGCGCTCCCGGCCTTCGCGACCTTTGAACGCCACCTCCGGCACATGGTCGGCCACGATCTCGTAAC
>CAIQBC010000193.1 GCA_903869955.1 uncultured Opitutia bacterium
AACGTGCCGTCGAGCTTGATGAAATTGTCGTAGGCAGCCTTGGCGCGATCCTGGCTGAGATCCTGCCACCGAATCTGGTTGTTGTACACGAAGCCCCGGTAAAACACGATGCCGTCGTGCGGCTTGAGCGCCTTGGCGATGGGATTGGCGGCGTCGGCGTGCGTGTGGCCGTATTTCGACGGCCCCGGCTGGCCCTCGGAATCGGCCTTGATCACGAAGCCGGCGAGGTCGGGGATGAATTGGTAAATCTCGTCCACCTTGGCCTGCCAAAATGCGATCACCCCTGCGTCCGCCGGGTCGGCCGTCGCGAGCCCACCCACGGCCACGGGGCTGTTCAGGCTGACGGAGACAAACATCCGCACGCCCCATGGGCGCAGGGCGTCGGCGATTTTGGCGATCTCCGGCAGCATGGCAGTTGTGATGACCCGGGTGTCGGCGTTGACGTTGTTGATGGAGGTGCCGTTGATGCCAATGGAGGCGAGCAGGCGGCCGTAGTCGCTCACGCGTTTCAGGTCGGTCGTGATCTGGTTGCCCTCCCAAAAAATGGAGCGCCCCGCGTAGCCGCGCTCGATGGTGCCGGCCGGGTTGTCCCAGTGGTTCAGGTAGCGGATGGGCGCGGAGGGGCTTTCATGTACGCTCAGGTTTGCCAGCGACTCGCCGAGGCTGATTTTGCGGAGCAAGGCGAACACGCCGTAGAGCACGCCGCGCTCGTCGAAGCTATTGATAATGATGCGATCACGTCCGTTTACGCGAAAGGTTTGCAGGGTAAATCCTTCGGTAGCATTGGGCGTGATTATCGTGAATTTAGTGGTGTCGCCACGCATGGCAGCCCCGACCAAATCAGACTTGCCGATCACAATTGCGCTCTGGTTCGCCGTCAGTTTGGTCGCGACTGTGAGCGTTCGTCCCAGCATTGCGCTCACGCCGCGCACCAGCTCGGCCTGCGCAGATTTCAGGATGGGCGAGTCGCCGAGGACGACAACCGTGTCGGGCAGGGTGGCCTCATAGCCGCGCTTGACGGCGGCGTCGGTGATGGGTGCGTAGCGCAGCCAGCCATCGTAGCCGGTCTCGGCCTGTGCAATCAGGGCGGCGAGCAAGGAGAGGACAAGCAGCAGAGGGTAGCGGGCGGGCGATTTCATGGGGAGAATATTCGAGCGGGGGAGGGCCCGGCCAGCATCCTCCCAGCCACCCAAAGGACAACCACAAACCCCGCTCCTCACCCGCCCGCGAACACCGGACGGAAGCCCGCCTCGCTCAGGATCCGCGCGACGGTATCACGCTGGTCGCCTTGGATGACGATGGTGCCGTCCTTCACCGTGCCGCCGCAGCCGCACGCATTGCGCATTTTTTTGGTGAGCGTTTCCTTTTCCGGCAGGCCGATGCCGGTGAAGCCGCTCACGACCGTCACGGTCTTGCCACCGCGGCCGCCGGTCTCACGCGTGATGTCCACGCGCCCGCGGTTTTTTTCCGGCGATTTCGCGGTCGGGGCACAGGCTTGCTGCGCCCGTTTGACGTCCGCGCCGGAAGGGCGCAGCAAGTCTGCGCCCCTGCCGGTCGGAGTTGCCGGCAGCCCCGCCGCGCTCAGCGCGCCAAACGGATTCTGCCCGAGGCCCGCGCCACCGTCGGTAGGGATTTTGCCGGGCTGACTCATGGGTTGGTGGCGACGTGGTTTATCCGACGGTAGGGACGGCTCTCCGAGCCGTCCGCCAGCGGACGCCTCGGAGAGGCGTCCCTACCAAAACGCCCGTGGGCTTGATCCATACCCACCTGTGTCATCCGTGGTGCGCCTGCTGTTTTTGGCCGTCGAGCCACGCGAGCGCCTTCGCGTAGCTGCGCCGCTCCAGAAAATGCGCGAGCTGCGGGTGCAGCGTGCCGCGCGGCGCCGCCGCCAGCAGGCCGTCGAGCCGCGTCAGGCCGTCGGTGATGGCCGGGCCGTTGGCCGCATTGATCGCCGCGAGGAGCGCGGCCAAGGCGTCTTTGATTTGGGTTTCCACGGGTGGGACGCGAGCATGGCCTGATTTTTCCGCGAAGCCAGCCGTTTAGCACGCCGGTTTACCGCGCCAAACCCTGCCTGAAGACTAATGTTCGAGGGACTGCAATTGGGTCGTCGGCAACGAATCCCGAAAGGTAGCGTCAAGCTCCGCAAGGTCAACGTAGATGACATGATCCGACCAGCCTCCGCCGAGCACGGACTTCGAACTGACCTTGATGTAAGCACGCTGACTAAGATTAGACATACCGAGGTAAGCAACGCGCTGCGCGCTTTGCGCCATTCCCACCGACGCATACTGCTGCTTGAATTCGACCGGCGAAACATGCTCCGAGGCGGAATCATAGGCTGCTTGATCGTGAGCTTGTTTCGCGATATTCGGGCCGACACAACCGGCCAAGAGCAGCACGAAAGAAAGCGTTGCAAGCAGTTTCATGGGACGAAGCAGGTTGGCCATGGCAAGCTGACAGATCAAAAGCCTGCTTTGTTCCACGGGATTGATGTCGCAGGAGATGGCAAACTGCCGTTGTCTTGAATGGGATTGTCTCTGCGAGCGAAGAGCTTGGCCCGCATCCTGCCAGCCGCGCGGCCAGCCATACCACCGGGCATGTTATTACGCCCCATTATGTTTTCGCCGCCGCCCGTTTAGCCCCGCTGCAAAGGCCGAAACGCACTTGAGTCCGGGTCCGCCCGACTCATACTGCCGCCTTACCCGACTTGGCCTGTGCGGGCGAACCGCGTTTGCGGTGCGCCCCGTGCCGCCGGGCCGGCCCATTTTCCCATGTCCTCACTTTCCCTTCCTGCGCACGCCAACAGCGACGTCATCGAGTCGGCTTATACCGCCTGGCTCGACAATCCCGACGCCGTGGACCCGACTTGGCGGGCGTTCTTCCAGGGCTTCACCCTTGGCAGCAACGGCGCCCCGCTCGCCGGTGCCCTCGCTGCCGGCAGCCCGCCGGTGCTCGACAGCAGCAAGCAGGCCCAGGTGCTCCGCCTGATCAACGCCTACCGTGCCCACGGCCACCTGCAGGCGCATCTCGACCCGCTCGGCGAGCCGCCCGCGCCGCACCCGCGGCTCTCCACGGCGCATTTCGGCCTGACCGAGGCGGACCTCGATGAATCGTTTGCCGTCGGCAATTTCAAGGGCGGCGGCCAGATGAAGCTGCGGGTGCTGCTCACCGCGCTCAATCAGACCTACTCCGGCCGCATCGGCGTCGAATACCTCCACATGCAGGACCTGGACGCGCGTGACTGGCTGCAGGCGCGCATGGAGGCTGCGCACAACCAGCCCGCCTTCACCCGCCAGCAAAAAATCCGCATCCTGCGGCGCCTGCACAAGGCCGAGCTGTTCGAGAAATTTCTCCACACGCGGTTTGTCGGCCAGAAGCGTTTCTCGCTGGAAGGCGGCGAGACCATGATCGCCGCGTTTGACGCGATGATCGAGCACTGCCCGGAGCTCGGCGTCGAGGAGATCCTGATGGGCATGGCGCACCGCGGCCGCCTCAGCATCCTCACCAACATCCTCCGCAAGCCCTTCGATGTGCTCTTCGAGCAGTTCTCGGAAAATTATCTCCCGCATGCCGTCGGCGGTGACGGCGATGTGAAATACCACCTCGGCTACGAGGCGGTGCTGTCCACGCAGGCCGGCCCCACGGTCGAGGTGCGCCTCGCGGCCAACCCCTCGCACCTGGAGATTGTCAACCCCGTGGTCGAGGGCAAGGCCCGTGCGCGCCAGCGCATCCGTGAGGACGGCGAGCGCCGCCGCGTGTGCCCGTTTCTCATCCACGGCGACGCCGCGTTTGCCGGCCAGGGCGTGATCGCCGAGACGCTCAACTTCTCGCAGCTCCCCGGCTACCGCACCGGGGGCACGGTGCATTTTGTCATCAACAACCAGATCGGCTTCACGACCCAGCCCGAGGACGCCCGCTCCACACGCTACTGCACCGACGTGGCGAAGATGATCGAGGCGCCCATTTTCCATGTGAACGGCGACGACCCCGAGGCGGTGTGCTACGTCACGCGACTCGCGCTGGAGTTTCGCGTGCAGTTCCGGCGCGACGTGGTGGTGGACATGTATTGCTACCGCAAGCATGGCCACAACGAGGCCGACGAGCCGGCTTTCACCCAGCCGACGCTCTACAAAAAAATCGCCGTCCACCCGCAGGTTTCCTTTTTTTACACCCAGCAGCTCGTTGCGGAAAACACCGTGGACGACGCCGGGGCCGAGGCGATCAAGGTCGAATACACGAAGGCGATGGACGAGTCGTTCGACAAGGCCCGGGCCGCCGAGGCCGCGCGGCTCGCCGCCGGCGAGCACATGGATGCGTTTCGCGGCTCCACCGCCATCTTCCAGCCCGGCTACCGCCACACGCCCGTCGCCACCGCCGTGTCCCGTGAGCTGATTGACCAAACGGTGGCCGGCCTCACCAAGCTGCCCGACACATTCAAGCCCAACCCCAAGATCAAACGCTTCCTCGATGCCCGGGCGGCGGCGCACCGCGACGGCGGCCCGGTGGACTGGGGCTTCGGCGAGGCGCTCGCATTTGGCACGCTGCTCCTCGAGGGGATGCCCGTGCGCCTGAGCGGTCAGGATTGCGAGCGCGGCACGTTCAGCCACCGCCATGCCGTCCTCTACGACGCCGACACGCGCGCGAAGCATGTTCCGTTGCTTCACCTCTCCGAGGGACAGGCGCGCTTTTGCGTCTACAACTCGCTCCTCTCTGAGTCCGCCGTGCTGGGCTTCGACTACGGCTACTCGCTCGATTATCCGAAGATGCTCTGCATCTGGGAGGCCCAGTTTGGCGACTTCGCCAATGGCGCCCAGGTCATCATTGACCAGTTCCTCGCCGCCGGCGAGTCGAAGTGGCAGCGCACCAGCGGCATCGTCCTCCTCCTGCCGCACGGCTACGAGGGCCAGGGCCCCGAGCACTCGTCCGCGCGTCTGGAGCGCTTCCTTCAGCTCTGCGCCGAGGGGAACATCCAGGTCGCCAATCTCACCACGCCCGCGCAGCTTTTTCACGCGCTGCGCCGGCAGATGAAGCGCGAGTTTCTCAAGCCGCTCGTCATCATGTCGCCGAAGTCACTGCTGCGCCACCCGGCTGCAGTCTCGCGTCTGGACGATTTCACGGGCGGCTATTTTCAGGAGATCCTCGACGATCCGCTCTACGCGACGACGCTCGGCACCAAGCCGCCTTTTGCCATCGCGCCCGCCGCCGAAAATCCAAAATCCAAAATCCAAAATCCAAAATCTGCGACCC
>CAIQBC010000194.1 GCA_903869955.1 uncultured Opitutia bacterium
CAGCAAGTCTGCGCCCCTACAGTTGAAGAAACGGCTTGGTTCGCAGTCATGTTCGCTCCGGGCCGAAAAATTCGGCGAAATTGCGCGGCGTCTCGAAGAGCCGCACGCAGTGCAGCGCGCCCGGCGGCGGGATGTGCGGCGCGATTTGGTGCCAGAACGCGATGACGAGGTTCTCGGTCGAGGGGATGATGCCGCGCAGGAATGGCACCTCCTCATTCAGGTTGCGATGGTCGCAGCGGTCAGCGACGGTACGGTGCAGGATGCGTTTCAGTTCGCCGAGATCGAGGATATAGCCCGTTTCCGGGTCGGGTGTGCCGCGCACGGTGACTTCGAGGACGTAGTTATGTCCGTGCCAGTGGGGATTTGTGCAGAGGCTATATTTCTCTTCGTTCCACCGCTGATTTTTCATCGGGTTGTGGAGCCGGTGCGCCGAGTTGAAATGCACCTGCCGCGTGATAAACACCGTGCCCGTGAGTGGTCGCACGGTGGCGATCTGCGGGGCGCGGGATGGCTTGGCGGCGGATTTGAGCTTGGCGGCGGGACGCGGCATGGAGGGTCAGTAGGTAACAACAATTCCCGCCCGGTCAACCCGCGCGCTTCCGCGGGGCAGATCACTTTGGGCGCGTTCTGGGCTACGGCCGGCCACGCGGCCCTGCCGCCAGCTGGCCGGCGTAAAGGTTGAACCGGTCGGCGCGGAGGAAGCCCACGAGCGTCTGCCCGTTGGCCAGCGCGAACTCCGCCGCGAGGCTCGTCGGCGCGGAGACGCCTGCGACCACCGGCACGCGCGCAGCCAGCGCCTTTTGCATCACCTCAAAGGACACCCGCCCGCTCACCAGCAGGATGTGGCGGCGCAGCGGCAGCCAGCCAGCGCGCAACGCGTGGCCAAGCACTTTGTCCACGGCATTGTGGCGGCCCACATCTTCGCGCGCGACGAGGAGTTTTCCCTTGAGGTCAAACAGCCCTGCGGCGTGCAGCCCGCCGGTCGTCTTGAACGTCGGCTGCTCCGCCGCCAGCCGCGCCGGCAGCGCCCGCAGCACCGTGGCCGCCACGCGCGGCGCGCGGCGCACCGGTGGGAAATGCTGCCGTACCGACTCGATCGTCGCCTTGCCGCACAGCCCGCAGCTCGTCGCACTGAAGACGTGCCGCGTGAGGCGGCCGAGATCCACCTGCAGCGACTTGGGCAGCACGACCTCGACCACATTGCCCGCCTCTGTCGCCGTGCCCGGCGTGCGGCATCGCAGGATGTCGTAGATGTCGTCGGCCGAGCGCACGACGCCCTCCGTCAGTAGAAAGCCGGCGGCGAGCTCGGCGTCGTGCCCCGGCGTGCGCATGACCACGGCCACCGCGCGGCCACGCACCCGCAGTTCCAGGGGCTCTTCGACGGCGAGCACGTCGGCCACATGCGCCGTCTTGCGGCCGCGCGCCACCCGGCGCACCGGCCAGAGGCGCGCGAGGGCCGTGGGTTTCATGGCTCCGACCGGGCCCGCCGCCAGGCGCGCGTGCTTCCGGCCCGCAGAGAGTTTGGTGTCAGGGTTGATCAACGGACAGGGTTTGCCTAAGCCGGGCGAAATGTGTCCTGTTCCCGTCCCGATGCCAGACAATCACGAACCGCTGCCCGCCGCCCAGCCCCCCGTCGAGCTCGTCGGCACACGCATCGGTGCACCCAGCAAGGCGGCGGCCGGGCTCACGGCGATCCAGAAATCGGTGGCGATTGGCGTGGAGGAGATGGGTGTGGTGCGGACGACGAAGCTGCTGCTCCAGATCAACCAGAAAAAAGGCTTCGACTGCCAGAGCTGCGCGTGGCCCAACCCGGACGATCACCGCAATCTGGCGGAATTCTGTGAGAACGGGGCGAAGGCGGTGGCAGACGAGGCCACGCTCAAGCGCATCACCCCGGATTTTTTCCGCCGGTTCAGTGTGGCGGAGCTCGCGGCGAAGTCTGACCACTGGCTCGGTAAGCAGGGCCGGCTGACCGAGCCGATGTGGCTGCCCCTCGGTGCCTCGCACTACGAGCCGGTCGCTTGGGACGCGGCTTTTGCGATGATCGCCGCCGAGCTGAAGCGGCTGGCCTCGCCCGACGAGGCCGCTTTTTACACCTCCGGGCGCACCAGCAACGAGGCCGCGTTTCTCTACCAGCTTTTCGTGCGGACTTTTGGCACGAACAACCTGCCCGACTGCTCTAACATGTGCCATGAGTCGAGCGGCTCGGCGCTGAACCCCACCATCGGAATCGGCAAGGGTTGCGTCACGCTGGCCGATTTCGACCGGGCGGACGCCATCTTCGTGGTGGGCCAGAACCCCGGCACCAACCACCCGCGCATGCTCTCCGCGCTGCAATCCGCCAAGCGGCGCGGCTGCAGGATTGTCAGCATCAACCCGCTGCCCGAGGTGGGAACGCACTATTTTAAAAATCCGCAGGACCTGAAAAATCCGCTGCGGGCGGGCGGGGTCATGTTTGGCAAGGGCACGCCCATCGCCGACCTGTGGCTGCCCGTCCGTAGCAACGGCGACATGGCGGTTTTCCAAGGTATCATGAAGGAGCTGCTCGCGGAGGAGGAG
>CAIQBC010000195.1 GCA_903869955.1 uncultured Opitutia bacterium
GGCCCCGCCTACGTCTTCGAGTTTGCCGTCGCGCTGCGCGACGCCGGCGAGGCCGCCGGCCTCCCGCGCGCGACCGCGTGGCAGCTCGCGCGCGAAACTGTGCTGGGCGCGGCGAAGCTCATGGCGCAATCCCCGCTCGAACCCGAGGAGCTGCGCAACCAAGTCACCTCGCCCAACGGCACTACCTACGCCGGCCTGCAGCGGATGGCCGCGCGCGATTTTCGGGGTCTCATCAAGGAGACGGTCCTCGCCGCCACCGCCCGCAGCGAGGAGCTCTCGCGCGACTGAGTCCGTGCAAATCCAATCACCGCACCTCACTCCGGCCGCAGGGTGTGCAGCGGCGGGAGACGGCGCAGCCCCGGCACGGACCGTGCCACCAGCAGCACCACCGCGATCGTGCCCGCGCCGCCGAGAAGCACGGCGTTGACCGGCCCGACGAGCGCGCCCATCAGCCCGGCGCGCAGCGCTCCCGCTTCGTTCGACGTGCCGATGAAAATCTGGTTCACCGCCGTCACGCGCCCGCGCAGCGCATCGGGTGTGAGCAACTGGATGAGCGACTGTCGCACGACGACGCTGATGTTGTCGAATGCGCCGCCGGCCAGCAGCGCGAGGAACGACAGCCAAAACCACTGGGACAGGCCGAATATCAGGATCGTGACGCCGAAGCCCGCGACCGACCAGAGCATCATCCGGCCCGGCCGCGCCAGCGGCGGCCGGTGCGCGAGCCACATCGCCATGCCGAAGGCCCCGAGGCTGGGCGCAGCCTGCAGGCCACCGCGCGCCAGCGGGCCGACGTGCAAAATCTCCTTTGCAAACACCGGTACCAGCGTCGTCGCCGCCCCCAGCAACGTGGCAAACAGGTCGAGGGTGTTCGCGCCGAGGATGACCTTGCGGCGCCAGATAAATTTTGCCCCCACCAGCCAGTCCTGCCCGACGTGGTGTGCCGGCGAGGGCGGCCCGGCCACCGGCAGGCACCGCACCTGCCGGAGCAGCAGGCAGGACGTGACGCCCAGCGCCACGTCGAGCAGATAAACCGCCGGATAGCCCCGCTCCAAACCGTCGCCCGCCAGATAAGTCAGCCACGCGATGACCAGCCCGGCCACCGCCGGCCCGGTGATCGTCGCGATCTCAAACGCGCTCGAGTTCCAGGTGATGGCATTGCCCAGCGCGGCCCGCGGTAGCAGGCGCGGAATGATGGAGGAGCGCGCTGGCCACGCGAGCACCCGCACGCCCGCCATGACGAGCAGCAGGAGAAACATCAGCGGCAGCGCCGGCTCGTCGAAGCGCAGCGCGCCCGGCTCCGCATGGCGTTCGAAGATGCCCGCGATGTGCCGCAGCAAGGTGTTGCCCGCGCGCAGCGGCGCCCACGCGGGGATGCGGTCATGCCAGCACGAGAGCGCCGCCAGCAGGGCGGAGAGGACGGCGAGCGCCCACTGGCAGCGCGCGATGATGCGCTGGCGGTCCACGCGGTCGGCCAGCGCACCCGCCGGCAGCGACAGGGCGAGCAGCGGGACGACGTTGGCCAGCCCCACGAGGCCGAGCGCAGTCGCGGAGTTTGTCCAACGGTAAATCTCCCACGCCGCCGCCGCCGTGACCGCCTGCCGACCGATGGTGCCGAGAAAGCTGGCGAGCAGGTAGTCGCGGAAGTTGGCGACGCGCAGCGCGGCGTAGGGATCGTGCGGGTCGGGAGCGGCCATTGCCCGCAAGCCTCGCGGGCTGCCGTGAGAATTGCGAGCGGGATGCGGCGGGGGGACAATCAAGGGCGGGACAAACCGTCCCGGTGGCGCGTCGTCCGGCGCCGCTCCTCACATCGAGGCTGACGTACCGATGTAGTTGCGCAGGTGTTCGGCCTCGGCGCGGTGCGAGTCCACGAGCCAGCGCATCAGGTCGCCAATGGAAATCAGTCCGATGACCTCCCCCGTGGCGTCCACGACCGGCAGCCGGCGGACGCGGCGTCCGGTGATAAGCTCCATCACTTCGTCCACAGTTGCGGTGGGCGGCACGGTCACGGGCTGGCGGGTCATCACCTTCTCGAGCGGGGTGGTGCGCGGGTCGCGGTCCGCCCCGACGACGCGCGTGAGCACGTCGCGTTCGGTGAAGATGCCGGTGAGCTGGCGGCCGTGGAGGACGAGAACGGAGCCCAGCTTGTATTGGTTCATCAGCTGCACGGCGTCGGCAACGGTGGCCGAGGGTGGAAGGGCGTGGAGCACGGACGAGGTCTTCCGGCCCAGCAAGGTAGCGATGGGGGTATTCATAGGGGTGAGGGGTAGGGTGACAGATATCCCGTCACCTTGAATCGGCAAGTCTTTTGCCGGGAAATCTTCCGCGCTGCCTCACGGCGTGGCGGGCGGAGGTAGCGTCTTCAGCCACGCGCGGAAACGTTCGCGGGTTTGAAAGGGCGGATCGAGGTTGGAGATGCGGAAAGCGGGTGCGGGTAGGCTGGCGTCCTCACAAATCTTGGCGATGATCGCCTGTGCCACCTCGCCAACGCTGACCCATCGGGCCGGGACGGAGGCGTCAGGCCAGGCAGCGCCCATGCGGACCATGGCCGAGCCATTAGGATCATCCTTGACGCGCGTCGGGGTGGCGTCGCCCACCGCCTCCACGAGGGCCGGCAGCGCCGCGCGACCCAGACCGCGCAGGAAATCGCGGGCGTCAATTCCTTGGTCAGCTTCGACCTTGGAAAAGGACAATTGCGGGGGCGGCTCACGCCACAACCAGCCGGGGTAGGCGGCCCCGTGCATTTCCGGCAACCGGGCGATCCAATGGGCAATGCGCCCCGGCGTCTCGGCCGGCTCCGGGCCGGTGGGCGGCGGATGGGCGATCCGTTGGGCGTTGGTGGTGGCCAGCTTGCGGCCTTTCCTGACCAAAAGCGCCAGCTCACTGCCGGGCGGCGCGTAGGGAGCGAACATTTCCAACCGGCGGAGATCCTGTGCCAACGCGACCTCATCGAGCAGGAAAAAATCATCCAAGCCGGCGGAGAAAATCGGCCGAGCCACATAATTGATCCCGGCTTGCAACGCGTCGTCATCGCTTTCGAACTCGTCACAAATATCCGCATAGACTTGTCGCACGATGACGGGGTCATTGACCGCTACGGCCGCTGCGAGCAAGAAAGGGCCGGTCATGTCGTGATAGGGTAAGAAGTGTATGCCCGATTCTTGGATGGCCCGGTTGTAGCCGTCGTGATACTGGGCGGCGCGCTTGCGCACGGAGGCGGCGTCGAGTTCCTGGATCCGCCAGGAATCGGTGAGCGCAACAAATGGATCAGGGCGTTGTTTTCCTGGATAAAGCCGGTAGGCTGTGCTGATGGCACCGGAGGTTCCGGCTAGCACGTGCAGGATCATGGCGTCCGTCAGCCCCAGCGTGCGGAGGGTTGAGCCCATTTTGTTGGCAGCGGCCATCGTCTCCGGCGGTTCAATATAGGCAGGTGCGGGTTCACCCAGAGCATGCAACGCCTCCATGGCGACGGCTCGGATCTGTGGGGAGGGCGAGGCCGCCAGCCGGTGCAGGCCCGGCGCCGCCTCTTTCATCCTTCTCTGCCCGGCCAAGGTCGCGGCGGCACCGGCCACACTGCGCCATGGGCTGTCCAGCAGCTCAAGCAGCAGTGTCCGGCTCTCCGGTGTGTCCACGACGGAAAGATAGCGCATGGCGCTGTCCCGGATCAGGGTTTCGGGCAAAGTTGCGACGCCGGGAACGGGGAGGAAGACACTCCTCAGCGCATGGCGCGCGGCCGGCACCAGCCGCGGGTCGGGATCCTTCCGGCCGAAATCCTTGGAAGCAATTTCTTCCAGCCGCATTTCGCCGGAGCTGGCCAAGGAAAGGCCGTCCATGGCGGAAAGCGGAAATACGTCCGGAGCCTGCGGTTCGCGCAGTGGCGATTGCAGCAGGGCGAGCAGCATCTCCGGCCAGTGCTCCTGATCCTGCTCCCGCAGAAGACCGGCCAAGGCCCGCAAAGACTCCAGCGGATAGTGCCGGGCCAGCACCGCCGCCCGGATGCGCGCGAGTTGAGCCGGGGTAAGTTTTTCGCCGCGCAACGAGCGAAAAATCTGACTCGTCAACGTTTGATCGTAGAGCGAGAGCAGGTCATCTTGGGTGGGCGGCACTATCAGACCCACGGGCCGCGCGCCGCTCAGCGTCTCGGCGGTGGCGAGCTTGCCATCCACATCCGCCGGCACGCCGGCCTTGGCAAAAGAATCTGCCAGCTCCTCCGGGGTGGAAAGCCTCTGGGCGAGGCAGGCATGGTTTCCGCCGAGCAGCCCGAGGGCAACCAAGCATGGCGCGAGGACGAACCGGCGCGCAGTGGCGGCGAGCTGGCGCGCGCGGGCGGGGCGGGCTACGATGAGCATGGCGGGATGGGGCTGGGGTGCGGGCGAAGCTGGCAAAGTGGAGGACCCACCGCGAGCCAGTTTCTTGGAAAATAACGCCGACGGGCCGGCTCACGCTCCGAACGCCCGCGCCCACTCGGCCTCGGCGAAGCCGACGAGGCCGAAGACCGGGCCGAGGGCGAAGGGGCGTTTGACGAGGTTGCCGTTGGCCGCGAGCAGCGCGAGGGCATCGGCCTCGGACAGCGAGGCGAACTTCTCGCCGAGACCAAGCGCGCGGTAATCACGACCCGAAGTGTTGAATAATTTCCGCAACGCACCGCCTTGATGGCGCAGCATCGCGCGCAGCTCGGCGGGGGAGGGTGGGGTCTCGCGAATAGGCTTCTCGATGAAAGTGATCCCATGGGCCCGCAGCCACTTCACAGCGCGGCGGCAGGAGTCGCAGTTCGCGTAGATGTAGAGGGTGACGGGCGCGCGGGTGGTCATGGCCTGTGGAGTTTTAATTCAGCCACGGATGGACACGAACAAAACGGCCTGCCGGGACGGTATGCGCCCCGAGATGATCCCGGGCAAGGGTATCACCTTGCCCGGACGCCAGCAGAATGCGGCCTAGCCGCGCGGCCGCGCTCACTTGGCCGGGTTTTGCGCCTGCACGGTATCGAGCCTCTTTTGGAGGTCGTTCATCCGGGCGATGAGTTCCTCCTCCATTTTCTTCCGCTCAGAACTGTTGATGATGCTCATCTGCGAGGCATCCTTGATGATGTTGGCCGGAAGGGTGATGAGGCGGGTGAGCACACCCTGATCCTTGAAGGAGCTGAGGTAGAGCGCAGTCATCTCGTGCGAGAGCGCGAGCGAGTCGCGGGCGATGGCCTGCGTGCCTTGAAGGTTGTTGTTGAGCTGCTGGTTTTTTGCCGTCTCAGTGGTGAGGACCACGCTAAGCTGGTCGAGGATTTTCTGGCTGTAGGCGGCGATGGAATCGCGGGTGAGATGCTGGTCGCCAGCCATCTGGGCGAGGATGGGCGAGATTTTTTCCGTCAGACGGGAGGAAACCTTGTCTACCTGCTCGTTTTGTACGCGCTCGGCCTCCTCGGGGGTCTTGGGCAGCGGATTGAAGGGCTGGACTTTCTTGGCGATGGCGTCGGCGAGGGCGTCCATGCGCTCAGTGTTGAGCTTGGCGACCTCTTCGCTGGTGCGGAACATGTCCGCCTCGCGTTTCTGGATAGCGTCGGTGAGAAGCTTGTTGACGGCGTCAATCTGGTGGCGGCTCTCCTCGCTGGCAGCCAAGGTCTCCTTGGTATGCTGGTCGCGCAACTCCTTGAGCGCGGCCTCGCGCTTATGTTCAAGCTCGGGGATGAGCGTGGAGTTGACGTAGTACGCGTAGCCGCCGACGAGTCCGCCGATGAGGAGGACGGTGACGATGACGGCTGGGAGCTGTTCCTTGAATTTAGACATGGTGATGGCTGGTGGAGACGGGAAAGTTGAGCAAATCCACAGCAAATGCAATGCCGGTCTGCACGCGGGTTTTGCGGTTGTTTTTCCCGGCGGGCGGAGCACGGTGGCGGCATGAGCCTCAACCGCGCGGAACAGACCGTCCATGACCATATTGCGCGGCAGCCCGAGGAGCGGCGGCACTGGCAGGAAAGGGTCACGCGGCTCGCCGCCCGCGCGGCAGACGACCATGCGGCGGCAGATGCGGTGGCGGAGGAGCTGGCCGCGTATTGCCGGGAGCGGGCGGGCGTGGTGGCGGAGTTCCGCGGGCTGGCCGGGCCAGGCGGGCCGGGACGCCTCCTGCTACGCTCGCTCGCCGAGCTGCTGCTCCGCCAATGGGCCGCGCCGCGGCCGAAACCGCCGCGTGCAACCGACACATCCGCCGCCACCGGCGGCACGGACAAACACTGAGCGCGAGCGGGAGCGTCCACATATTTTGCTTGGACAATTGGGAAATTATCCACAGCTTGCCCACAAGCACATCCACACCACGATGCCGATGGAAAATCCGGTTGCGGCGGTTGCCGCCAAAACCAAGCTCAAGGTCACCACGAAGGTCAAAACCTACGTCTTGGACACCAACGTCCTCCTGCACGACCCGCAGAGCATCTTCAAGTTCGCGGAGAACAACCTTGCCATCCCGGTCGAGGTGCTGGAGGAGCTCGATGCGATCAAGGGCGAGCAGTCCACGGAGCGCGGCCGCAACGCCCGCTGGGTTCACCGCATCCTCTCCGAGCTGCTGCCCGACTCGCGCTCCATGCTCGAGGGCGTGAGGCTCGAGACCGGCGGCACGCTCTCCGTCATCATCAACCCGCTCCTCGCGGATCCCGCGCTGGCCGGCTCGCCGGTGTTGCACAAACTCCGCGCCGTGCTGCCCGACTTGGCGAAGAAGGACAACCGCATCATCGCCGCCGCGCTCTACGTCAAGTCCGCCTACCCGCCACCGACCATCCTGGTCACGAAGGATGTGAACGTCGCCCTCAAGGCCAGGGCCCTTGGCCTCGAGGCGCAGGATTACCTCAACGACAAAGTCCCGGCTGGCGACGAGGAGGCCGCCTACCGTGAGATTCCGCTCACCATTTACGAGCTGCAGCGCTTCTGCTCCGAGGGGGCGTTTGACATTGATGACGCCGCCGCGCACGGCCTTGCCCTCAACGACTATGTCCTGCTCCGCTCCGACGAGGGCAAGACGATGCCTGCCCGCTTTTACGGCGACGGCGTCGTGCGCAGGCTGCGCCTCCCCGACTTCGTGAAGGCCCCCGGCGGCATCCCCGTCCGCGCACGCAACCTTGAGCAGCAGTTCCTCATGGACGCGCTCCTGGACGACAGCATCGCGCTCGTCACCTGCCAAGGCAAGGCCGGCACCGGCAAGACGCTCCTTTCCATCGCCTGCGCGCTGCACCAGCTGCACGACGACCATGCACGCTATGATGGAGTCTCCATCTCCCGCCCCGTCATCGCGCTCGGCAAGGACATCGGCTTTCTGCCCGGGACGCTGGATGAGAAGATGAAACCGTGGCTCCAGCCTTATTTCGACGCGCTCGAGGTGCTCATCCCCTCAAAGCCGCCCAAGGAACCGCAGTTCGCCGCCAAGAAAGTTTCCAAGAAAAGCCGCCACGACCATTCCGCGCCGGTGGCCCCGGCCTATCCGCCCACCACCTACGGTGGCGGCAGCGGTGGCGGGGGCGCGGCGCTTAAACCCTACGAGCGGCTCATCCGCAGCGGCATGGTCGAGATCGAGGCGCTCGCCTTTATCCGCGGCCGTTCCATCGCGCGGCGTTTCTTCATCCTCGACGAGGCGCAGCAGCTCACCCCGCACGAGGTGAAGACCGTCATCACGCGCATCAGCGAGGGCTCGAAGATCATCCTCCTCGGCGACCCCGCGCAGATTGACAACCCCTATGTGGACTCACGCAGCAACGGCCTCGTGTACGCGCAAAACCGCATGAAGGGCCACGCGCTTTCCGCGCATGTGAAGCTGACCAAAGGCGAGCGCAGCAAGCTCGCCGAGCTCGCGGCGGACTTGCTGTGAGGGCCGGTCCGCGCCAGCAGACGAACCCCTTGGCCGGCAAACGCCCGATTTTCCCTGGGCGGCTGCCGGGTGGCGATCAGCAGCGCGGCATGGCACCGCGAGGCTGGCGATGCGAGGTCAGTAGGCCGCCTGAACGCCCTTGATGTTTTTCTTTTTCATCCAA
>CAIQBC010000196.1 GCA_903869955.1 uncultured Opitutia bacterium
ATCGCAGCTACAACCCCTGCCCCGACTGCCGCGGCACGCGCTTCCAGCCCGAGACGCTCTGCTGGAAATGGCACGGCCGCACCCTGCCCGAGCTCTACCAGCTCCCCGTCAGCGACCTCCTCACGCTGCTGACACAATCCAAGCTCCAAAATCCAAATTCCAAAATCCAAGGCGCGCACAGCGCGTCCCTCGCCCACGACTCCATCCTCACCCGCCTCCGCTACCTCGACCAGGTCGGCCTCGCCTACCTCACGCTCGACCGCCAGGCGAAGACCCTCTCCGGCGGCGAGATCCAACGCGTCAACCTCACCTCGTGCCTCGGCACCTCGCTCACCGACACGCTCTTTGTGCTCGACGAACCCAGCGTCGGACTCCACTCGCGCGACATTCATCGTCTCATCGCGATCATCCGATCACTGACCGACGCCGGCAACACCGCCGTCGTCGTCGAGCACGACGAGGCCATGATCCGTGCCGCCGACCATGTCATTGAGGTCGGCCCCGAGCCCGGCAGCCGCGGCGGCCACATTGTGTTTCAAGGCAACCTCCCCGCCCTTCTCGCGTCTCCCACCAGCATCACCGGTGCCTATCTCTCCGGCCGCCAATTCATCGAAATTTCTGCCCCACGCCGCCCCATCCCGCCCGACCACCCATCGCTGCATTTCAAAAATGTCTCAAAACATAACATCTCCGATCTCTCCTTCCGTCTCCCGCTCCACCGTTTCGTCTGCCTGAGCGGTGTTTCCGGCTCCGGCAAATCCACCCTGCTCGACCACGTCATCCACCAAGGGCTGCTCACCCAACGTCTTCTGCTCACCGAAGACGCCGCCACCATCGGATCCATCCAAGGCGACACCATGCTGGGGGAAATTGTCCTCGTTGACCAGTCCCCGCTCTCGCGCACCCCGCGCTCGAATCCCGCGCTTTACACCGAGGCTTGGGCGCTCATCCGAGAGCTCTTCGCCGCCACCCCCGCCGCACAGGCCGCCGGCTTCAGCGCCTCCAGTTTCTCGTTCAACTCCGGCGATGGCCGCTGCGCCCACTGCCAAGGCCTCGGCTACGAACGCGTCGAGATGCAGTTTCTTTCCGACGTGTTTGTGCCGTGTCCGGTTTGCGAGTCGCAGCGATTCAAGCCCGAGGTGCTCGCCATCAAGTGGAACGGCCGCTCTGTCGCCGATCTCCTCGCGACAAGCGTCACCGACGCGCTCCCGCTCTTTGCTGCGCATCCCAAAATTCAGCAACGCCTCGCCTCGCTCGACTCTGTGGGCCTCGGCTACCTCACGCTCGGCCAGCCGCTGAACACGCTCAGTGGCGGCGAATCCCAGCGTCTCAAGCTCGTCCGCTACTTGGGGGCCTTCGGCACCCAAGGTTCCGAGTTTGGGGTTCCAGATTCTGAGTTATCTCACGAAAAACTCGCTTCCGATCCAAAACACAAAGCCCAAAATCCTGAACTCTCGCCGGCCCGTCCGGCAGGAGCCCTGATCCTGCTGGACGAGCCCACCACCGGCCTTCACTGCCATGACGTAAAACGCCTGCTCGCCGTCCTTCAGGCCCTCGTTGACCGCGGTCACAGCGTCGTCGTCATCGAGCACAACCTCGATGTCTTGAAATCTGCCGACTGGCTCCTCGAGATTGGCCCCGATGCCGGCGCAAACGGCGGTCGCATCGTCGCCGAAGGTCCGCCCGAGCTCGTCGCCGTCACTGAAACCGCCACCTCGCCTTTTCTTCTAGCCGTGCTAGAAAAAAAATCCGGTTTAAAGTATCATGTTCCGAATTTTGGGCTGGCTGCCGCAGAGGACTCCACCGACTACAACTCCAGGCCCAAAAACCAAAACTCAGAACTGACTATAATCGGGGCGCGGGAGAACAACCTCAAAAACCTTTCGCTCTCGATCGCGCACCGCCAGCTCACTGTGGTCACCGGCGTCTCTGGTTCCGGCAAATCCACCCTCGCCTTCGACATCGTGTTCGCCGAAGGCCAGCGCCGCTTCATGGAGTCCATGTCGCCCTACGCGCGACAGTTCGTCGAACAGTTGCCCCGCCCCGCCGTGGACCGTCTCACAGGCATCCCGCCCACCGTTGCCATCGAACAGCGTGTGACGCGCGGCTCCCGCAAATCCACCGTCGCCTCCATCACCGAGGTCGCCCAG
>CAIQBC010000197.1 GCA_903869955.1 uncultured Opitutia bacterium
CACCGACGCCGATCTCGCGCCGTTCGTGCTCGCGCTGGGCCGCGCCCTGCCCGAGTTCACGGTGATAGGGCAGGGGACGCTGACGGCCAGCCGCGATTTCAAGGATCTCACTGCTGTTGGCAAACTGAGCGGCACGGCGGGCAAACTGGAAGCGCTCCAGCCGGGACTGGACGCCATGGGCCGGCAGGATTTTTCCGCCGACTTCGACGTGGCCCATCAGGGTGATGTGTTCCGCGTGACGAAGCTCGACGCGCGGCTGGGCGGAGCCAGCCCGATGGTGGTCATCACCGCGTTGCAGCCGTTTGAATTTGATGCCGGCACCCACGCGCCCAAGGCTGCCACGGCCGCTGCCGACCTGATCAACCTGACCCTGCAGGACGTGCCCTTGAGCTGGGCGCAACCCTTTTTGCCCGCCGTCAAACTGACGTCGGGCACACTGCGGGCGCAATTGCAGGCGCGGGCTCAGGACGGCGGTTTTGCATTGAGTGTGCAGGGGCTGGCCCTTTCCGGCGTGGTGGAGCAGGCGGGCGGTGTGGTCTGGCAGGGCACGCTGACGGCCGCCACCGCCACCGGCGGCTCCGGCCCGGCGGGCTGGCAGGTGGAGATCCCTGAGCTTACCGCGCGGGCGCCGGGCGAGGCCACGCGTGCCGGCGCCGCACCGCTGCGCCTGTCCCACCTCCGGCTGGAGCAGACCGCGGGCGTCAGCCAGCCGCTGAAACTCGCGGCGGGGTATGAGGTGGCGCTGGCGGACATCAAAAACATGTCGCCTGTGGCCGCCTCGGGCCTTTCCGCCACCGGCGGCACCGCGACCGGCGATGTCGCCGCCAGCCTGGGCGGGAAAAAGGAGCTCGCGCTCCGGCTGAACCTTGCCGGCCTGACCACGGCAGCCGCAGCGGAACCGCTGCCCGACGCGACGCTCGACGCGCGGGCCGATTTCGGCGCGGACGGGCGCATCACGGCCAGCGTGCCCGTCACCGTCACCAAGGGGGGGCAAAAATCCGACCTCACGCTCGGCGGCACTTTCACGCCGACGAAAGCAGGCTGGCTGATTGATGCGCAGGCGACGGGCGACGCGCTTTACGTCGGGGACCTGCTGGCCTTTGCCGCACTGGCACCGCAAAACGCTCCGCCCTCGGCGGGGCCGCCCTGGGCGGGCCTGAGCGGCACAGTGAAGTATGCGTTCAAACAGGTCGTCTTCGCACCGGGCTGGCCGAGCAGCCTCGCTGGCACGCTCACGCTCGCCGCCGGCGGCGTGGCGCTCGACACGCACGGCACGCTGGGGGCCGGCGCGCCGTTGACCCTTACGGGGGGCGTGACCCACACGCCCGGTGGGGTGGAGCCCTACGCGCTCACGGCCGACGCCAAACTGGATAACTTTGACACCGCGCCGCTGAAAATTTCGGTGCTGGAGGCCCGGGTGAATCTCGCGGCCCGGCTCACCGGCCGTGCGGCGTCTCTGGCCACGCTGACCGACGGCCTGCAGGGCCAGGTCCGCCTCACCAGCAAGGGGGGTATCACCCGTTTGCTGGCGGCGACGGAGGACAAATCCGGCCTCGTCCAAACCGCTGCGAGCGCCGGGGCGTCCGTAGTCGGCACCGTGGTCGGGGTCGTGACCAATGGCCGCACGGGCGCGAGCGCGGCCGGCGTGGTCACGCAGATTTCCGATTTGCTCCGCGAGATCCGCTACGACCAGCTCAATCTTACGCTTTCCCGGAGCGCTGCGCGCGACCTCGTCCTCGATGAACTCACGCTCATCTCGCCCCAGGTGCGGCTCGCCGGGCATGGCCAGGTGCGCGGCGCGGCGTGGGCGGAGCTGCTCGACAAGCCGCTTTCCTTGCAGCTCCAGGTCGCGGCCGGCGGCCCGCTGCGCAGCGTGATGCAGGGTGCGGGCCTGCTGGGGTCTAAGCCCGACGAGCTTGGCTACCTGCCCTTGGCGGCGGAGCTGCCGGAGCTGGGCGGCACCCTGCGCTCACCGGGCACGGGCGTGCTCTACCGCTGGCTGGCCGCGCGTGTGATCACCACGGGCGCGAAGGTGCTGACCGACGACGTGCTGCCCGGTGCCCTCAACGGTGCGGGCGAGATCCTCAAGGGCGCGGGCGGCCTGTTGAACGGGCTGCTCGGCCGTTGAGCGCCGGCTTCCTCACCGGATGAAATCAATCTCCGCCTCGGTCCGGTTCTCGGTGCCCTTCACGAAATAGTCCCGCTTCAGCTCGGCGGGCGGGCCGGACAGCGCCGCGTCCAGTTCTTCGCGCTTGAGCTCAAACACGAGGAAACCGTAGCCGATGCGCGCTTCCGGCTCGCGCGCACGCAGGTAGGCGCACAAACGGCTGAAGCGCAGTTGGTCGTGGAGGCTGATCGTTTGGAGCCAGTTGTTGCGCGCATAGACAATGAATTGCTGCTGGAGCTGCTGTTCGACAAGTTTTTGCCCCTCCCGCTCAAAAAAATTGTCCCGATCCAACGGCAGGGGATAGCTTTTGGCGACCTCGTCGGTCTTTTTCGCCTGCTCGTAGGCGCTGCGGGCAATCTGGATGGCCTGGTCGCGTGCGAGGGGGGTGTGGTCGGCTGCGGCGATCTGCTGCTGCGCCTGCTGCTTGATCAGCTTGCGGCCCTCCTGCTCGTAAAAATCGTCCCGCGCCGGGGGGAGCGGGAAATTTTTGGCGACCTCGTCGGTTTTATTTGCCTGCTCGTAGGCGGTTTTGGCGAGCTCGATGGCCCGGGCGCGCAACAGGACCTTGGGGTCGTCGGCGGCCGTGATTTGCTGCTGCGCCTGCAGCTTGATCTGCTCGCGCCCTTCTTTCTCTAGAAACGCGTTCAAGGTGGCCTCATCCCGCATCGCCTCCCGGAGCCGGCGCATCTCCTGCGTGGCCCGCTGGTAGGTTTCCTCGTAGGACGGGCGCCACGGGCCCATCGTGTGCGCGCCGTAGAGACCGTTCAGCATTGTCGCGCTGATGACATAGGTGCCCGGGTTGAGGTCGTAATTTTGCGGCGGGCGCTGGTCGTAAAACGACGGCAGCAGGAGGATGTTGCCACTGTCGCCCGGCTTGTTGATGGGCCGGAGGCCGTAGTGCGTAAGGTCGGCGCACCCAAAATAAGAGAAATAGACGGGCAGGGGCGGCTGATCCTTCAGCCGTTCCGTGCGTGCCTCGAGCCAGCGTCGCACGTCGGGCAGGCCCTCGCCCCATTCGTAGGAGCTGTCCACCAG
The DNA here is from genome assembly GCA_903869955.1 of uncultured Opitutia bacterium. GTDB lineage: Bacteria > Verrucomicrobiota > Verrucomicrobiia > Opitutales > Opitutaceae > CAIYUN01. The sequence continues at coordinate 3,203 of CAIQBC010000197.1, forward strand.
GATGCGGTTGCCGTGGGCGCTGCCGCCGGCCAGCTCGTTGAAGTAGGCGAGGTAATGCGGATGCACCGCCGCCGCCTCGGCCGCCGACCAGGCGACCAGGCCGCCGATCCACACGGGCCGCCGCCACGCCGCGAGCGGCAGCCGCGTGGCAAACCCCGCGAGCAAAAACAGCAGCGGGTAGAGCGGCAGCAGGTGGCGCGCGCCGATGTTGAGGTTGCTGCTGATGGTCGCCGCGCCATAGACCGCGCCCAGGGCCAGCAGCGGCACGAGTGACCAGAGCGCCGCCGCCTGCTCCCGCCGGGCGCGCCACAGCAGCACCACGCCGGCCGCGAGCGCGAGCATGAACGGCAGCGGCGTCTTGCTCAGCCAGGCGACCGGAAAAAAATACCACCAGCCGTCCACCGAATACTCGCCGAGCACAAACGCGCGCCGGACGCTGCTCGTGGTCGTGAACTGGTGCAGGTCATAGAGATACGCCTCGGGAAACAGGTGGTGGTCGCGGCTGAATTGTATCAGCACGGGCGCGACATGGGCTTTCACGAGGTTGCTGCTCTTCCAGACGGCTTCGGGCACGGGTGTGTCGGTTGCAGCGTAGCGAAAACCGTAGAACGACCAGAGCGTCGCGTAGGCGATGAGCACCGCGCCGGCCAGGGCGGCCGACAGCACCGCCAGCCGGGGCAGCCAGCCGGCCGGCCCGGGGACGGCCGGTTGGAAGGGGAGCTTCCATTCCAATGGTCGGCGGATGGCCAGCCGCACGATGAGCATCAGGCCGGCGACGGGGAGGAGAAATAGGCTGCTGATTTTGGTCGCGGCGAGCACGCCGGCAACGATGCCCGCGAGCAGGAGGTTCGGCAGGCTGACGCGTTGCAGCAGCCGCCACACCGCCGCTGCCGCCAGCGTGAAGAACAGCGTCGAGGCGATATCCGTGGTCGCAAACGAGCCGAGCGCGATGGTTTGCGGGTTGAGGCAGTAGAACGCCAGCGTCACCAGCCCGGCGAGGTCGCCCCACAGCCGGCGCGACCAGAGGAACAGCACCGCGCCGAGCGCCACCGCCAGCACTGTGATCATCGCCCGGCTCCAAAAGATGATCTTCTCCGTGTCGTTGTGCGGGTCGAAATAAAACATCCGGCCGAAGTTGATGCCCGAGGCCTGCCCCGCCTGCTGCTCCGCCGTCGTGGGAAAATGTGGCGCCTGGTCAAACAACCGGATCGGCACAAGCCAGCGCACCAGCCGTGCCACGCCGGTGACGGGCCGGTATTTGACGGCGGGCGCGCTGGCCCCGGATGGGCTGGGCTGGGGTGGGTTGGCCTCGGGCATCAGCTCTATTTCCGGCGCCGTCTTGGCCAGCAGCAATGGCAGCGCCGACCACATCTGCGTAAAAGTCAGGTTGATGTTGTTGTAGGGCCGGTAACCCGTGACCAAGGTGTAATAGCCGACTGCGACATGGTCCGGCTCGTCAAAGGTCGGCGAGGTGTCGTGCGCGATTTTGAGGCACATGCCCCCGTAGCCCGCCAGCAGCAGGCAGGCAATGAGCCAGACCATGGGCCGGGAAAGAAAGGATGCGGGGGAAGGCGCGGGCGTTTCAGACATGGGCTGTAGTGGGAGCGTCGCATCTTTCGCGTGCCCCCGGTCTGTGCAAGCCCGCATCCTGGGAGTTTCCGGTCAAATTTACCGCCCTGCTCATATCGGATGTGCGTCGCTGTCGGAGATCGCCTTTCCGCCGCCGGGCCGGCGAATGTCGCCGGGCCGCACCTGCCGGCCAACGGTGATCCTGCACCTCACCCGAAAAATCCCAATGAAATCTGTAAAAATCCCAATGAAATCTGTAAAAATCCGTAAAATGGTGCTGCCGTTCTTCAGGCCCCGATTGAAAGGTTGCAGCATTGACCATCTTCTCAAACTTGCCCCCCGTCACGCACCCGCCCTAAACTTTCCTTTATGCCCAGCCCTGCCATCGCATTTGCTCCCTTCTCATCCCTCATCCGATCAAACTCACTCCCTTACCGGAACCTCGCCGGAAAAATCTACCATGTCACACGAACCATGTGATTCGTTCCTATCAAACAGCTCAGCATTGGGTTAGCACGAATAATACGCACAATAAACATTATGTCTAATTATAAGTTTCTAATTACAGTAACCCGTTTTCTAACATTTAAATGACCAATCCATCTCAGCGCCCCGGTTCCTCTCCCGCGCTCTTTAATTGGCTTGCCACGCGTTCCGCCGGAGCCCTGCTCCACCCCACCTCCCTCCCCAACGATCAAGGTGTAGGCGTGCTCGACGGTGCGGTGGATCAATGGCTGGCATTTCTCTCCGCCGCTGGCATCCGATACTGGCAGATGTGCCCCCTGGGACCGACCGGGTACGGGGATTCTCCCTACCAGTGTTTCTCAGCGTTTGCCGGCAACCCCTATCTGATTGATCTGCGCGCACTCGTCATGGCCGGTCTGCTCACCGACGCCGACCTCGAGCCGCTGCATGCTTTGCCCCGCGACCATGTGGACTACGGCGGACTTTACGCCGCCAAGTGGCCTGTGCTCTTTCACGCCCACCAATCCTTCAAGGCATGTCAGGGCTCTGTCCAGCCATACGGGGATTTCTCCGCGTTTCGCGCCGAACATGCACCGTGGCTCGACGCCTACAGTCTCTTCATGGCGCTCAAGGACCGTTGCAACGGACAGCCTTGGCAGACCTGGCCCGAGGAAATACGTTTTTTTTACCGTGCGAAAACCAGTGCGCTTGCGGGTGAGGTTGCCGACCGTGCCGAGGCCTACGCTTTCACTCAGTATTTATTTTTCGGCCAGTGGCGGCTGGTGCGTGCCAAGGCCCGTGCGCTGGGCATCGAGCTCATCGGCGACGCTCCGATCTTCGCCGCGCTCGACAGCGCCGATGCCTGGGCGCACCCGGAGCTGTTCCAACTCGACCAAAAAACCGGCCGCCCGCTCAGCGTCGCCGGCGTGCCGCCGGATTATTTTTCCGCCGACGGCCAGCTCTGGGGCAACCCGCTCTACGACTGGCGCGCGCACACCACCGCCAGCTACGCATGGTGGCTCGACCGCCTCCGCTCGAATTTCGCCTTCTGCGACATCGTGCGCATTGATCACTTCCGCGCATTCGACACCTACTGGTCCATCCCTGCCGAGGCGAAGACCGCCCGCACCGGTGAGTGGAAAAAGGGCCCCGGCCTCGCTTTTTTCCATGCCGTCAAGACCGCCCTGCCCGGTGCCCGCCTGATTGCCGAGGATCTCGGCGAACTCACACCCGACGTGCGCATCTTGCGTGACGCCACTGGCCTCCCCGGGATGGCGATTCTCCAGTTCGCCTTTGGTGGCGGCAGCGACAACAGCTACCTGCCCCACCATCTCCGCGCCAACAGTGTCATCTACCCCGGTACGCACGACAACGACACCTCGCTTGGCTGGTATCGCACGGCGACCGAGAAAACCCGCGACCACGTCCGCCGCTACTTCCGCGTAGGTGGGGCGGAGGCAGGCTGGGATTTTATCCGTGCGGCCTACGCCAGCGTGAGCCGTATCGCCATCGTTCCCCTCCAAGATTACCTGAGCCTTGACAGCAGGGCACGCTTCAACGTCCCCGGCCAGCCCGCCGGCAACTGGCAATGGCGTTTTGCGCCGGCCCAGTTGGACAAACTCCATCGCGAAAGCGCCCCCTACCTCGCCGCGCTCGCCGCCCTCTACGACCGTTCAGGGCCTTGAGCCGAAGGGCCTCCGCCGAAATTGGCCCGGCGGAGAGGCAGGACGAGTGCTTTGATCCGTGCGCTACGGATTTCTCAGGAAATTCGTGAGCAGCGGAATCACCTCGCCGTTTGCATCCGCGAGGACGTAGTGGCCGGCGCTGGCCAGATAATGGGCCTGCGCGTGCGGGAGACGGCGCTGCCACTCGGCGAAATACCAGTCGTGAAAGCAAAAATCCTTCCCCCCCCAGACGATCAGCGCCGGATTATCCCGCAGCTGCTCCAAGCCCGAGGCGACGGCGGCGAGCGCGGACCAGCTCGGATGGGTGGCATCCAGCGGGATATCCTTCACGAAGGCGTCCACCGCCACGCGGTTGGCCCACGAGTCATAGGGCAGCAGAAAGCCGCGCCGTTCCCCGGCGGTGAGCTTGCGCCGGTGCATGGACATGCACGCTGCCGGCCCGGCGAAGCCGTTCAGGCCGCGGACGAGGAGGGTGCCGGGAAACTTCGTTTTGCAGAGCGCAATGCGCGCCGGGATGTGCGGCGAAGGGAACGCGGCGGTGTTGAGGACGGCTAGGCGCCCGATCATTGCCGGGTGCCGCGCCGCCAAGCCAAAGCCAATCGCCCCACCCCAATCATGGACGACGAGGTGAATTTTTTTTAGCCCCAGCGATGCGACGAGCGCCGCCACATCGTCAATACGCGTCGCCAGCGTGTAAGGATAGTCCTGTGGCTTCTCCGAGAGGCCCATGCCGATGTGGTCCGGCACGATGCAGCGTAACGTCGGTGCGACCGCCTGCACCAGCTCGCGGTAGTAAAACGACCACGTCGGGTTGCCGTGCAGCATGAGCACGCCCTCGTCTGCGCGCACTCCTTCGTCCAGATAGCTCATCCGCGCGCCGCCTGGGGTGGTGAACGAACGCGGCGTGAACGGATAGAGCGGCCGCAGCCACCCCGTGAGCGCGGGCGCCCCGCCCGTATCGGGTGAAAAAGCGGACGGAACGCCCGTGCTCCCAGCTTGGCCGTTCGTCACCATTCGAGGGCGAGCATGAGCGAGTTGAGGCCGCTGCCGATGCCGAGCAGCGCGACTTTGTCGCCGTCCTTCACTGCGCCCGCCGACACGGCGGCGGCCAGCGTGGCCGGCAGCGCGACCGAGCCGGTGTTGCCTAGCGTCTCAAAGGTGGAAAAATCCTTTGTCAGCTCCAACCCGAGCGTCTCGTAAAGTTTCCGCCGGTGGGTGCTGCCGACTTGGTGGCAGATGACGCGGTTCACCCCCACGGCGCTCCAGCCAGTCAGTGTGGTGAAGTCGCGCCAGGTCTCCGCTGCGAGCGCAAGGCCCGCGATGAGCAGCGCCTCGCTGTCGGTCTGCATGGCGAGTGAGTCCGCGCCGTGCGTGTCGCCCTGGCAAAGCTCGCTGTGCGCTGTCGCCGCGCGCGCCACGCCGCCTAGCAGCCGGTGCGCCCGGCCGCGCACCAGATTGCGGTGGCACACGACAGCGGCCACCGCGCCGGAGCCGATGGTGAGGTTCGCAAAGAACGGTTTGATCCCATTGCGGTCAAGCGGTCGTGTCAGCAGCGTCTGCAAAGTCTGCTCGACCAGCGGCCCGCCGTTCTCACCGGCGACGAGCAGCGCGCACTTGATCTGCCCCGACTCGATCAGTCCCGCCGCGATGGTGAGCGAGTTGAGAAAACCAAGGCAGGCGTTGGACACGTCGAAAATTTGGGCCGTGGGCGGCAGCCCGATCTTGCGATGGGCGAACGACGCTGTCGCGGGTTCCATCATGTCCCGGCACACCGCACCGTGGATGAACAGCTCGACCTGCTCGGGGCCCAACTCCGATTTGGCGAGCACCGCCCGGCCCGCGGCGGCGCTGGCATCGGAAGGGCGTGTGCCCGCTGGCCAGACCCTCCGCTCGCGAATGCCGGTCATCAGCTCCAGCCGGCCTTCCGGCAGCTTGAGTTTCTCGTAGAGGGGACGCAGCCGCGCTTCGATTTCCGCCGAGGTAAGTACCGCGTCCGGCAATGCGACGGCCAGGGATTCGATGCAGGTGTTCTTGAACAGCATGAGGAGTTAGCACGAAGCTACACGGCGGCGAGGTCTGACAAGATGATTCATTGCGCCATCAAACGCCGCATTTGAGGGGAACGTGCTGGCCCCAATCGAAACGCCCGGTAGTGCGGGATAAATCACTTTCCTCATTGTGACTTCGCGTCTTCGCGCTTGGCCCCGGCTTTGGCCTCCGGGCGCATGGCGAGGCGGATGATTTCTTGGTCGAAATAGTTCAGGCCCAGCCCGGCATCCACGACAAGTGTGGCGCCGTTCACGCCGCTGCTTCGTTCGCTGAGGAGAAACAGTGCGACGCTGGCGACCTCGTCGGTCGCGAGGGCACGTTTGCGAAAGGTCATTTTCTCCGCGTAGAGGTAGCTTTCGAGATAGCCGGGAATGCCCGCCGAGGCACTGGTCTTGAGCGGGCCGCTACCAATGACGTTGAAGCGTATCTCCGAGTCCGCGCTGAACGATTTGGCCAGAAACCGCGACGCAGATTCCAGCGCGGCCTTGATTGGCCCCATGTAACCGTAGTTGTCAGGCGTCACCAGCAGTGACGAGATGCCGATGGTCACGACGGAGGCCTGGCGCGTGAGATGCGGTTTGAAAGCCCGGGCCAGCTCGACGAGCGAAAATGCCGATACGGCGGTCGCCTGCAAAAAATCCTTCCGTTTCGTCGCCTGGAATGGCTGGAAGCCTTCGCTGTAATTGGCAAACGCCAGGGAATGGACGAGGCCGTGCAGCGGGGTCATTCCCGCCGTGGCAACCTCGGTGGCGAGCCGTTCCACCGCGCCCTCCTGTTCCACGTCGCACACGAAGACAGCCCGGCCGGCAAGCTGCGCGTCGAGCGATTTTTTGCGTGCCTCGGACCGGACGCTGTAGAGAACGCGCGCACCCTGCTCCTCCAGTGCCTTTGCGATGAGCCACGCGACGCTCTTCCGGTTGGCGACGCCAAGGACAAGAAAGGTTTTGCCGGTGAGCTGCAGGAAATCGGGCATGGAAATCAGGGGACGTCCTAATTCAGAAACCAAGAAGCCATGAATGGGAACCTCCGAGTCTTGGCTTTCTGGCTTTTGCGTTCATGCCTGTGCCTTGGGTGTGTTTGTGGGAGCTTTCCATGTTACGGCGAAGTCCACGGTGAGCACGCGCGTGTTGTCGGCCTTTTTGACTGCCCCGGCCATCATGGTAAAGCCGCCCATCGACTCCTTTTTTTTCACCTCAATGACAATCGTGTCGCCGGGAAACACCGGATTGCGGAAACGCACGTCGCTGATCTTGGCCAGCAGGGGCACGGTGTCGGTGGGCCGGCCGCCAGCCGCCTGCACTTGCCGCGCGAGGAACAGCGCGCCGGTCTGAAACACCGCCTCGCATAGCAGCACGCCGGGCGTGATCGGCGCGCCGGGATAGTGTCCGCGATAGAAGTCTTCTTCCGCGCGCCAGACGCGGCGGGCGGTGAGGCTGTCGGCGGACTCGGCGACGATTTCGTCCACGAACAGAAACGGCGGGCGGTGCGGGATGAGGTCGGTGACGGCGGACATGGAAGAACGGATTAAACGCAAAGGCGCAAAGACGCCAAGTGCGGAAAATAAAATGTGGCTGCTTGCTGTGCGTCTGGCCGTCCAGGCCAGACGACCCGGACGGTGAGGAGAATGGCCGCGCAAAGAACCCCAGGCTGGCGGAGATGGCCGCCGGCTCAGTTCCCCTGCGCGTAGGCGTCCGCCTCGCCGAGTGCGGTTCGGAGGGTGGCGAGGGCGACGTTGTAGCGGTAGTTGGCTGAAAGCTGGTTGTTGCGCGCCACGGTGAGCGCGACCTGGGATGTAAGCACATCGAGCTGCGTGGCGGTGCCGGCATTGTTGCGGGCGGTGGCGAGGCGAAACGCCTCGGCGGCCTGCGCGACAACCTGCTGCGCGGCGGCCACTAGCTCACGGGCCTCGTCCAGCGAGGAGAGCGCACCACGGACCTGCACTTCGACGGCGAGCGTCTGCTCCGCGCGGGTGAGGCTGGCCTGCGCGAGCTGCGAGCGGGCTTGGGCGACCCGACCATCGGTCGCGCGGCCATCGAAGATGGCCCAGCTGCCCTGCAGCCCGAGGGACCAGCCGTCGAGGCTGTCGCCAAAGCTGTTGGAAGAGGGCTTCTTAAGAAATTCGTAGCCGCCAACCAGCGCGACCGTGGGCCGGTAGCCGGCCTGGGCATTGCGAATTCCCGCATCGCGGGCCTGTTCGATTTTGGCGAGGCGTTGGAGCTCAGGCCGTTGCACCCGGGCGGTGTCGAGCGATTTTTGCAGATCAAAAGTGACGGGCACAATATCGAGGCTGCCGTCGAACTCAGGGATTTTTTTCAGGTTCTCAGGTGTGCTGTTGTTGTAGCCCAATGATTGGCGGAGCTGGTCAATGGCGAGGCGGTAATCGTTGCGCGCGGTGATAAGCGGGGGCTGGGCATTGGAGAGCTCGACCTGTGCGCGGAGCACCTCGAAGTTGGAAACGGTGCCGGCGTCAAAGCGGTTTTGAACATTCTGGAGCTGCTCCTTGAGGAGTTCGACGCTCTGCTCCTGCACCTTGATC
>CAIQBC010000198.1 GCA_903869955.1 uncultured Opitutia bacterium
AACAAAGCAACAGCCAGCACACCAGAGCGAAGGCGCGGCGGGTGTGGGCGTGGGTTTCCGGCGTCGTGGACATAAGCATTCAATTAACCGGCGGCCCGCAGATCCGCGAGCAGCTTCAAGACGGCGAGTTCCTTTGCCTTGGCTTCGACCTCGACGGTCAACGCCCGGCGTTTCCACTCCGCAGGGAAATCCGATGGGGCAATGTAGTCGTGATGACGCTCAGGCTTCGAACCGTCCCAGCCTGCGAGCGGGCTGGAAAGATGAAATAGCGGCTCGCGTCCACGCCAGGTCGCCGTCACGCGCTGCGTCGCTTCTTCGACGCTTAGGCCATCGGCGAGACAGCGATGATGATGCACGTCATAGACGAGCGGAGTCTGCGTCGCCTCGCAGACCGGTAGTAAATCGCGCGGCGTATAAACCTTGTCATCATTCTCCAGCGTCAGCCGCGAACGCACCCGCTCCGGCAGGCCCTCAATATTCGTGCGCAGCGCGTGCAGTGCGGAGGGCTTGTCGCCATAAGCACCACCGCCGTGGATGTTGATCGTATCCGCGCCGATCCATTCGGCGACCTCGGCCTGATAGTCGAGCTCCGCGAGCGAATGTTCCAGCGTCCGTGGATTCGGCGAATTCAACACCACGAACTGGTCGGGATGGAAGGAAAGCCGCAGCCCATGCTCGCGGGCAAATGCACCACACGCCAGGTAGCGCGCGACGATGGCGCTGTTTCTAGGCAACTCCTCCACCGCGTAGCCGGCCGTCGGATGCGTCTTCACTGGGAGAATCTGGCTGTTCACCCGGAACGCGCCGATGCCATTCGCCGTGCAGTAGCGGAGCGCGGCCAGCAGCGCGTCTGCATTGGCGGCGCAGAGTTCCGCCAGCCGGGCCAGCCGCTCGCGCTTCGTAAGCCGCAACATTGCCGTGGCGGTCGTGGTGCGGAACTTGATTGGCTCGCTGACAAACATGCAGCAAAGCCCCAGCCGCAGTGCGCTTGGCGATGCGGTGGGCGATTTGGATTGGGGTGTTGGCGCCATCTTTAGCTCCGCGGTTGCAGGTTGTGGCCAACGGCAAGAATTTCTACGGCCACGCGGTGACGAACACCTGGCGCGGGCGGAGTCCTGCGGAATGGCAGGCTGAAAAGGAGGCGAGGTCGGCGAGCGCTGGGGAGCGGGCAGCGAAGAAGGCCGAGCGGTTGGCTACCGAAGAATCATTTGTCCAATTTCTTCATCGCCTGTAAGCCCGCCCAGAAAGCGATTCCGAAAATGACCATGATGAGCGAGGCAAAGTAGGGGATTAGGTCAGTCATTTTTCGTGGAGCCGATCAGTTTCAAATAGATTCCGAAACTGAGAATTGAAGGAACCCAAATCCCAACAAAGATCGCCTCTTGTTTCTGCCCTCGGAAAAAAGTAATTTCCGAGAAAATGAGGGAAAGAAATGCGGCGACGAAAAGTAGTTTGTCGGTGAGCGAGAATTTTTTAAACATGGCTGAGGTTTTTCAACAAGGGATTTAGGTGATAGGAGAAAATTCCGTGGTGGAGACGCTTAGCGGAAAGATGGCTTACTTGATGTCAAATTTTTCGTCTGTCAAATATCCCCCCATTATCAAGCCCGCCGTCCACGCGGATGACTTAGCCTGTCACCCAGTGCGGTTAGCGATCCAGCGGCCAGTAGACGCCCGCTAAGGCCGGGTGGGGAGCGGAAGTCTCCCCGCCCGGCACAAGCGTTCATTTCGGCAGCACGACGGTGTCGATGACGTGAATGACGCCGTTGCTGGCGGCCACGTCGGTCTTGATGACCTTGGCGTTGTCCACGGTGACGCCGCCGGCGGTGACTTTCACGTCGAGCGACTGGCCGTTCACAGTCTTGGCCATCATCGTCTTAACATCAGCGGCCATGACTTTGCCCGCCACGACGTGGTAGGTGAGGATGGCGACGAGCTTGGCCTTGTTCTCCGGCTTGAGCAAATCTTCCACGGTGCCCTTGGGGAGTTTAGCGAAAGCTTCGTCGGTCGGCGCGAAGACGGTGAACGGCCCGGGGCCTTGCAACGTCTCGACGAGACCGGCAGCTTTCACTGCGGCGACGAGGGTATTGAAACTGCCCGCGCCGGAGGCGACCGCCACGATGTCGTTGCTTGCGGTCTTGGTTTGAGCGTGCGCGACTCCGAAGAAGCCGGCTGTGGCGACGAGGGCCGTGAGGCTGAAGATACGGATGGTTTTCATGGTTTGGATGGGATGTTTTGTTTTGGTTGGGTGTGAACTTGGACGACCACCGCGAAGCGACTCGGCTTGCGAACCGGCATTCAAGCCGGCAGCGGGCGACGCTTGCGTTTGCTTTCCAATGTTCACTGTGTTTTTTATGTTCAGTTAGCTGACAAACAGCCTTGAAACGTCGAAATAATGTCTAATGTTTGTTTAGTTGTCAATAGTTTGTCTCGGATTATTTTAGGAAAAGAATTGATCGGGGGAAATTCAACCTAAAAAGCGCAGTTGGAAGCTCTTGCACCCGGGCTTGGCGGGGTTGTAGCCGCGCGCGGCGCCTTATTGCTCGCCGTATTTGGTCTACACCGTCGAGTCCCAGTCGAGGATGAACCGGTCGGGCAGCGCGCCACAGCGGCGCGGCGGCCTGCGCAACCTACGCGGCCCCGGCAAGCTCCGCAATGGACGCAAAGAGCCGCTTGATGGTGTAGTCTCCCACCACGCCACTCAGGTCGAACAGCGTGGTGATGGTCGAATCCTCGCGGAGGCGCTCGACGTGCGCGAAGCGCCGCCCGTCCACCAGCGCGGGGAGCAGGAAACGGTGGAGGATGTCGTGGATCGGCTTGGCGTTGGGGCTGGTGCGCGTCACCGGGCAGGCCGCCGCCAGCCGCTCGACTATGCCGGTGTGGCGCGCAAACGCCGCCCACGGCACCGGGCCACGGTAGGGCGTGAGCGCGTCCGCCGTGGTGCACAGCGTGACCCGCCGCCGCACCGGCCGTCGTGAACATAAAATCATTTCACCTGCCGGGGGGAAGCTCGGGGCGCGCGGGAGTTGGC
>CAIQBC010000199.1 GCA_903869955.1 uncultured Opitutia bacterium
CCAAGCAGTGCAGGTAGAGCATAGTCACGCAAAACTTTCCACTCCCCCAAACTTAAATATTCGTGCTTGATGTTGTGCTTTTTTAAGACCTGACTCAAGACCCAATGACTAATGCCACATTGCAGTATGGACGCCAGTACCACACCCATAACCGCTCCTTGCAGTCCGTAAGACCAAGTCAGTGCAATAGACAGTGGAATGGACAACAAGCCCGCAACAAGAGCTCCTAGCACGCTTTGCTTTATAGCCTCAAAACCTAGTAATGCGGAATTGTTATAGCCATCTAGTGTCAAGAAAAAAACTGACACGGATGCCAACGCAATCAGCGATGCAAGATGCGGAATATGAATAATTAGTGTCGCAATAGCATTAGAGCTTAATGCTAACGCAAGTGCAATTAGCGCACCCCCAACAATTGCTGTACGCTGAACCAAACTAAGAATTTTCCCTAAACGTACAGGATCGCGCACTTTAAGTTCTGCGGCAAACTTGGTTGCGACAACCCCCAAGCCCAACCCGGCAAAAACACCAAACATACCCAAGGTACTTTGTAACATCACCAATTGACCAAAATTGGCAACCCCAAGCAGTCTAGCGACTACAACCGTACTCGCAAGTGCAAGTAGTCGAGCCAATCCAGACCCAGCCACACTCCATGCGGCACCAACAAACATCCGCTGAAACAATGGAATCGCCCAATACCTTGCGACAATGGTCCTCATCCAAGCAAACCTGTGACTACCTTACTAATTCTTGAAGATGCAAAACCATCCCCGTAAGGATTGTGCGTCTCACGCCGCTGCGTCGCGCTTCGCAGTCCGACACCTCGAAACGCACGTTGTCCGCCACCGCCGCGCGCAGCATCGCCAGCCGGTCTTCCACCGTTGCGCCCGGCGGGCCGGGTTTGAGCGGGGCCTGTGCGGCTGGCACAAACACGATGCGATCCAGCGCCGCTCCGTCGCAGGCGTCTGCCGCCGCCGCGAGGTGGCCGTTGTGCACCGGGTCAAAACTGCCGCCGAGGAAGCCGATTTTCACGCGTCACCATGCTGGTCCGGATGCATGCACCCGGCAAGGCGTGTTTTGACCCCGAGGAATGGCGCATGGAAGTTGCGGTTCCCGATGCGCGACACGCCCGGCTTTCGTCCGAAAAACCAGCGAGACGGCCGCCGCATTTTCCAAGATTGCCCCTTCCCGCTGCCGCTGCGAGCTTTGGGCCATGCCGCCAAAGAATTTCCGCCCTGCCGAGCGCGTGCTGGGCCGCCGGAAAAATTCCCCTACATGAGTGCGCTCTGGTCACGCCTGCGCTGGCGGGCCGCCGTCGTAGCTGGCGGGCTGCTCGCGTTGCTCGCGCTCATCACGCACGAGGAGGCGTGGGCGTGGCTGGGCGTGGATCACCTTACCCCATTCTTCTTCGATCTTGTCGCCATTCTCGCCGCTGGGCAGGCATGGAGCAAGGGGCTGGATGTGTATGCCCCCAACCTGTTCGACCCGTACCACCGCCCGCATGTCTATGGCCCGTGGTGGCTCGTGAGCGGGCCGCTCGGGCTGACCACCACCGACGCGCGCTGGCTCGGCTGGCTGCTGGTGGGCGCGTTTTTTATCGCCGCCGCCGCGGTGCTTGCACCGCGCCGACCGGGTGCGGCGCTCGTGTCGCTGCTGCTGCTGCTCTCGCCGCCCGTGCTCTACGGCGTCGAGCGGGGCAACAACGATCTTGTGGTTTTCGTGCTGATCGCTGCCGCCGGTGCACTGCTCGCGCGCGCGCCACGGCGGGTGGGGTTCGCGGCGGCCTGGCCCGGCACTGGCGCGGTCGGGTGGGGGGCCGGCCTGCTCTGGCTGGCGGCCGCGTTGAAAATCTATCCGTTCGCCGCGCTGCCTGCGCTCGCTGCGTGCGCGGGACCGCGCCGCCGCGTGCTCGCCTGGCTCGGCGGCACGGCAGGTGTGTGCGGGCTCGTGTTTCTCCTCTGGCGGGCGGACTACACCCACGCGCTGGCTATCGCACCCCGGCCGGAGACGATTTTCGCCTACGGCTGGGGCGAGCTGCCATGGGCGTGGAAGTCGTGGGAAAAATTGCCGCACCTGCGCGTCACGCTGCTGCTCGCCGTGCTGCCGGTGGTAGCGGTCGCGGTGGGCTGGGCGGTGGCCCGGCGACGTGTGCTGCTCGCGGCCGTGCCGCTCACGGGCGCGGCGACGGTGTGGTTCGTCGCGGGCGCGCTGGCCTGGCTGTTCTGTTGGGCCGCCAACACCAACTACCCCTACCGCGCCGTCCTGCTGCTGCTGCCCGCCGGCCTCTGGCTCGCGCAGGCGGCCGGGGCCGACCTCAAGGGCGCATCCGTTGCCCGCACGCAGCTCGCCGGATGCGTGCTGACGCTGTGGCTCTGGCTGTTCAAGTCGTGGTGGGCGGTGGCGCTCAACGGCGGGCTGGCCGGCTCGGATCGCTGGCTGGTGGCGGTATTCGGCGTCGAGCAGGCGTTGGTCATCGGCCTCAACCTTGCGCTCGCGCTGGGCGTGGCCGGCTGGGCATGGCGGCGCTGGCATGCGCCGGACGAAGCTGGCCCCGAGGGCGGAAACGTAGATGTGCATGCATTGAAACATTAATAACCGTCAGGCCTCATGTCCGCCGCCCCCTTCGCGCCCTCCACCCAGCCCGCCGCCACTGCGTCCCCGCTTTTTCGCGCGGGTCTGGTGCTGGCCGGCATCGGCTGGCTGGCCCTCGTGTGGAGCGCGCTCTGCACGGTGCCGGGCGTGCCGTGGAATCCGGCACGGCTCGCGCCGAGTTTTGCGCTGGCGCGCGGGCTGCCATTCTATGCGCTGCGCGACTCGGGGGCCCAGCTCGGCTGGATTTATGGCCCGGTGTTCCCGGCGTGGTATTTGCCGGTCACACTCACGGACAACCCGACGCTCGCGCTCATGCTCGCCGGGGCGATGAACGTGGCGGCGCTGCTCGCGCCGTTCGCGCTTGTGTTGCGCGCGGCAGACGTGGCGCGCGGCTGGCGGCTGGCGGCGGCGACGCTCGTCGCGGGTATGCTGCTGGCGAGCGATGCTGTCACCCATCCGGCCTATTATTTCGTCCATGTGGATGTCGTGTGCCTGCTGCTGGGCACAGTTGCGCTCATCGCGCTGCATCGCGCGGCGACCGGCGGCAGCACACGCTGGCTGCACGCGGCGGCGCTGGCGGCGGTGCTGGCATTTTGGACGAAGCTGCTCGCGGTCGCGCTGGTGCCGGCGATGCTGCTGTGGCTCTGGCGTGAGGGCCACCGCCGCCTCATTCGACCGCTGCTATTTTGGGGGCTGGTCTGGGGCGGGCTGGGGTCCCTCGCGGTGCTGGTGGTGTGCGGCCCGGCGGAGGTGTTGTTCAACGTCTGGCTGGTGCCGGCGCGCACCCCGTTTGTCGGCGGCTGGGGATTGGCGGCAAAAAATCTGGGTGCGGTCGCGCTGTCCGCCTGGGTGTGGCTTGCGCTGCTCCTGTGGGCGTGGTGGGACTGGCAGCGTGCGCCGCGTCCCGCTGCCGTGGCGCTGCCCGGTCGGGCGGCCTCACTCGGGCGGCTGCTGCTCTGGGCGGCGGCCTGCCACCTGCCGCTTGGCCTGCTCGCCACGGTCAAGGCCGGGGCCGCGCTGAACTCGCTGCACTCGGTCACCTGGCTGGTGCTGGCGGCGATGATTTTGTTCTGGCACCGTTGGTCGCGGCCGGCGGCGGGTGCGGGGCCGGTGCGGCCGGCGCTGGTGTTTGCGCTGGCGATGCTCGCGGCGGTTGTCATGGCGGCGATCAACACCGCCGCGTTCCACGGCATCTGGTCGCCCTACCGCGGGCTGGAAGAGGACCTGGCCTTTGCGCGCAAGAATCAGGGCAAGGTTTATCTCCCGTGGAACCCCCTGCTCACTCTCATCACCGACCGGCGCGTCTATCCGCTAGATGACGCGCTTTACTGTCTGTGGCTGGACGGTTTGGAGCCGCCGGTGGAAAAAATCCGCGCGGCCGTGCCCCCGGGCGCAGTGCTGTTTTTCCACGAGCCGGCGCAAAGCCGTTTTGTGCTGCGCTACTTTGGGCCGAAACGGCTGCCAACCCAAATGCCGAGTCCCGGGGGCGACCAACCCGGTCCGACACGCTGAACGCGGATCATGCGATACGAGAGCCTCGCCCCATACTGGGGTTTGCTCCTATTGCGCCGCGCACCGCGAGATTGACCGTTCCCGCTGCACCACCGAGAGTCGGCCCGTTTGCCCCCTGTGGCGGAATGGTAGACGCTAAGGACTTAAAATCCTTTGGCCGTAAGGCCGTGCCGGTTCGAGTCCGGCCGGGGGGACCATTATAATAAATGACTTACATAACTTATCTGATTTGACAAGCGGAACGCAAAATATGTCTGTCCGGTTTCTGTCCGGTATTACGGGCTCTGGGCGCGGGGACTGCCTTGGTCCGTCCGGCGGGAGATTTTCGTTCCTAGGCCGGTTGGCGGGGTAGGGAATGGCGTTCCGGTGATTCCAGCTGTCTGGGTTGCAATCAGCCGATCTGGTTGGCCTAACTCACCCCTTACGCAGGTGGTGTTTTCAACCTTTATTTTTGGCGATGCTCATAGAAAATAGGTTTGGCGTGATCCCAACCACAACCCGCCAACCCAAGGCCGCCCGTAACCCGCCCCGCTCGCCGCGCGCTCAGTGTGACCCGTTTTTATTTTGGCGATGCTCATAAAAACAGGGTTTGGGGTGATACCACCCACAAGGAAAGAGCCCCAAAGAGATCCCTTATGGGGGCTATTGCCACCTGTTGTCACCGCTTGTGATTGCCGCCGGGTGGCCTATCCTGACCCCTTGAAACCCTCCCGCGCCGCCCTCGCCTTGCTTTCCCTCGCACTCTGCCTCACCGGCACGACTGCGCCGCTCCCGCCGCTGCCACCCGCCCCGCAAGCCGCTGAGGTCTATTTCTCCCCGCACGGAGGTTGCACCGAGGCCGTCGTCCGCGAGCTGGGGAAGGCGAAGAAGACCGTTCTCGTCCAAGCCTATTCCTTCACGTCCAAGCCCATTGCCGCCGCCCTCGTTGCCGCGCACCAACGCGGCGTCGTCGTCACCATCATCCTCGATGACGGCGACGTGACCGGAACCGGCACCATGATTGATGTCGTGGTGGCAGGCGGCGACACCGTCCTGCTCGATGCCAAGCACGCCATCGCCCACAACAAGGTCATGGTGATTGACGGCGCGGTCGTCCTCACCGGCTCGTTCAATTTCACCGCTGCCGCCGAGAACAGCAACGCCGAGAACCTCCTGGTGCTGCGCAGCGCCGACCTCGCCGCGAAATACACCGCCAACTGGCACGAGCACGAGGCGCACTCTGCGAAATACACGCCCGCGCCGCGCAACGCGCCCGGCAAACGCGCCCCGTAATGCCCCCGCTCCCGGCGGCGCGCGCCTGTCAGCCAGTGCGCCGGGCGCAACGGCTGTCAGTCCCGCGCCACCGTCCGCTCGGTTGTCCCGCCCGCCCAACGACTCCTCTCCCCCTCAATCTCCCCCACTCTCGAAAACGCCGCCGCAACGTCATCGATTAGCTCGGTGCCCGTGCTTGTTTCGTTTGATCTTCGAGTTCATCGATTTTGAAAGCCCGCCGGGAAATGAAGCTGTAGCCTTCGCGTGCCTTCATGATTGGCTTCCCTTGGGCGCGTTGCGATGGAGCAATGCGTGTTGAGGGGTACCGGGGGTGGCCGGCATATGCCCGGATATGGCGACTGGGTTCCCATTTGCAGGGAGACCCCTCTCCTGCCCGCAAATTGGCCTAGAATCTAAAATCTCCCCTGATATGGCCCAAGGGCAATCCCCGCGCCCAGAGCCTCTAAAACCGGACAGAAACCGGACAGACGCTTTTTCGACGAAACGCCAAAACAACGTAACTCGTTGTTTATCATGGTGGGCCCACTGGGATTCGAACCCAGAACCAAGGGATTATGAGTCCCCTGCTCTGACCGTTGAGCTATAGGCCCGCAACGTGTAGCGATGCTTTGCCCCTGAGTGCGCGGCGTCGAGCGTTTTGCGCCGGGGCGTGCCGCTTGGTGAAGGGGGCGGAGCAGGTCAAGCCCGGGCTCTGCTCAAGGGGCCTTCGGCTTCAGCCAACCTTCGCGGATCATCAGTTCGGCGTTCTGAATCGCGTTCAGCGCGGCACCTTTCCAGAGGTTGTCGCCGCTCACCCAGAACGAGAGGCCATTGGTGAACGCGGTGTCCACGCGCAGCCGGCCCACGCCGCACTTCACCTTTTCGGCGAAATCCAGCGGGGTCGGATACTTCCGTTCCGCCGGCTCGTCCACGAGCGCTGCCCCCGGAAACGCCGCCACGGCGGCCCGCGCCTCGGCCACGCTGACCGGCCGCTCGAACTCCGCGCTGACCGAAATCGAGTGCGCGCGCACGACCGGCACGCGCACGCAGGTCGCAGATACCTTGAGGTCAGGCAGGCCCATGATTTTGCGGCTCTCCTGCGCCATTTTCGTCTCCTCGCCGGTGTAGCCGGTGGCGTCGAACGAGTCCACCTGCGGAATGCAGTTGAACGCGATCTGATACGGATAAATCTTGTGCGTGACTGGCCGGCCGGCGGCGTGCGCCTGCACTTGTTCCTCCAGCTCGCGCACCGCCTCGGCTCCCGTGCCGGAAACCGACTGGTAGGTCGAGATGATGACGCGCCTCACGCCGAACTTCTGGTGCAGCGGCCACAGGCCCATGAGCATGACGGCGGTCGAGCAGTTCGGGTTGGCGATAATGCCTTGGTGGGCGCGTAGTTGCTCCGGGTTGATCTCGGGGATGACCAGCGGCACCTTCGGGTCCATCCGCAGCGCGGAGCTCTTGTCAATGACGAGGCAGCCGGCCGCCACCGCATCGGCCGCCAGGGCGCGCGTCACCGGGCCGCCGGCAGCGAAAAACGCAAGGTCCACGCCGGCAAACGCGCCCGGCTTCGCCTCCGCGATGGTGAGCTTCTGGCCTTGGCGCTCCACCACCTTGCCCGCCGAACGCGCTGAGGCGAAGAGCCGCAGCTCGTGCACGGGGAAATTGCGCTCGTGCATCAGCCGCACCAGCTCTTGACCGACGGCGCCTGTGGCCCCGACGATACCGACAACGTAACGATTGTTTTTCACGATGATTTCTCCTTTGGAACTGCCCAACAAAACCTGTGCCCGCCTCGGAATCAAGCCCGCTGAGCGCGTGCTGGTCGTGCATCTTGGCACGCAGACGCTGCAATTTTTCCGCGGCGGGGTGCTGGTCCGCAGCTATGCCGTCTCGACCTCGCTGCGCCCGCCGTCCAACGTGAAAAACTCCCTCGGCACGCCGCGCGGCCTGCACGAGATCGCCGAGCGCATCGGCGCGGGCCAGCCGCCCGGCATGGTGTTCAAGGGGCGGGTTTCGACCGGCCATCATTTCCGCGAGCTGGACGAGGAGGAGAACCGCGCCAACCTCATCACGACGCGGATTCTCTGGTTGCGCGGCCTCGAGCCCGGCGTGAACCAGGGCGGCGACGTGGATACCCACAGCCGCTACATCTACCTGCACGGCACGAATCACGAGGACAGGATCGGCCAGCCATGCAGCGCGGGGTGCGTGCTCCTCCGTAACCTCGACATCATCGAGCTCTTCGAGGAAGTGCGCACAGGAGATTTGGTTTGGATCGGGGACTGAAGCAAAACGCCCCTGTGCGCTCACCACCGCAGCGACAAACAGCTCAACCCGCCGTCCATCTTGCGAAATTCGGAAACCTCCAGCTCTACCACGCGCAGCCCCAGTCTGCGCAATGCCGCCGCCATCTGCGGAAACCAGGTCGGCACGAGCACCGCATCGTTCACCCGCACGCAGTTCGCCGCGTAGTCTTCGCCCGCTGGCACGCGTAGCACCTCCCAATCGCGCAACGCCGGATGCCGCGCCAACACCTCCACCGCAGCCAGCCGCCGTCCGTCGAGATGCGCCAGGCCGCTTTTCAGGTGCAGCAGGCCGCCTGTCGCGCGGATATCAACCATGACCGATTCATAGCCGAGCCCTGTCAGCCAAGTCGCCAGTTGATGTGCGCCCGCTTCGTTGGTGCGTTCTGAGACACCGATGAAAAAGTGTCCGTCTGCGTCGCATACGTCGCCGGCGTCCAGTGTGCCCGGCGCGCGGATAATTTCCATTTGCGGAAAAAATTCCGTGAGTGTGCGCGCCACCGATGCCACCTCGTCCCGCCGGCTCACGGCGCCCGGTCGCGTGAGCAACGCCCCGCGCGCGGTGACGATGGCCGTGTCCTCGACGAATGTTGAGTCGGGATGCGCCTCGTCCGGCGGCAGCCGCGTGACCGCCAGCCCGCATTCCTCCAACGCGCACACATAATTTTCATGCTGCGCGCGAGCGAGCGCGACATCCGGTGTCCCCAGGCCCGATGCGGTCAGCCCGTCCGCAAAATTGTCGCCCGGCGGGCAGACGATGGCGCGGGTGAAACGCATGGCGGGCGCTCAGTTGTTCTTCCCAAACAGCAGCCGCAGCGAGTTGAGGCACACCACGACGGTGCTGCCTTCATGGGCGGCGACGCCAATGGCCAGCGGCACGATGCCGAAAATGGCCGCCACCGCCATCAGCACCACGACGCCGAGCGAGATGGCGAGGTTTTGGCGGATGATTGCCTTGGCGCGGCGGCTCAAGGTTAGCGCGGCGAGAAAATTTTCAATGCGGTCGTGCATCAGGATGACCTCGGCCTGCTCCAGCGCGGCATCGCTGCCGCGCGCGCCCATCGCCACGCTCACGTCAGCGGCGGCGAGGCAGGGGGCGTCATTCACGCCGTCGCCCATCATCGCCACTTTTTTCCCCGACGCGCGCAGCTCTTGGATCGCCGCGACCTTCTGCTCGGGCGAAAGCCCGGCACGCACTTCGTCGAGGCCCAGCTCGCGCGCGACCGCCTCCGCCGCCTGCCGGCGGTCGCCGGTGAGCATAACCGTGCGGATGCCGGCCTGCTTCAACGCGGCGAGCACCCCGCGTGACGCGCTGCGGATCTCGTCGCGCAACAGCACGCGGCCCACCATGTCGCGGCCGATGACCCACACTTCGGCGAGCTCCGCCGGAGCCGGCGGCAGTTCCTTCGCCCAGGCGGCGAGCGGCCCCTGCTCGAGCAGCTCGCGTCGGCCCAGCAGCACCTGCGTGTCGCCGACCCGTCCGCGCACGCCCTTGCCCGTGAGCGATTGAAACTCCTCGAGTTCCGCCGCGCGCACCCCGCGCGCCTGCGCGTCGCGGACGATGGCGCGTGCGAGCGGATGCTGCGACTTCGCCTCCAGCGCATACGCCAGCTCCATGACCTCGGCCTCGCGACCCGGCGGGAAACTCTCATAACCGACGACCGCCAGCTCGCCGGTGGTGAGCGTGCCGGTCTTGTCGAGCGCGACCACGCCAATGTCGGCCAGCTTCTCAATCGCCGCGCCGCCGCGAAACAGCACGCCGCGCCGCGCGCCCCACGCGATGGCTGCGAGGATCGCCGAGGGGATTGAAAGCACCAGCGCGCACGGGCTCGTGACGACGAGCAGCGTCATCGTGCGGTAAAACGCCGAGGTCTGACCGCTCGCGTTGGCAAACGCCGGCAGACGGAAGCCAAGCCACCACACGAAAAACATCACCGCGCAACCCGCGAGCACGGCCATCGTGTAGCCCCCGCCAAACTTATCCGTAAAACGCTCGCTCGGCGCGCGCAGCTTCTGCGCGGTCTGGATAAGCCGGATGATCTTTTGCAGCGTGCTCTCGCCCGGCAGCCGCTTCACCTCGAACTCGACCGCGCCCCAGAGGTTGATCGTGCCGCTGAAAACCGGGTCGCCCACGCCCTTCTCGACCGGCACCGCCTCGCCGCTCAGCGCCGCCTCGTCGCTGGCGCTTTTCCCCTTCACGACCTGCCCGTCGGCGGAAAACGCGCCGCCCGGCCGCACGAGCACACGGTCACCGAGCCTCAGCTCCTCGACCGGCACCTCGCGTTCACCGCCGTCGGCCAGCATCAGCGTGGCATATTTGGGCGCAGACTTGAGCAGCGCGCTCACCTCGCGGTGCGTGCGATCCAGCGCGAACTCCTCCATCGCACCCGAGGCGGAAAACAGAAACAGCAACAACACTGCCTCGCCCCACGCGCCAACACACACCGCGCCGATGGCTACGGCGAGCATCAGGAAATGGATGTCGAGTTTCCGCGCCCGGAGATTTTGCCAGGTGTCAATCGCCGCGTCCCAGCCGCCGGCGACCAACGCGACGCTGAAAAGGAACAGGGAAACTAGAGCAGGGAGCAGGGAAAACCGGCCAACGATCCAGCCGGCGAGGCCGGCCACGCCGCAGATGGTGGCGAGCAGGCTGAGTTGTTTCCACTCTGGCGCGCTGGGCGCGGCAGCGGTGGGCGGTGGTTCGGGCCATGAGAACTCGCGCCACTTCCAGAATTTCGGCGCGGTGGCACACGTTTCGCCGGCCAGCTCGGTTACACCATGGTCACGGCGCAGCGTGAAGCCGGCGGGGACGGCGGCCGACGCGCCGAGCTGCGCCTCAATGGCGGCGATGGTGGCGGCGAGCTGGTGCCGGAGCGCGGCCTCGTCCACCGTGCCGAGCGTGGCGATGGAAACCTTGTGTGCCGTCGGGTCGAGACGCACCGCCGCGACTCCGGGAGCGGAGCGGAGGAATTCGGCAAGCGTCTCAGTCCAAGTCGGCAGCATCGCGGCGGGAGGTAAGATGGTTTGCGAGGCGGGCGCAAGCCGATTGACCCTGAGTATGGAGAATGGGACACGCGCAAATAGTGCGTGCGGAAATCCAAAAAATTGGCCACAATTTTGCCGGTTGCGGGCGGGGCAGGCGCGCGGCCATGGTCAGCAGCAATGATCGGATTGCACGAGGACTCCACCGACCCTGGCCCACCGCCGCCCGCGCATGCGCCGCGGCTGGCGGCGCGCATTTTCGCGGAAGGCGGAGTGCTGGCTGACGCACTCAAGCTGGAGCACCGGCCGCAGCAGGAGAAAATGGCCCGTGCCGTCGCGGCGGCGCTGCGCGACGACGAGCCGCTGCTGTTCGAGGCTGGGACGGGCGTGGGCAAGTCGCTTGCGTATTTGCTGCCGGGCATCATCCACGCGGTGGACCAGTCGCGGCAGCTCGTCGTCT
Organism: uncultured Opitutia bacterium; assembly: GCA_903869955.1. GTDB lineage: Bacteria > Verrucomicrobiota > Verrucomicrobiia > Opitutales > Opitutaceae > CAIYUN01. The sequence continues at coordinate 11,107 of CAIQBC010000199.1, forward strand.
CGACACACACGATCGCGCTGCAGGAGCAACTGGAGCAGGCGGACCTGCCCTTGTGCCGGCGCGTGTTCGGCACGGATCAGGGGCTGGAGCCTTACGCGAAGTTCAAGTCGGCGGTGCTGGTGGGCAAGGCGAACTACCTCTGCACGACGAGGCTGGCGGCGGCGCTGCGCGACAAGCACGAGCTGTTCGCCACGCCGGAGCACAGCGAGCTGCAACGCGTCGCCGCGTGGGCCGCGACGAGCCGCGAGGGGCTGCGGCACGAGCTGTCGCCGCCACCCGCGCCTGAGGTGTGGGAGCTGGTCAGCGCGGACTCGGCGGGTTGCGCGCGCAAGCATTGCGACGGGGAGAAATGCTTTTACCAGCGCGCGCGGGCGCGGGTGCGGGGCGCGCAGGTGGTGGTCGTCAACCACTCGCTGCTGTTCACGCTGCTCGGCGCGGGCGCGGGCGGCGCAGCGGGCTCGCGTGGGGTGCTGTTTGCCGACGATTTTGTCGTGCTGGACGAGGCGCACACGGTACCGGAGGTCGCCACCGATCATTTCGGACTGCACCTGAGCAGCTATGGTGTGGAGCGGATGCTCAGGCATCTCCACAATCCCAAAAACAAAAAGGGGATGCTGGCGAAGTTCGGCGACGCGGCGGACCGGCTGCTGGTCGAGGACGCGCTGGAGGCGGCGCGGCAGTTTTTCGCGGCGGTGGAGGAGCGGCTGCTGATGAAGCAATCCATCGTGCGCGTGCGCGAGGAAGGCGTGGCCGAGCCGTGGCTCGACGAACCGCTGGGCGCGCTGCGCGCGGCGCTGAAAAAGCGCGCAGACAAATTTGAGGACGGCCGCGAGCGCGATGAGCTCCAGCAGCAGGCCGACCGCATCGGATCGTGCCGGGCGGGCCTGCGGGAGTTTCTCGCGCTGAGCGACGCGAAAAATTCCGTCTATTGGGTCGAGCGCGGGGGACGGCGGCAGACCATCGTGACACTGCGCGCCGCGCCGATTGACGTGGCCCCGCTGCTGCGCGAAAACCTGCTGCGACGGCAGACGGCGGTGGTGCTCACGAGCGCTACGCTCACGGCGGGCGGCGAGATCGGGCCGTTCGCGGCCCGGGTGGGCGCAGAAGACGCGCGGACGGCCGTGGAGGCGTCGCCGTTTGATTTTATGCGCAACCTGCGGGTGTTTGTCGCAACCGACGTGCCGTTGCCCACAGCGCAGGAGGCGAGGCTCGCGCTCGACGTGCTGGCGGACTACATTGGCTTTTGCACACGGCGGACAGCGGGCGGGTCTCTGGTGCTGTTCACGAGCTACGCCGACATGAAGGCGGTGGCGGCGACATTGGAGCCGGCCTACGCGGAGGCCCGGCGGCCATTTTTCATGCAGGGCCGCGACGTGTCGCGCACGGGGCTGGCGAAACAGTTGCGCGCGGCGGGCAATGGCGTGCTGTTCGGAACGGACAGTTTTTGGACGGGGATTGACGTGCCGGGCGATGCGCTGGCCCAGGTGATCATCACGCGGCTGCCGTTCGAGGTGCCGACCCACCCGATTTTGGAGGCGCGCGCAGAGCGCATCCGTGACAATGGCGGCAATCCATTCAACGAGCTGACGCTGCCGGACGCCCTGATCAAATTTCGGCAGGGCGTGGGGCGCCTGATCCGCACGGCGCGCGACCGTGGGGTGGTGACGATCCTCGATTCGCGCGTGACGCAGAAGGCCTATGGGCGGCAGTTCCTTGGCTGTCTGCCGCGCGAGGGCCACACGCGGATGACGCGCACCGACCGCGCGGAAAAATTTCAGCCTTTTTTGTAGCGACGGCTTGCACGCGGCTTTGCCGGCCCACACGCTAACCGCTTTACCAATGAAACTTCGCTCCGCTGCGCTGACCGACATCGGCAAGGTCCGCCTCCAAAACCAAGACAGCGCCCTTTGCCAGCCGGCGCTGGGCCTCTTCGGCGTGGCGGACGGCGTGGGCGGCCTGCCCGGCGGAGCCGAGGCGTCGGAGTGCGCAGTGCGGACACTCGTGCAAGTGGTGCGGGCGGCTGGCGACGGCGAGACCGACCTGAACGGGGCCATGCTGGCGGCCAACAAGGCCGTCGAGCGGCTGGGCGCGCTCGTCAGCCCCGAGACTGGCATCGGCACGACGGTTTCGCTGGGGTTGTTTCGCGCGGGACGGGCGCGGCTGGCGCACGTGGGTGACTCGCGCGCCTACCTGTTGCGCAACGGGAAATTTTCTCAGCTCACCGAGGACCATACCGTCGAAGTCGAGGCGCGGAAGCGCAACACGCCCGGCGACTACCTGTTGCTGCACCCGCAGAGCGGTCACACGCTCACCCGCTGCGTCGGCCAGCCCTCGCCGCTGGAGACCGATCTTGCCGAGCACGCGCTGGCTGCCGGCGACCGCTGGATCTTCGCGACCGACGGGATCACGCGCATGATGTCCGATGCCGAACTGGCCGGGCTGCTCGGGCGCGACGGCACGCCGGAGGAAATTTTGCCGACGATTATCGCGCTCGCCTTGGAACGCGGCGGCAACGACAACGCGACGGCTGTGGTGGTGTTTGTGGACGAGGCGTGAGGGCGGCATTCGGAGCAGAACTGCTGCCACCCTGAGGCTGGCTTGGCGGATGGCATTCGTCGGACACGGAAATATTCCGTCGGACAAATTCAGCCACGCACCGGAGCCGCTCTTTCCGCCATCGCCCGGCCGGCGTGCCAGCCGGTCGTCCATGCGGACTGGAAGTTGAAACCGCCGGTCACGCCATCGAGGTCGAGCACCTCGCCGGCAAAGTGCACGCCGGGACACACGCGGCTCTCCATCGTCGCAAAGTCCACCTCGCGCCGCCGCACGCCGCCGCAAGTGACAAACTCCTCCTTGTTCATGCTCTTGCCTGTCACGGCAAATTCACCCTCGGAGAGCTGCGCCGCGAGGCCCGCCAAGGCAGGATTGCTCACGCCCGCCCACTGCGCCTCCGGCGCAAGCCCCGCCGCGGCCACCAACCGCTCCCACAGCCGGGCGGGCAGGCCGAACGGGTTGGCCGTCGCCACCTGCCGCCGCGCGTGTGCCGTCCGCTCGGCGGCGAGCCGGGCGCGCACCTGGGCGGGCAGGTGCGGCGCGACCCAGTTGAGGGCGAGCGTAAATTGGTAGCCGGCGGCGTGCAGCTCGCGGGCGCCCCACGCCGAAAGTTTCAGGATCGCCGGGCCGCTCAGCCCCCAGTGGGTCACGAGCAGCGGGCCGCTCGCGCGGAGCTTCGTGCCGCGCACGGCGGTGGCCGCGTTTTCAACCGACACCCCCGACAGCCCGACGAGCCGGGCATCGTCGCAGTGAAACGTGAATAGCGACGGCACGGGCGGCTCGATCGTGTGCCCGAGTGCCTCGGCGATGGTGAGGCCGACCGAGGATTTGTTGCCGCCGGTCGCCAGCAGCAGCCGGTCGCAACGCAGGCCTGAGCCGTCGGTCAGGGTTAGCCAGAAATCTGGCGGGCCGCCCGGGCGCGACACGCGTTCCGCTTTTCGCACTCCCATGTTCGTGACGAGTTTCACGCCCGCGCTCTGTGCGGCCTCCCTCAGGCAGGCGACGATGGTGGCCGAGTCGTCCGTCACGGGAAACATCCGCCCGTCGCGCTCGGTCTTCAGTTCGACCCCGCGTGTGGCAAACCACGCGACGGTGTCGTGCGGGCCGAAGCGCGTGAGCGGCCCAAGCAGTTCGCGCCCGCCCCGCGGGTAATTTTTCACCAGCTCCGCCGGTTCGAAGCAGGCGTGGGTGACGTTGCACCGACCGCCGCCGGAAATGCGCACCTTGGCGAGTGGGTGTGCCGTCGCCTCGTATAAGGTGACCTCTGCCGCCGGGTCGGCCTCGGCGCTGGCGATGGCCGCGAAGAATCCCGCCGCCCCGCCGCCCACGATGATGATGCGCTTTGGCCCCATGCCACCGAAGGTGGGTGGGCGCGGCGGCGCGCTCAATACCGATCTCAAGGCTCGCGTCAGGGTGCCGGCCGCAGGTTTGCGTGGGCCGGCAAATTTTTGCGCCGTGCCTTGGTTTGTCACCCGGCGCAGTGGGGCCGCTAAAGCGGGGCCCGGAATCAGGGACGAAAGAGCAACTGAACCGTCTCCTCGAAGCAACGCCGCCAGACATAGTAATCGTGGTAGCCGTCCATCGGGAAAAAATATGGGTGATTTTGCCCGCCGTGAATGTGGTGTCCATCCGCTGCGTGAAGTTAAACAGACTGTCCTGCCGGCCGCAGCCGATCCAGAGCAGTTTGAGCTTTGTGTTCGTCCCGGCCGGGTCGGCGAGCAGCGGCTGGATGCGGGTGTCAAAATTCTGGACCGTGGCGGTGCTGAAGCCGCCGACCGACGCGAAGAGTTCGAGGTGGCCCAGCCCGGTCTTGATCGCCTGGCCGCCGCCCATCGAGAGGCCCATGATGGCGCGGTTCTCACGGCCGGGTGCGACGCGGTATTTTTTGTCCACTGCGGGGATTATTTCTTCGGTCAGGTAGCGGTCGAAGGTGGCGTCGTTCTCCGTCTGCGGCCCGCTGAACGGCAGCACATGGCCCCATGGCATGACAATGATCATCGGCACGGCACGTTTCGCGGCCAGGAGGTCGTCCGCCATGAAGTTCGCGTGGCCCGCCGCCGTCCAGTCGCTCGGCGTGCCGTTGTTGCCGTGAAGCAGGTAGAGCACGGGGTAACGTGTCGCGGCGGCCGGGTCGTAGCCGGGAGGCGTGTAGACATAATAGGAGCGGGCATCGTGCGTGATTTGCGAGTTGTGCCAGTTGATATCCACCGCGCCGTGCGGCACGTCGGCGCGTGGTTCCCAGAGTGCGGGCACGTCGGCAGGGACACTCACCAGGCTGGCCGAGGTGCGCATGCGGAGCTTGACCTGTGGGTTGACCGGATCGGCGAGGTCCAGACCGTCCAGCCTAAAATTGTAGATCCAAAAGCTGGGTGTGATGGGGCCGAGGGTCACGCTCCAGACGCCCTGTGCGTCCTTGGTCATTTCGTGCTCCGTGTTGTTGTCCCACTGGCCGAGCACGCCGACCTTGGCGGCGGCGGGCGCAAACATCCGAAATGTCACCCGGCGATCCAGCCGACCTCGGGGGAAACCACGCTGGTAGCCGGCGTGCGGGCGGCGGGCTGCGCTGCGGCGGTGAACATCATGACGGCGAAAAGGCCGAGGGCGAGACAGGGGGCGGGAATTCTCATGGCCCGTCACGGCAATCGCGCCCGGTTGGGGTGTCAACGGCGGAGGCTTGTTCACGGCCCCGCCGCGCCGGCGCCGTCATCCACGGTCAGCCGGGTGAAAACCAGTTCCGCGCCCGCTTCCGCCGGGTGGCGCAGTGTCAACGTGTTTATCCCTGCGTGGCACGGCAGCCACGTTTCAAAGCGGTGTTGTCCCGCCGCCGCGGCGAATTCCACCCGGCCCGCCGGGGTGCCGTTGATTGTGAGCTCGAGCCACTCTGGCGCCGCGGTGGATTTTCGAATCGTGACGGCGAGCCGGGCGCGGCCCTCCCAGCCGGGAAAAAACACCGCCGCCGTCGCCGCCGTCATCACCCGCGTGACGAGCGGCGCCGTGGGCAGCACGGGCTGGCCCACGCGCAGCAGCAGGTTTTCGTGCGCCGTCCACCCGGCAAACGCCGGCAGCCGCTGCTCCCAGCCGAGCGCCCGCACCCGCGCCTCCGGCAGATACAGCCCGTCGCCCGCGCCCGCGCCGACGAGCCGGTAACGCGTCCCGTCCGCCATCTCATGAAACAGCGCCAGCGGTGCGCCCAGTTCCAGCGCGAGGATCGCCTCCGGCACGCGCGCCCCGTCCGTCGCCGGCGCGCCGTGGAAACGCAGCCCCGGCATCTCACGTTGCAGGCGGCGCATTAGGGGGTAGGCGCTGTCGTGCCGCGAGACCACCGCCACCTCATGCACCCCGGCGTCCCGCACCATCGCCGCCAGCGCGACGTCGCGCGCGAAAAAATCCGGATGGTAACGGTAGTAATTGATCTCTCGCGTCTCCTCGAACAGCGTCGGCGATTTCCACAGTGGCCGCGCCGCCGTGTCGTGCGACGGCCACCACGCGAGCAGCCCCAGGATGCCGAGGCCCCACGCCACCGCGTTGCGCCACCGGCTGGGAGGCAGCGTGGCCGCCAGTCCGGCCACGAGCAGCGAGCCCGTTACGAACACCGGCAGTTGCAGCCGCGCGCCCCAAGGCTGCCATTTCAGCACTGCACAATCCAGCAGCGCCATCGCTGCCACCACCATGGCGAGCCAACGCCACGGCTGGAAACGCCGGGCGTCCTTTTCGCCGGCCTCGTTGCCCGCCGGCACCCTCTCTGCCCGGCGTCTGCCAGGCAGCCACCCGGCCACGCCCGCCATGAGCACCGCCAGCGTGATGAGCACAAAATGCAGCGGCGCACCCGCCACCGCCTCGGCCTCGGGCTCCCAGCCCACGGCAAATTTCAGCACCGGGGTCCACAGCGTGCTGCGCGGATCGTCCTCGGAGAGGCCGAGCCAGCCATGCGCGGCTCGCGTCAAGCGGTCCAGCGCCGCGTTCCATCCGGGCGAGGGCAACGAGAGATGCAGGGTGGCGTTGCGGAGCGCGTTCGATGCGATGATGGCCGGCGTGACGGCTGCATTGGCCTGGGCCCCGCCATCCTCGGCGCGGTGGGTGCCGAGCGGCGTACCATACCACATGAGGTTGCGGGCAAAAAATGGGGCGGTCAGCAGGGCTGCCGCCAGCGCGGCATACGCGGTGCCGCGCCATGCCTGCGCCGCGCCGCCCGCCTGCCGCCACGCGAGCCAGCCGGCCACCAGCAGCGGCGGCGCAAAAACCAACGCCGTACTCTTCGTGAGCACCGCGAGCGCGAGCGTCACGCCGGTGAACCATGCGTCTCCTCGCGTCGGCACCGCAGTGGCGGCACGCGCGACCTGCCCCAACAGCAGCGCGAGCCACAGCGAACCCTGCAGGTCATTTTTTCCGTTCGAGGCCTCGTGCCACGCCATCGGCAGGCAGACCGCGAGCCAGGCGGCCAGCGCCGCCGCGCCGCTCGACAGTCCGAACGCACGCGCGGCCCGGAACATTGCAACCGGCAGCAAGGCGTAGGCGAACCACTGTGGCAGGTTGGCCCAGCGGTCGTCGCCCGTGAGCGCGAGCCACTGCACGCCGATCACCTCCGCCAGCGGCGGCATCATCAGCTCGCGGTCGTTGACGGTCAGGTAAGGAGCGAGGCTGCCCTGCTGGAGCCACATGAGCTGGCGCGGCAGGTGGTAGTTGAGCACATCCACCGTGACCGGCGGCGCGAGCACAGCCGTGATGAACGCGAGCAACAGCAGCGCGCCGATGGCAAGCGCCGCTGTCCACTCGCCCGCACCTGCTGGTCGCGGCCAGTTCCATTTTGCGCGGCGCCGAAAACCGTCCGCCAGCGTAGCCACCGCGAGCAGCGTCCACGCGATCCGCAGCGGCCCCGGCCGCAGCGCGCCGAACCACCCGAGCGCGTTCGCCAGCACCCAAACCCCCGCCGCCCAAAGCACCGCCGCGCGCAGCCATGCCTCCATCGTCGTGCATCCGCGTTTTACCTGCCCGGCGACCAGCCCGGCGTAGGCGGCCAGCGGTAGCGCGCCCCAGAGATTGGCCAGCGTGTCCATGAGCTCGCCCTCCAGCCCACACGTCCCCACGCCACGTGGCCAGTCGAATCAGGCCACCGGCATCACGCCTGCATTTTGAATTACTGGTAGAGCCAGTATTTTTTCACCTGCTGCTGATAGGCGGCGGCCTGGGTTTTCCAATCGGCAAGGAAGGCCTCGATATTCACGCGTGCGCCGTCGCGTTTGAGCGCAGTCCACCATGCGGTCGAGCCAACGTGGATGTTGAAGCTGCGCGCGTCGGCGGTGTTGAGTTTTGCAAAAGGATTCGACCGGTCGTAGCTGCACGCGAGGCGCATGAGCTGGAAGCTCAGTTCGGTTGGGTTCCATGCGTCCCAGTCGGTGAGTTCGGCATAGACGCCGGTTTGTTTTGGGTTGGCCGGGTCGGGCAGGACACGGAATGCCACGCCCGGCACGCGGAGCGTGGTGAGGTCGGCGGCGAGTTTCTCGGCGGTGACGCCCTTGAAGGCCAGACCGCGAAATGGGTAGCTCTTACCGATGCCGTGCGTGAAGCCGCTGAACTCGCAGCCGAGGCCGACCATCGCGTAGCCGACGACGGCGGCGAAGTCCTGCACATTTTGCGAGGTGGGGACAAAGGGCAGCCCTGTTTCCGTCCAGCGCATCTCGCGCCGCCAGCCACGCATTTGCACGATGGTGAGCCGGCCATGCGCGCGCACGACTTCGGAGATTTCGGGCAGCGCGCCGGGTGTGCTGGCGGCGTAATAGGCGAGCTCGGCCATCGTGAGGCCGTGGACGTAGGGGATGCGAAACGCGCCGACGCCGCTGAACCACTCGCGGTCGAGCAGCGGACCGTCCACCTTCAGGCCACCGAGGGGGTTGGGGCGGTCGAGGATGATGACCTCGACGTTGTTCTCGAAGCACGCCTCCATCGCGTAACGCATGACGACGTTGAACGTGTAGGAACGCACACCGATGTCCTGCAAATCTATCACGAGCGCGTCGAGGCCGGCGAGCTGGGCCTTGGTGGGCTTGCGGTTGACGCCGTGGAGCGAATAGACGGGCAGGCCGGTGCGCCGGTCCACGGTATCAGCGACGTTGGCCCCGGCCTTGTCGGTGCCGTAGATGCCGTGCTCGGGGCCGAAGAGCGCGACGAGCCGGACGTTGGGCGCGCGGCGGAGGACATCAATCGTGCTCTCGCCGCGCCGGTTCACGCCGGCCGGATGCGTGAGCAGGCCGATGCGTTTGCCCACGACGACGTCGAAACCTTTGGCTTCAAGCACATCAATGCCGAGCATGACGGGAAACGTGACCGAGGGCGGCGGCGAGGGTGCGGGCGGGCTGGGTGATGGAATGGGCGTGGGCGGCTGCACCGGGCCCACGGGCGCGTGGTCGGTCGCCGTGCGACATCCGCTGATGCCAAGCAGGCCGGCGCACAAAAACGCGAGCGAGGCGAGGAGGGGAAGCGGGCGGGCGGGGCCGGTCATGGAGGAGAAGCGGGAGCAATTAGCCGCAAAGACGCGCAGGGGACGCAAAAGAAAACGCGCTGTAACAGACGGAAATGTTCAGGCCAAGGATCGCACATATGTACACGGATAAAACGCAGATAATGATTTTCGTCGCCTGCCGCATGCGCGACGGGACAGGGATGGCCACTGATAAACCATTCCCGTCTCCTCTCTCCCTGTGAGGCCATGCCACGTGGATTGAGCCGTGTCCATCCCTGTGTTCCGTGGTTAATTTCCCCGTGATTTTGTTTTCACGGGAACGCGGCTGCAACGGCGCGGGCGAGGTTTGCTCCCGCGTGACGCAACGCGTCCGCCTCTGGCGTGTCGGGCGGCGTGATCACACGCAGATGCGGTTGCAGGGCGGGGTCGCCAAACCCCGCCACCTTGGTCTCTGCTTCCGCTGCGCCCGCGAAAACATGGACAGGTCGGCCGAGCGCGCGGGCGCGGGCGACGACGGTGCCGGGGCCTTTGCCGGCGTGTGAGCTGGCGTCGAAGCGGCCCTCGCCGGTGAGCACAACCTCGGCGGCGGCGAGGCGTGCATCAAGGTCGAGCCACGCGGCGACCAGCGCGCTGCCCGGCACGAGCCGCGCGCCTGCGGCGCAGAGCAGCCCGAACGCCGTGCCGCCCGCTGCGCCCGCGCCGGGCAAGTCCATGAGCGCGTCGGGCTGGCGCGAGTGGGTGGCGAGCATGAGGGCGACGCGTGCGCTCTCATGCTCAAGGCGGCGGAGGTCGGCGGCGCGCAGCCCTTTTTGCGGGCCGTAGGCTGCCGCCGCACCGCGCGGGCCGAGCAGCGGGTTGTCCACGTCGCATGCAATGCGAAGCGGCGGGAGGGATGGGAGAATTTTTCCGGCTACACGCCCGAGCCGGGTCCACGACATGGGCAAGGGTGGCGAGAGGCGTTCGCCGGAGTCGGCCAGAAATTCCAGCCCGAGCGCGGTGAGCGCGCCGAGGCCAAGGTCGTGGGTCGCGCTGCCGCCGACACCGAGCACAACGGCCTGGGCGCCGAATCTATCGGCGGCGAGACGGATAAGCTGGCCGGTGCCAAGCGTCGTCGTGTGCCACGGGTCGCGTGCGGCGGGCGGAAGCAAGGCAAGGCCGCTGGCCTGGGCGAGCTCGACCACGGCGATGGGGGCGTTTTCTGGCAACGCGGGCAGGCCGAGTTGCGTGCGTGCGGCGGCGGGAATTTTGCCCACCAGCACGAGACCGAACTGGGCCTCGACGGATTCGCCGCGTGGCCCGGCGACATGCGCGCGGTACAGCGAACCTGCGGCGGCGCGCGTAAGGATTTCGGCGAAGCCCTCCCCGCCGTCGGCGAGCGGGCAGTGATCGAGCGGCCAATCCGGGTGCAGCTCGCAAAGCGCGCGCGCGGCGTGCTCACACGCCTGCGGGGCGGTGAGGGAATCCTTGAATTTGTCGAAAGCGAGCAGGACGCGCATGCGGGAACAGGTAGTTTTAGGGTGAAATTCTACCACGGATTACGCGGATGGGCACGGATCAATTCAGAGGCGATGGAGCCAAGCGCTGGCAGAGTTGGAACCCAAGGCGTACAGAGGAACCCGTCTGCGGTCATGGGAAATTGCACTGGGTCCTTCGGAGGCGTGCTTCGTGTCTCTCTGCCCCGGCCTGGTCATCTGGATACATGCGTAACTGAAAAATTGTTCACTCCGGGCCGACGTAGGCGAAGCGCGGTACGGGGTGGCCGTTGAAGCAGACACTTTCGGTAAACATTGCCGCCGGGCGCACCCAAAGGCCGTGTTCGCCGTACAGTGCCTGATAGACAACGAGCGGTTCCAGCGTTTCGGAGTGGCGTGCGAGCCCGAGCACGCGGTAGTCGCTGCCCTTGTAATGGCGGTAGCGGCCGGGATGGGGCTCGGCGGGCAGGGGAGTGAGGTCAGGCATGAAATGGATTTTGAGTTCCGCTTTTGGGCTCGAAGTGTCTGGCAACTTAACAACCGGAACTCAAAGCTCAAAACCGATTCATGCCGGACTCCACCACGCTCAACCACGCCGCGCACGTCCTCGCCGCAACCGTCGCCGACCAGCGTGCCGACACGGTGCTGCGTTTTTATTTCGAGGAGCATCGCTATCTCCCGCCGTCCGCGAAGCGCGCAATCAGCCATGCTGTGTTTATTTATTTCCGCTGGTTCGGCTGGCTCGACCCCAAGGCCTCGCTGCAAAAGCGGGTCGCACACGCGGCCGACCTCCACGAGCGCTTCACCACCGACCCGCAATCGGTGAAACCCGAGGCACTTGCCGCCCGCGCCGTCCCCGCCTGGCTCTGGGGGGAGATGGATTTTGCAACTGCGGCCGCTGGGCCATCCGACGCGTCCGCCGAAGTGTTGGCCTCGGTGAAGGCTGCCGCGAAAACCAACTACCTTCGCCAGCTCCAGCGCGACCCAGCGCTCTGGCTCCGCGCCCGCCCCGGTACCGCTGCCGCCCTCGCCAAGTCCCTTTTCGCGTGTACGCCTGCACCGGCTGACACCGTTTTGAGTGCCGGGCCCGGAGTTCCGTGGGCCGGCGCTTCAACCCAGAGTTCAAAACCTGAAACCCAGAAGCTCATCGCGCCCGATGCCCTTTGTTTCACCGGCACGCAGGATTTGTTTAAGACCGAGCAGTTCAAGACCGGCGAGTTCGAGATTCAAGACCTCGCCTCGCAGCTCGTGGGTCATGCCTGCGCGCCGCAGCCCGGTGAGACATGGTGGGATGCCTGTGCCGGCGAGGGGGGCAAGTCGCTTCATCTCGCCGATCTCATGGGCAACAAAGGGGTCGTCTGGGCGACCGACCGCAGCGCGCGCCGTCTGGATACGCTCAAGCGCCGCGCGGCGCGGGCCAAGCTTTTCAATTATCGCGCCGTGCTCTGGGACGGACTCGCGCCCGGCCCTGCCATCGGCAGTCCGGCGCTTCCGACAAAAATAAAATTCGATGGCATCCTCCTTGACGCACCGTGCAGCGGAGTCGGCACCTGGCAGCGCAATCCGCATGCGCGCTGGACGGTCACACCCGACGATGTGCGCGAGCTCACCGCCACGCAGCTTGCGTTGCTCCACGGCGTCGTGCCTGCGCTCAAACCCGGTGGCCGGCTCGTCTACGCGGTCTGCACCCTCACGCGCAGCGAGACCACCGCTGTCGCCGCCGCCTTCACTGCCGGGCATCCCAGCTTGGAACCGACGTTTGTGCAAACGCTCTGGCCGCATGAGCTCAACGCCAATGGCATGTTCCTCGCCGCGTGGCGGAAAAAAACGTGAGGCCTCACTTGCGGATCGCGGAAACGCAGAAACGCGCAAAATCGACCGAGCGAAAATTCAGCCTGCCAGGGTATTCTTGGCGGAGCTTCTTCTCCGTCCGTCTTTTCAACCCTCCGCTTTTTCGCGCTTCCGCGATCCGCCTTTTTCCACACACTTCATCTTTCGCCTATGCGCTTCCACAAATACCACGCCCTCGGCAACGATTACATCGTCCTCGACCCGCGCGATTTTCCTTCATGGCAACCTGTCCCTACCGTCGGGCAGATCCGCGTCGTCTGCCATCGCAACTTCGGTGTCGGCTCCGATGGCATTCTCTGGGGCCCGCTCCCGTCGAAGCAAAGTGAGTTTGGCCTGCGTATCTTCAACCCCGACGGTTCCGAGGCCGAAAAATCCGGCAATGGCCTCCGCATCTTCTCGCGCTTCCTTTGGGACCAAAAGCTGGTGAAGAGCCCGAACTTCACCGTCGAGACTCCAGGCGGCCAGGTGCAGGTGGCCATCAGGGACGGCGGCCAGCTCCTTACCATCGCGATGGGCGCAGTGAGCTTCGACAGCGCAACAATCCCGGTCGTTGGTGCGCCGCGCGAGGTGCTCAACGAGAAAATTACCATCCTCGGCCGCGAGTTCACCTACTGCGCGGCAACCATCGGCAACCCGCACTGCGTGATTCCCCTGCCGGAAATCTCGTCCGCGCTCGCGCACCAATACGGCCCGCACCTCGAGACGCACCCCAATTTTCCACGCAAGACCAACGTGCAATTCCTGCAAGTGCTCGACCGTGCCAATATCCGCATCGAGATCTGGGAGCGCGGCGCGGGCTACACACTCGCGTCGGGCAGCAGCAGCAGCGCGAGCGCGGCGGTCGCGCACCGGCTCGGCCTCGTGGACCGCGACGTGACCGTCCACATGCCGGGCGGCCAGAGCGGCATCGAGATTGGCGACGGTTTTTCGATTCGCATGACTGGCACCGTCAATAAGGTCGCCGAAGGCACGATGCACCCGGAGCTGTTTGCCGTGAAGGTGTGATTCGGCGGCGGGCAATTCGACTTGCAATCGCGGGGGCCGCCGCAAGCTTCGCTGTTGCTGCCCCAACGGAAAACATGAAAACCGTCTCAGCCCTCCCTGCGGTCGCGTTGCTCGCCGCGTTTCTTTCGCTGCCGATGGCGGGCCTGTTAGCCGCGACCGTCGCGGCCGCCGCTCCGCCAACGGTCGGCATGCTTGGTGCGCTGAATGCCATCGAGTTCGAGGGCAACCAAAGCCTGCCGGCGACGGCCCTGCGCGAGGGCCTGGCCGGGGCGCCGGAATTTCTGCTCGCCGCGCATCCCTCCGCGCCGTTGGCCGATTACCCCGAGGTCGTCCGGCAGGCGCTCCTCCGTGGCTACCGCAACTCCGGCTTCCCCGACGTGAAGGTCATGGTCGCGCCCGACCCGTCGCGACAGCAGCTGCGGGTAAAAATCACGGAGGGCCCGCGTTTTCGGTCGGGCGACATCTTGGTCGAGGGCGCGCAGGAGGTGCCAGCCGCCGAGTTGATCCGCTGGCTGACCGAGGCGCATCCCAAGCCCGCCGACCGGCTGACGGCGGTGGTGGAAACGGTGCTCCAGCAATGGCGCACCGCGCGCGGCAAGCCGGCGGACGGCGGCGGCTCCTCCGGCCACGACGACGACGATCCCGTCTGGACGCGCGACAAACCGGTCTCGTTTGCGGAGGATTTTCCCGACCGGGCATCCGCCCGCGCCCTCGCCGCGCTGGCCGAGCACGGGCATCCGCTCGCCGCCGTCACCGCCGTGCTCCGGCGCGACGACGCGAAAGGGCTCGCCCACTTGGTGCTGACGGTTACGGAGGGGCCGCACGGCCGCATCGGCGAGCTGCACGTGACCGGCAACCACCGCAACTCGGCGGAGGAGATTCTCCAGGCGGCCGGTCTCGCGGCCGGCCAGGAGCTCACCACCGGGGCGCTGGCCCGCGCCAAACTCGCGCTCTGGAACAGCGCGCGTTTTTTCACCTTCGATGTCACCACCCAGCCCCGCAACCCGCCCGCTCGCGAGGTGGACGTGACCATCGAGGTCGAGGAGAATGACGCGCTGCCGTTGCTGCGCGAGCCGCTGGCGTGGCACCAAGCTGCGCTCGTGAAATTCGCCAACTGGCTGACGGCGCAGGCCGGCGCGCTGAGTGTGGAAATCGTCGCGGCCGACGACATCAAATTGACCCTGGCCATTGGGCCCAGCCAGGGCACGCTGCTTCAGCTTGCGGGCAAGGAAAATATCAGGGCGGTGCTGGTTACCAGCGCAGATGGTCTGCGGGCCTACGCCACCGCCAATGGCCGGGCGGCCGGGCGTGAGATTACGCACGTGCCTCTCCGGCCCGATGTTAAACTTTCCTTCCTGACTGAATCCAATCCTGAACATCCCGGGCAGCACGCCAGCTTTGATCTCGGGTTTGGGGCCAGCTATAACGGCGATCCCACCCTCACGTTTCGGCCCGAGATTATCGTCGCGCCCTCCTTTGCGGTCGAATATCTCGCGAAGGACAAGAAACCGAGCTTGGAGCGCGGCGAAGTGGCCTTGATTGGCAGCGACGGCAAGTCCGCGATCCGCTTTCGTGAGGACACCGGCGAGCTGGTCGAGTGGCAGCAGGCTTTCGACGGGCAGACCGATTCGGTGCGCTCCATCAACGTCCGCCGCGGCGGCGAGGAATTCGCTCGTCTCCAAAAAATGCTCGATGGCGCCTGGGCCGGCCTGCCACCACCGGACGCGCCACGCGAGTCGCTCGCCGCACTGCTCCTCGCGCAACCGCTGTTGCGGGACTGGCTCAAGGACAGCGCCACCAGCAAGGAAACCGGGGCAAAGTCTTGGCAATATTTTCCCCTCGCCCTGCGCCTGACCGAGCTGCTTTGCGAGTCGCCCGAGCTCGCGGCCTTGTTTTCGAACAACAAGGCGCCGGCCGATTCCGGGTTCTCTATTCCCGCTGATCCCAAAACCATGCGCCGTCCCGGCATGCTCGTCCTCATGCTGGGCGCGACCTACCACCGGCTGGCCGTCCAGCTCTGGCCGGCCGATACCTGGCCGGGGAAGCTGGGCCGTGAGGTGTTCTACATCGCGGCCGGCCAGACCAAATACACCGACGCCGCACTGCGCGAACTGGACGCCGACGCCCACATGGGGCCGCTCGGCAGCCTGCTCACCGCGCAGGTGCTCGAGTGGCTGAACGTACCGGCCGCCGCCTCGGATTATTTCCGCCGGCGGGCGCGCGACCACGACTCCGCGGAAGACTTCCGCAACGACTGGCGCGCGCTCCTCGACCCGCACACGGCGGCGGGCCGGATCGCGCAGGATTTTTTGCGCCGGCTGGGTGCCATGCACGACGACGAGCTGGCCGCGTTCACGGTCGGCCTGGCACCGGACGAGACCGAACTGCTGCGGCAGACCATGGAGGCGTTGCGCGGCAGCAAGCAGGACGCGCCCGTGGAGCAGGCCCTCGGCCCGGTGCTGGACCGGTGGTGGACCGGCCACCTGCGGCCGTATCTCGAAAAATAAGGTCCCCTCACTTCGCCGGGTTGGCGCCTTTGACCTTGGTGGGGATGCTGTAGAGGCTGGTGCGGGCAGAGATGATGAGGATGTCGTGGTTCTTGCCGCCAAAGGCCATGTTGGCGGGCTGCTCGGGGACGGGGATGAAACCGACGAGCTTGCCGGTCTTGGTGTCCACAATGGCGACGCCCGAGCTGCCGGGGCCGCCACCGCCACGCCCGCCGCGCCCGCCAGCAAAACCCGGAGGAGGGCCGCCCGCGCCGGGCGCGCCGCCGGGACCCGGAGGAACCGCGCCCGCGACACCGGGAGGAGGGGTGCCAACACCCGGAGCGCCCGCTACCGCCGCGCCACCCGCCGGGGGAGGGGCGCCCGCGCCGGGAGCCGCGCCGGCGGGACCAAAACCGGCGGGAGGCTGGCCGCCGGGGCCGAAGCCACCGGGAGCACCGGCACCGCCTGGACCA
>CAIQBC010000200.1 GCA_903869955.1 uncultured Opitutia bacterium
CGGCCATGCCCAGGGCCACGCCGAGGGTGGCGGCGGGCCAAACGACATGCCGGGTTTTTCGCCGCTCAGCCCGACAACGCTGGCGGCGTTTGTCACCGCGTTTGGCGGGTTCGGGATGATTCTCTCGCAGTTCGAGACCACGCGCGTGTGGTGGATCAGCGGGCCGCTCGCCGCCGTCGGCGGGCTCGGCATCGCGGCCGGCGTATTCTGGCTCTTCGACCTCATTTTCCAAAAAACCCAGGGCTCCAGCGAGGGCCGCGTGGCCGACCTCGTGGGCCAGGCCGCCACGGTCATCACGCCGGTCGCGGCGGATGGCGTCGGCGAAATCGCCTACGTGCAGGCGGGCACGCGCTACTCCGCCCCGGCCCGCGCCGAGGGCGGCGCGGCCTTTGCGAGCGGCGCCACGGTGAAAATCACCCGCGTAGTCGGCACCCAGTTTTACGTTGCGGCCGCGTGACGTCCCCGGCTGCCCGGTGCATTTTCCCGTCATTTTTTCCTCCCTTCCCACCATGCACACCCTCCTGCTCGCGCAATTCCAAATCCTCGGCCTCGGCATCGTCCCCATCGCCATCGTCGGCATGGTGGTTGTCGTCTTCGTCTTTACTGCCATCTGGGCCAGCCGCTACACGAAGGTCGGCCCCAACGAAGTGCTCATCGTCTCCGGCCGCCAGCACCGCGTCATCGGCGCCGACGGCCGGGCCTCCGTGCGCGGCTTCCGCATCGTGAAGGGCGGCGGCACGTTTATCATCCCTGTCGTCGAGAAGGCCGACACCCTCTCCCTCGAGCTGCTCACCATTGATGTGCAGACGCCCGAGGTTTACACCAGCAAGGGCGTGCCCGTGAAGGTGGACGGGGTCGCGCAGATCAAGGTCAAGGGCGATGATATCTCCATCGCCACCGCTGCCGAGCAGTTCCTCAGCAAGGGCGTGGACGACATCAAGAACATCGCCATGCAGACGCTCGAGGGCCACCTGCGCGCCATCCTCGGCACCATGACCGTCGAGGAGATTTACCAGAACCGCGACGCTTTCGCCTCGAAGGTCCAGGAAGTCGCCGCCGGCGACATGGCCAACATGGGCCTGAGCATCGTCAGCTTCACCATCCGCGACATCCGCGATACCCAGGGCTACCTCGACGCGCTCGGCAAACCGCGCATCGCGCAGGTGAAGCGCGACGCCCAGATCGCGCAGGCCGAGGCAGACCGCGACGCGATGATCAAGTCCTCTCAGGCCACCCAGGCCGGGCAGGAGGCGAAATTTGCCGCCGATTCCAAGATTGCCGAGTCCAAGCGCGACTACGAGATGAACGTGGCCGACTACAACGCCTCGGTGAACCAGAAGAAGGCGCAGTCCGAGCTCGCCTACGACCTCCAGAAATTCAAGACCAACCAGCTGGTGAAGGCCGAGGAGGTCCAGGTCACGATCGTCGAGAAACAGAAGCAAATCGAGCTGCAGGAGCAGGAAATCAAACGCAAGCAGCGTGAACTGGAGGCCAATGTCCAAAAGCCCGCCGACGCCGAGCGCTACAAGGTCGAGACCCTCGCCACCGCCCGCAAATTCCAACTTGAGACCGAGGCGGCCGGCGCCGCCACCGCCACCAAGGCCACCGGCTTTGCTGCCGCCGACGTCGTCAAGGCCACCGGCACTGCCGAGGCCGACGCCAACAAGGCGCGCGGTCTCGCCGAGGCCTCCGTCATCGAGGCGCAGGGCCTCGCGACCGCCGAGGCAATGCGAAAGAAAGCCGAGTCGTTCAAGGAATACAACCAGGCCGCCATCATCGAGCTCATCGTCCGCGCACTGCCCGAGATCGCCGGCCAGATTTCCGCCCCGCTGGCCAAGACCGAGAAGATGGTCATCATCAGCGCCGGCTCCGGCCCCGGCGGCGGCGCGAGCAAGCTCACGGGCGACGTGACAACGATCCTCAGCCAGCTCCCGCCCGTCCTCGAGGCGCTCACCGGCGTGAAGTTCGACAAGCTACTGGAGCAGGTGCCGGCACTGAAAAATGCGATGACAAAGTCAAAAGTTTCGGAATAATCATCCCCGCCATGAGCAACCTCTTCCAACAGCTATTCAAACTGTCACATAAAACCAAAGACGGGCTCACCCAAGTGCAAAGAGAGGCCATCCTCGATTTGCTGTTTTATGCGATGTTTGCCGACAATAATGTCGCGCTCAAGGAGAGCGAGCTCATCTCCGACACAGTGGAACAGTTTAACTGGGATCCAAAAATGCCTTATGAAACTTACTCCGCTCGTTCTATCAGCCATGTTCGTGCGGTGAAAGAGTCACCTGAAGCGCGGGCTGATTTTCTTGCGGCTGTGGCAAAACGGCTTGGCACAAAGGAGGCGAGGTCGCGTGCGCTGGCCCTATGCCGAAAGCTATTCCAAGCCGACGGCACGGTGGCGGACAAAGAATTCGAATTGCTGCGCGACTTGCAAAAGAGCCTAGGGTAGGTTCCCATGAAATTTCCAATCCTGGCCGGAGCACTCGCTCCGGCCTCATTTTTAGGTAGTGGCTCAGTTTGATGAGACGGCTCTCCGAGCCGTCCGCGGTCGCCTCGGAGTGTATTGACCCGGCCTGTGGGTAGAGGCGCCCCTACGGCCCGAGGCACGCATCATACTGACCCACTGCTCCATTTTTTTCGTGCGTTGCCCGGCCTTTTTGTGGCTCACTACGCCCCCCGCTGCTGATGAACATCCACGAATACCAAGCCAAGGCCCTCTTTGAAAAGTTCGGTGTGCCCGTCCCCACGGGCGCGGCGGCCACCACCCCCGAGGAATTTGTCAACGCGCTCGCGGCGTTGCCCGACGGCCCCACGATGGTGAAATCTCAAATCCACGCGGGCGGCCGGGGCAAGGGCACGTTCACCGATGGCTTCAAGGGCGGCGTGAAATTCTGCCCAACCAAACACGACGCCAAGGAAATTGCCGGCAAGATGCTCGGCAACACCCTCGTCACTGCGCAGACCGGCCCGGCCGGCCGCAAGGTTCAGACCGTTTACTTCACGGTCGCGAGCGACATCAAAAAGGAATACTATCTCGCCATCCTCCTCGACCGCGCGACGTCGAAGCCCGTGATCGTCGCCTCGACCGAGGGCGGCGTCGAAATCGAGAAGGTCGCCCACGACTCGCCGGAAAAAATCCACAAGGTCGTCGTTGACCCGGCCTACGGCCTGGCCGACTTCCAGGTGCGGGACCTCATTTTCCGGCTCGGGTTTGCCGGCACCGAGGCGAAGAACGCCGCCCGGCTCATCCGCAACCTCTACACCTGCTACTGGGAGACCGACGCCGCGATGATCGAGGTCAACCCGCTCATCACCACGCCC
>CAIQBC010000201.1 GCA_903869955.1 uncultured Opitutia bacterium
CGAGCTGGTCCGGATCGCCCTGGATGAAATCAAGGCACCCGCTGGTGTCCCTGTCCCGGACGTCAGCATGGCTCCTGCACCCGGCGTGCAACGGCCGCGCATGAGCCTTGCAGACACTTTGCCAGCACCGGGAAACCGGCTGGCTCTCAGTCCCCCGCCGAGCCGGTTTTGATCTGAGCCGGCCGCGAATGTCGCCTCCTGCCTTCCCCTGAAGTCTGCGAAATTTTTTTCAGGGGGAAAAGGCGGGGGGTTTTCGCGCGGGCTGATTTCCTGGACAAATTATTTCTGAAAGAGCACAAGTTATCGGCGAAGCCACACAGTAGGGCCAGCCGCGCCCTGATGGTCAGGATAGGTCCGTTCATAAGCCGGCATGTTTCGGGATGATCGCGCTTCAAGGCGTCAAGCTTCAACGTCGCAGCTTCCCAGGCAGGCGCGGGCAGACTCAGGCAGGTAGACCGCCACAACACATTGAATTTCGGGAAAAACACGCGAAACTCCATGGGCAGATCAAGACCTAAGATTCGCGCCTCATACTCTGGATAAACACTGTAGGGCAACCAACGTGGATCGAGCGGGGCGCGTTGAAGCTCGTGCACGGCCCAGCGAATCTCTTGCTGATAGTCGCCGAGGCATCTGACGTGATACCGTTCATAATCCACATCGTTGTAGCCTTCCGCGATCGCCTTTTCCTTGGCGAAACGATCGTCGAGCCGGCCCATGCATTGAGCTTGCCGGCGCAAAAGGTTTTGCCAGTCGGCCAAGTCGGCCTCCAGGACGTGATGCCTTGAGACGGAAACCAAGTTCTCCAGCAGGGAGGCAAAACTAAAATTGAGCAGAATCTCGATGAGGCGGGGGTGGCCTTTGAAGTAGCGACCGAGGGAGGAAAATGAGGGACGCTCCTCGCCGCGCCGCCACGCCCCAAGCGATTTGGGATCGATCGCCGATGACTCGCGTGGGAGTTCTTGGCCGTAGTGGGCGATGCAGAGCTTAAGCAGCGGATGTTTGCAGAAACCTACATCTACGAAATGCCCGAAAAGCTGATCCAACGGGGCGCCTAAAGTTGGCCCGCCGCCGGGGGAAAGCCGCAGGAGCAACTTTTGCAGCCCATACAAAAAATAGAGCGCGTGCGGTGCCCTGGACCGAACATACCAACTGCGCGTTTCTGCACGTTCACGGCAGGACGCTTGCTCGCGGACTGTGTCACAGTGCTCATCCAGCACGCGCCGCCACATGCTGATTAAAACCAACGCCATGGTGTCGCGGGCAGGTAGGCCTGACGTGTGTGTGCGGATAAATTCTTCAAAATCACTGCGCCGGGGCGCGCGCCCGCCGTCCTCGGTGGCCCAGTCGCGCAGTTGGTCGCTCAGCCGCTTCGCCCGGCCTTTGTCGGAGATTTTCGCATTCTTGGGATCACCAGAATCCAAGATGTCTGCCCAAGCCGGCAAATCGAGGGCATCAATCAAAAACTGGAACACCTCGCCGCAGGTTGGAACTGGGGCGTGGACGGGTTTGGCGGGCTTGGTCATCATGTCAGTAAACCGCAAGATTGAGTTTGTTGTAACGTTCGTGGGTAAGGCAGTCACGAAATTCGTAACCGGCGGAGGTGCGCAAAAAAAGCGCGCGCCAACGCAGGCCCAATGGAACCGCGACGAGGTGACGGGCGCTCCGTAGGCGCTTACCGTGAAATTCGCCGTGGGGCCGGTGCCCGTGTTCGAGTGCATGCCGCACATGAGCCAGGCGGGCAACCTGCGCGGAGGGCAAAGCAATGGGTTTCATTGGGCCACCTCCGAGCAATTGCGGCCGGTCAAAAAATCGTAGTCGCCTTGCCGTCGCTGAAACCGTTCGGCCGAAAAGTCGATGTCGGCGAACGCCGCGCCAATTCCCGCACTGATGATCGGACGGCTGTAGC
>CAIQBC010000202.1 GCA_903869955.1 uncultured Opitutia bacterium
CGAGATCGAGCGCCGCTTCCGCATCATCGCCGAGCCCGGGGCGCGCTTTGTCGGCGGCCACTCATCGGGCGGCTGGGCGTCGCTCTGGCTGCAGGTGGCCTATCCCGATTTTTTCGGCGGCTGCTGGAGCACGTCGCCCGACCCGGTGGACTTCCGCGCGTTTCAGACCTCCGATCTCTACGCCGATAAAAACGGCTATTTTTATCCCGACGGCACCCCCCACCCCCTCGCCCGCCAGCGCGGCACGGTCGTGATGACCTATCCTGAGATGGGCCGCTGGGAACGCGTCCTGGGCCACGGCCAGCAACTTGACTCTTTTGACGCGGTGTTCAGCCCGCGGGGCCCTGATGGCCGGCCGTTACAGGTGATGGACAAGCTTACCGGCGCCATCAACCCGCAGGTGGCCGAGCAGTGGAAACCTTACGACATCCGCCTCGTCCTCCAGACCAACTGGCCGCAACTCAGTCCCAAGCTGCACGGCAAAATCCATGTGCTCATGGGTGACACCGACACGTTTTACCTCACGCACGCGACCGAACTGCTGCGCGATTTTCTCGTGACGACGGACTTTGGCGGCTATGTTGAGATCGTGCCCGGTGACCATGGCACGGCGATCACGCCCGCGCTACGCGACCGCATGGATGCCGAAATGGCGGCGAAGTTTGCCGAGTTACGCCGCGCCTCCCAACCCGCGGTCACGCCACGCTGAAGGCGGGGCGGAAACCAGCCGAGCCCCCAGCGAGCCGGGCACCCTTTGCTCGGCCAGCCCCGATCAAATCTCCCTCTCGCGCCCGCAGGATTGCCTCGCGATACGGAACCGCGCGCTTTCTTCTGGATTGTTGGCAATCGCGCCCCGGGTTACTTCTGATACTGCCAGCGCCCAATTCCAAATGACCCATACGCTGCCCGGCAATCCGCCTTGAAAATATTTCTCTGCCTTTCCCTCGCGATCACCTTCGCAATCGCCCCGGTTTTTGCCGCCGAACCGACGGCTCCCTGGCCGTTGCCCGCCATCACCGGCGATGCGGCCGGCGTGCTCACCACGCCCGGGCTGCCAGAAGTGCGCTGGCGCATCACCACCGCCCCGGCCACCGTCGCCGGACTCCAGCGGCTGCTCGTCGAGGTGCAGGCCGACGGGCTGAAACTTTCAGGCGAAGCCGACCTTGATCCCGTCACGCACGACGGCCTCTGGCGGCTCACCGCGGCAACCGTGGACGCTGCCATCTGGCTGCCGGCGGCCGCCGAAAAATCTTCGCTCGGGCCGCTCAAAGGCTTCACGTTCACCGGCACGATCGTGGTGACCGGTGCGGGCCTGCTGCACGCCGGCGTGCCCGACGGGGCGCTCGCGGTGACGCTGCGAGACGGCACGTTCACGCTGACCGGCCCAGGGGTGACCTTCGAGGGGGTGGCCGCCGACCTGCACCTCGACGGGCTGCATCCGCTGCGGGCGCCAACCGAGCAGACCATCACCTTCCGCACCGCCCACGCCAGCGGCATCACCCTGGCGGACGGACACGCCACGTTTTCCCTCCCCGACGAAACTACCCTGAAAATTACCCAAGTGGCCGTGCAAGTTCTCGGGGGGCGGGTGGTGACGGACCCCTTCACCGTCGCACTCACCGCGCCGGCGGCGGAGGTGCGCGCGCGCTTTGAGCAGATTGATCTCGCGCAGGCCCGCGCGTTCCTGCCGCCGGGCGGTGTAGCTGAGGCGAGCGGCAGCGTAAGCGGGCGCATTGACTTTGGCTGGGCGGCCAACGGCGGCCTGAGTGTCGGAGAGGCACGCGTGCGCGTCGGACAAAATGAAGCCGCGCCCGTCTTCCGTTTCGAGCCCTCCCCGGGACTGCTCTCGGGGAAGATGCCGCCAAAAATCTCGCTGCTGCCCGCCTGGCTCGGCCCGCTGGCGCGAGGGGCGAGCGTGCCCAACCCCGTCTACGACGCGCTGCACGAGATTGAACTGGGCCGCACACCGCTGCGCATCGAGACCTTGCGCGCGAGCGTGCGGCCGCGTGACGGAGGCGGCCAGAGCGTACGGCTGGAGCTGTTGGCCCGCCCGCAGGGACCGAGCGTCGTGTCGGAAGTGAACTTTGATTTTACCGTCAACGGCCCGCTGGAGGAGATTCTCCAGCACGTCCTGCAGCTCCGCAGTTCCCTGCAAAACAGGTGAAACTCTGTTTGCCTTGTCCGGTCTGAGTGTCAGCCTCCCGCCATGCCACGAGCATCTTTCTCCGCCCTTCTCGCCGCCCTCGCCCTCGCGGGCTGCCTTAACGTCCATATGCAGGTTGAGCCAGTAAAAGTGGATGTGAGCGGCAGCCTCGATCTCAATGTAAAAATTGACCGCGCCCTCGGCGATTTCTTCGGCGACCTCGATCAAAAGTCCACAACTATCAACACCCCTGCCCCTTCCAAGCCATGAAAACGCTCCTCCCCCGTCTCCTGCTCGCCTTTGCCCTGCTGTTTGGTTTCGCCGCTGCCACCCGCGCCGCCGACGACCTTGCCGCTGTGAAGGCCCACATGACCGCCCGTATCGCCGCCATTGACGCACTCAAGGCCAAAGGGGCGTTGGGCGAGAACAACAAGGCGTTGCTCGAGGTACGCGATGCCACCGTGAAGGAGGCCGCCACCGTCGCCGCCGAGGAGAACAAGGATCGTGAGGTCGTTTATGCCGCGCTGGCCAAGCAGACCGGCACCACCGCAGATCAGGTTGCCAAGGCCCGCGCAAAGCAGATCGCCGCCAACAGCGCCAAGGGCGTGTGGGTGCAGGACGACAAGGGCGCGTGGGCAAAAAAGTGACGCCGTACCGCGCGGACGCGGGGACGATCGCTTA
Organism: uncultured Opitutia bacterium; assembly: GCA_903869955.1. Lineage (GTDB taxonomy): Bacteria > Verrucomicrobiota > Verrucomicrobiia > Opitutales > Opitutaceae > CAIYUN01. The sequence continues at coordinate 2,825 of CAIQBC010000202.1, forward strand.
TTGGCCATTGGTTATCGCTCAATGGGTTATTTCGGACTCCCCTTGCGATCGGTTCCGACTCCGACTCTGAAATGACCCTATAAGCGTCAGCCAATAGCCCATGAGCAATCCCGCCCCCTTGCCCGTTGGTCAGCTCCTAGCCCGCCATCTCACCACCCCCCCCGACGTTGCGCGCGCCCTTTTCGTCGCGCGGAACGCCACCGTCGTCGGCGACGTGACCCTCGGCGCGCAATCGAGCGTGTTTTACGGAGCGGTGCTGCGGGGAGACATCGCACGCATCGTGGTCGGCGAAGGGAGCAACCTTCAGGACAACGCCATCGTTCATCTTGCCGACGGGCTCGACGCCGTCATTGGCGTATGGTGCACCATCGGCCATGCCGCGATTATCCATGCCTGCACCATCGGTGACGAATGCCTGATCGGCATGGGCGCAACGGTGCTCGACGGCGCGATCATCGGCGCGCGCAGCATCGTGGGCGCCAACTCGCTCGTGCCGCAGAATTTTTCCTGCCCGCCCGGCTCGATGGTCTATGGTTCGCCCGCGAAGGTCGTCCGCCCGCTTACCTCCGCCGAGCAAGCCGGCCTCCGCCCATGGGCGGAGAAATACGTCGAGGTGGCCAAGGCCCACGCCGCGCTGGGCAAACTGTTTGGCTAGGTTTTTCTCGCCGTAAATCTCCTTGGTGGTGGATAGGATGCGCCCTGCTATTGCTCGCTCCATTTTTAGCCATGCTTTTGTCGCCACCCTATGGACGCCGTGAATCCGGTTTCAAATTAAGACACTACCGGACGTGACAATCAATCGTCCGCGCACCAGCGTCGTGCTCCTCCTCCCCCTTCGCCCCTTTTCTCCTGCTCATGCCCGGCCCCGCCCCTGTCCCCGATCCCCGCGTCGCCGCGCTCGAGACGATGCGCCGCGCGAAATTTCCGATGCTGGCCACAGTGGATGCCGCCGGCCAGCCACGAGTGAGGCCGGTGTCGCCAGTGCGGACGGAGGAGTTCACCGTCTTTGTCGCCAACCTCCGCCGCTACGGCAAAACTGCCGAGTTGGCCGCCAACCCACGCGGCGAGCTTTGCTACCTCGACGAACAGCATGACCAGGTGCGCATCACCGCCACGGCGGAGGTGCTCGCCGACCGCGCGCTGCTTGATGCGATCTGGGCGGCCAACCCGCTCCTGCGCCGCTATCTCGGCTCGCCCGACAACCCGGAGCTGATCATCTACCGGCTGCGCCCGGAGCGCGTACGCTTCATGCGCGAGTGGGCGCTGGATTATCACGAGATCGCGTTGTGAACGCGCGGCACGGGCCAGCACAACGCCCACGCGATGACAGGCAGGACCGGTGCGGGGATTACATTTCCCGACGCGGTGCTTGTCCTGCCCCTGTGGGCATGGGAGCCTAGGGGCCGACCTCGCCATGAACCCATCCGACTCCAGCCTCCCGTTGGAAAAGATTTTTGCCGGCGCGTTGATTTTTCTGGCCGGGCTCGCCCTGCTGACCCTCGCGATCACCATATTTAAACTGGCGAAACTCATGCGCGGACCCGGCCGGCCGCCGCACCGCGCATGTGCGGCCGAGTTGGATTTGCCGTCGGGTCAAATTTCGCCGTCACCCTCCGGCCCACCGCCCCACGACCCAGCCCACCCCGGACCGCCCCAAGCCACATTACAAGATGACGTGGGCAAGGCAGCCGGCGGATAGGCACACCCTGCGGGCCAAAGTTTCCCGTGTTGTCCGAGCTGTGGACAATCTCGCGCCACGCAAGCATCGTGGCGGCGGCCGCTTGCCAGGTCGGCCGACCGACAGCCGCGGTCTTATTTTTCCGCCACCGGCATGGGCTGGTTCCAATTTTCAAACCACCGCTCGCGTCCGGCGATGATCGGCACCGCCCGCATGAGGCCTGCCGCCACGGCGCGCCGCAGCAGCGGCTGCAACGCCAGCTCGCGCCGCCCCAGCGCCTCGTCGGCCCACGCCGCCAGCTCGCACGGATAAATCGCCGCGAGCGGCTCAAATTTCTCGTCGCCGGTTCCCGGCGCATGAACCCCCGCCGCGCCACAACCCGGCTCGCACGCGCGTTGCAACTCCCCAAACCACACCGCCGACATCGCCGGCAAATCCACCGCCAGCACAAGCAGGTGCGTACCGTTGCATCGCGTCAGAGCCGCGGCGAGCCCCGCCAAAGGCCCGGTGCCCGACACGGCATCCTCGACGCGCGTGACGCCCGGCGGCACCCACGACTGCTCCGCCCGCGCCGACACCAACAGCTCGTCCGCGCCCGCCTGCGAAAGCACGTCGAGCTGCCGACGCCACAGCGGTCGCCCGTCGCCGGCCGGCAGCAAGGCTTTGTCGCGGCCCATCCGGCGCGACAGCCCGGCGGCCAGCAACAGTCCGTTCCATGTCATGCGGCCAGCGTGGTGTGGCGTGGGCGGCGGGCCAAGGCCAATTCCGGGCTTGCCAAGCACGCGACCGACGCATGACGTGGCACTTCCTTTTTGCCCGGGTGGTGGAATTGGTAGACACGCAGGTCTCAGAAGCCTGTGCCAAAAGCATCGCGGTTCGAGTCCGCGCCCGGGCACCACTTTATATAAAATTATGTAGCTTCCCTCAATACTTGTGCTCTTTCAGAAAGGGCCGAAA
>CAIQBC010000203.1 GCA_903869955.1 uncultured Opitutia bacterium
GCGTCGCCTATCACGGCAGCTACCTTCCTTGGTTCGAGCTCGGTCGCACCGCGCTGCTCAAGACCCACGGCCTGCCCTATCGCGATCTGGAAGCCGCCGGCTATTTCCTGCCTGTCTTGGAAATGTCCGCACGCTATCACCGCCCCGCCCATTACGACGACAACTTGGAAATCCTGACCACGCTTCGCGAAAAACCCACCGCGCGCATCGTCCTCGACTACGAGGTGCGCCGCGCCGACGAGCTGGTGGCCACCGGCCACACCGTTCACGCCTTCATTGACCGTGGTGGACGCCCCACGCGCCCGCCGGCGAATTTCGCGGAGAAAATGAATGCGCTGTTTGCCTGATGGCCTGCGCAGGCCACAGTGAACAACTTTTGCTCGCGTCCGACGTCCACGGGGCGGTTGATCGCGGCGTGCCCACGCCAATATCATGGAATTTCTCCCCCGTCTCCTTTCTCCTGCCGCCGAGCTGATTGACCGCCAGCCCGTCCTGGCGCTCGCACTCGGCGGCGCATTCACCGCCGTTTTTCTGTCTGTCGCGCTCGGAGGACGGAAAGATGAAGCCCCCCCGCCCACCCTCGGAGTTTTGATCGTCCAAAAAATCGCCCGCATCGTCTGGGCGCTCACGCTTGTGGGTCTCCTCGGCAGTGCGGTCGTCGTGCTGCGCGGCCATGTGGACCGCACGCTGGCCGACTTCCGCCACTCGCACGGACGCGTGACCGAGGTCAACCTCGCCGCCGTACGCACCATCTGGGGCGGCGAGCAGACCCAGAGCACGCTCGCGGTCGAGCTCAGCTATGACGAGGAGGAAACCGAGCGGCTGGAGTCGGAGGATCCCACCCGGCCCACCGTGCTGCGGAAAAAAAATGTTCGCCACGAGGTGGCGGCCAATCCGTTTGTCAGCGAACGGCATGAGGTGACGTTGCGCCAGAATGCGCGACCCAAAGGCTCCGCCGTGTATGCCGGCTACGAGACCGACTGCAGCTTTGCCTACCGGTTGAAGAATCCGGCGGGCCGCGCGGTGGATGCAACCCTGCGTTTCCCGCTGCCGTCGGCGCATGCCATTTTCAACAATCTCGAGGTGAAGCTCAATGGTGTCAGCGTGCTGGACCGCCTGCAGGTCGCCGGCGGGCAGCTGCTGCTCAAAAATTCACTGGCGGCCGGTGAGACCGTCGCCGTGGAGTACTCCTTCCAGAGCCGCGGCCTGGAATATTGGTATTTCCAAGTGCGCGAGCCGCGCGAGATCCGCGACTTCCAGCTCACGCTGCACTTGCCCGATCTGCCAAAGGACAAGCTGAACAATCCTGAGGGCTGCATGACACCGACGGAGGTAACCCCGACCGCCGATGGCAAAGGCAGCACCTTGTCCTACAAGCTCGACCACGCGCTCACAAACAAAGGCATGGGCATCGCGATGCCCAGCCCGCGCCAGCCCGGCGCGATCACGGACGCCGTGCTGGCGCAGACGGAAAAAGGCTGGGTGCTGCTGTTTGCCTCACTGTTGCTGGGGCTCACGCTGACAGGCGGACCACACACGGCGGCCTTGGGCAGTGTGCTCGGTGGCATTGCCGCCGCGCTCGGGTACGCCCTCATCGGCGACCTCAGCGGAACCTTTCTCGGCTTCTGGGGTGCCTACCTCGTGACTCTGCTGCCATTGCTTCTCGCGATTGGCCGCGTGGTCACGCACGCGGTACGCGGGATCGAGGGCCGGCTGCTGGCGCTCGAGCTGCTGCTGTTTGGTCTGGTCCTCCCCTGTGCGGCCGGATTCAACGACGAATATCAGGCGCTTTGCCTCAACGGCGCAGCTTTCATCCTGCTGGCGGTCACGGTCTGGCAACTGGCACGGCGGCAAGCCGTGCGGGCCCCGGCAAACTGACAAAGTCATTTTTAACGCAACGCATGCTCCACAAGCACGGTCGCGTCCGTTTCAGCCGCCCGTGCGGCGGCGAGCCGTTCACCTGCGCCAAGGCGAAACGCCGCCCATACGGCGTGCGCCCGCACCATGGGCAGCGGATGCAGCGTCAGCCGCAGCACCGCGTCGAGGCAGTCGTGCGCGCCGGTGTTTGCCGCAACGATGCACGCGTTGCGGAGCAAACCGGACAACTTGAGACGCTTGACGGCGGTGCCGCGAAAGACCTCCGCGAAGTGCACGGGTGTCAGCTCCAGAATTTCACGCAGCGGGAGCGCCGCGATTCCACCGCGCACGTCGAGCAGCACACGCCGGCCTGCCACCGCGAACCGGTTCCACGGGCAGACCTCCAGACACACGTCGCAGCCAAAAATGCGCCCGCCGATGCCCGCGCGCAACTCGCGCGGGATGAGGCCGCGATTTTCGATGGTCTGATACGAGACACAGCGCCGGGCGTCCACCACGCCCGGCGCGGCGAACGCCTGCGTCGGGCACGCGTCGAGGCAGCGCGTGCATTTTCCACAGAGCAGGCCGACGGTCCCCTTGCTGCCTTCCTGGTTTCCCACTTCACTGCTCAGCGGCTCATCCGGCTCGAACTCCAGCGTCGTCACGATGGCCGACAGCAGCAGCCAGTTGCCATGCGTCCGCGAGATGAGCATCGCGTTTTTTCCGATGAAACCCAACCCCGCGCGCCCGGCCCAGCCGCGTTCCAGCACCGGGCCCGTGTCAACGTAGTAGCGGTAGTCGCCCGGCAACACGCCGACGGTTTCCTCCAGCGCACGCCCGGCAGCGACCAGCGCGGGCTTGATGGTGTCGTGGTAGTCGGCGTGCAACGCGTAGCGGGCCCAAGTCGGGCTTTGAGTTTTGGGTTCTGAGTTTTGGGTTTCTGCTTCTGGTGGAGACGCGACGCCCTCGTCGCGTTTCTCCGAGCCACGCCACGAGGGTGCCGCGTCTCCATTTCGGACCTCCTGAGTCCTGTCTATGGACTCCTGTCTCCTTCTTCCGCCCCCGTCCCAATAGTTCACCCCCAACATGATCACCGTGCGCGCGCCAGGGAGCACGAGCTGCGGGTCGGCGCGTTTCCCGGCGGTACGCTCCATCCACGCCATGTCCGCGTGGTGGCCGGAGGCAAGCCACGCGTGCAACGCCGCCACGCCGACGCCCGGCCCGTCAACGCCCGCCGCGCCGACGCGCGCGAACCGCGCCACGTCGAAGCCGAGCGCGAGCAGCCGCGCTCGCACCTTCTCGCGGTCAGCAGCCATTCGGCTTTTCTCCGCCCCCTATCTCCGGCCGGCCGCCAAACGTGCGTGCCTCCTGCCGGTAGGAGCGCAGGACGTGTTGCACCACGTCGGCCTGCGTTCGCCCGTCGGTGAGAATGACGCTGCCCGCCTGCCGGTAGACCGGCTCGCGTTGCGCGTAGAGCGTGCGGATGCGCTCCAGCGGGTCGGCGGCGTCGAGGAGCGGACGGTGGCGGCTGCCCGAAGTGCGGCGCAGGATGGTGTCAAGGGAGGCGTGCAGACAGACGACGACGCCCTTGGATTTTAGCAGCGCCAGCATCCCCGGCTGCACGACCAGTCCGCCGCCGCAGGAGACGACCTGGGCTGATGCCGGATGTCCCCGCTCGATAAACTCGCGCTCCATCTGGCGAAACGCGACCTCGCCCGGCTCCGCAAAAATCTGCGCGACCGTGCGCCGCTGCTGACGCTCAATCTCGTGGTCGCTGTCAAGAAACGCAAAGCCCAGCCGCAGCGCCGCCGTCCGGCCCACGGTGGTTTTACCTGTGCCCATGAAGCCCACGAGGTAGAGATTGGTGTCGACGGACGGCATGGCATCAAGTTGGTGCCGAAGGGCGCCGCGTTTGCCAAACCCGAAAAAGGCGGTTAAAACACCCCGACGCAATTTTCTGCCGTCGCCACGCGCCAAAAGGGCACGCGCACCGCCGCGCCAGGAGAAAATCAGGCTTGGCCAGAACTCGAAGAGTGGCAGGTTAGCGGCATGGCTGAAACTCCCGCCCGCATCGAGGTCCGGCTGCGCGAGTTGGCGCAGCTTTTCAATTCGATGGACCCCTCGCCGTTTCATGAGCGCGATCTCGATGCCGACGCGGAGGAATTCATCGTGTCGTGGGCGCGCGAGCATCCGGCGCACCGCGAGCTTGAGCTGCTGGTCCACCTCACTGTGCCTCCGCCGGCCGACCGCCACACCAACGCGGGCGACGCCGTGCGGCACTACTTCGCGGCGCGGGCGGCGCTGAAACACCGGGAGTTTCGCCAGCTCATGCGGCAGGGCCGCTTCAGCCTCGGCGTCGGGCTGGCATTTCTCGCCTCCTGCCTCGCGCTCGGCGCGCTGGCCGGCGGGATGGTTGACGCGCAGGGCTACCGCACCTCGGCGGACATCGTGAAGGAAAGCTTCACCATCGGTGGCTGGGTGGCGATGTGGCGGCCGCTGGAAATTTATCTCTACGACTGGTGGCCGTTGCGCGACGAGTGGCGACTCCTGGAGCGGCTCGCGCGCATGCACGTGACGCTGATCCCGCCGGCCGCGTGAAGGCATGCAGCCACTCCTACCCCGGCGAAGCCAGCCCGCTCCCACCTGCAGCCCGGGGGCGGGCGGCCACGCGGCGGGCGGCACGGAAGATTTTAGCCGGATCCGGCCAGGTCGGGGCCGCACCGTAACGCAGGCGCTCAAGCGACCCGCGCAATGTGACGGCGTCCGCCCCATCGCCGGCCGCGAGCCGCGCGAGCCAGCGGCCCGCCTCCCGACGGATCGGGTCGGCCCCGCGCCGCCGCAGCCAGGCAAGCCGGCCCGTGCGCCACCACCGCGCGCCCACGAGGAGCAACATGACCCCGCCCGCGCCCCACGCCAGCCGCCGCCAGTCCCACGGCTGCGCGAACCAAGCGCGGAACTGGACCCGCTTCTCCCGCAGATAATCTTTCAGCCCACGCCCCCAGCCCTCGAAGACCTGCTGCACGGCCGTCGCAAGCCGCACCTGCGTGTCCTGGCCAAAGCTGACAATGCGGCGATACCAGAAGACGCGCAGGCTGTCGAAGCGCGCGCCAAACCGGGTGTCGGTCATGGCCTGCAACGCCGCCTCGCCCCGCCGGCCACCCGTGAGGCTGCCAAACACATCCGCGCCGGGTGTCGGGTCCACGCGCAGCCAGGCATTTTTTTTCGCGTCGTAAATTTCCGCCCAAGCGTGCGCGTCGGAGTTGCGTACCACCAGGTTTTCGCTGTGCGAATTCCATTTGCCACCCTTGAAGCCCACGATCATCCGCGCCGGGAAGCCGGCGGCGCGCGCGAGCAGCACAAACGCGCCCGCGAAATACTCACAATGGCCGGGCTGCGTGCCCGCGAGCCAGCGCACGATGGTGTCGGTGGGCAGGCCCTCGGCCGGCTCGTTCGCCACCTGCATCGCAGTGAGGTGCCGCCGCTCAAGCCAGGCGCACGCGCGGCGCGCGAAGTCTTCGGGTGTGGACATGGGCGCAGCGATTTCCGCCGTCATTTTGTCGAGCCAGATTGTGCGCTCGTCGTTTTTCACCAACAAGCCGAGGTCGAGGTAGTCCGGGTTTTTCGGTGCGGATCTTGGCTCGCCGGATTCGTCGGTCTCGCCGACTGGCTCAGTGGGAGGCGTGGTGAGGTCGAGCTCGTCGAGCTGATAGGCGAGCATCCTGGTCGGCGGGCGCGACAGGGCGACGACGCCCAGCTCCGCGTTGCCATTGAACGGCTCCTGTTGCTCGGCAAACATGAGCTGCCCGAACCGGCCCGGCAGCGGAAGATATTTGCTGATGCCCGGCTCAAAATAAACCGTCCATGTGGACGCACCGGCCCGCGGCCGCCGCTCCGTGCCAAGAAAGCGCGTCGTCTTGTCGGGCGTGACGCGCAGGGTGCCCATCAAGGCCGACGAGATGCGGAACTGACCCGGGGCAAAGTAGTCGTCGAGCACCAGCATCCGCCAGTAGGGCGTGGCCGGCACCTGTGCGCGGTCGGACACGTCCACGTTGAACGCGATGCCCGGGTCGTTCTGGATGTCGGTCACCGCGCCGAGGCTCACCGTCTCGCTGAAGCCGGTCTTGCTCTTGCCCTGCACTAGCCGGCTCAGGAACAGGCTGTTCTCAAACTCGAAGCGCGGTAGAAAAATGAACACGATCGACGACACTGCCACCAGCCCGACGAACAGGCCTCCGCCCAGCAGCACGACGTACCAGTTTGCCACCGCGCGCACGCGCCGCGCCAGCACCAGCCAGCGCACGCGGGCCCACTCTGCCGGTGCCTCGGCCGCTCCGCCCGCCGTGTCTGCCAGCGTGATCGTCAGCAAAAACAGCAACGCACACGCGGTGAATGCGAGAATTTGCAGGACGAACACCACCGACACCGACAGCACGCCGGCTACGACCACGAGAAACAGCCCCAGCACGATCACCTGCAAGTCGTCGCGCCGTTTCCGGGCCGTCACCATCCGGTAGAGCAGCAGCATCAGCGTCAGCCGCACGAGGGCCGGGAGCACCCGCCCGGGGTCAAGCCGGCAGTCCACCGCCGCCAAGCCCAAGATCACGGGGAACGCCAGCCGGTGCGCCCAACCCGGCAGGCGCGTGCTCCACGCCGGCCGCCACAGCATCACCGGCGCCGCCACCGTGATCAGCGCCAGCCAGCCCCACGCGTCAATGCCCATGTCTGGCACCGTCCACGCCGAGAGCGCGGCGAGCAGCGTGCCCAGCAGCCAGCGAAGCTGGTGCAGCTCGGCAAGGTTAAGCCGTGGCCGTTTTGGTTCCGTCCACATAGGCGACCACTCCTCTCGCGCCGTCCGGCGCAAATGTCATCCGTCCCCGCCGTGCCGCGTGCGCGCCCTCGCTCAAAGCCAGCCCCGCCGCCGGCTCCAGCACGGCCAGCCGGTCGAGAAAAGCCTCCACGTCGCCCGCGCGCCGCACCGTCGCCGCCGGCTCACCGTCCACCGCCACGGCACGCAGCCGGCCCGCGTGAAAAAGGTCCTCCGCCAGCGTCGCTGCCAGGCTGCACAACAGTTCAAACTGCTCCGGACGCGGCCAGCGTTCCGCCGCGGTTTGCAGCCACAGCAGCAGCCCTTCTTCCCGCTCCGCGACGAACTCCCGCACCAGCAGCCGCCGCACGCGCGCACTCGCCTTCCAATGGACGACCCGCTGCGGGTCGCCCGGCGCGTAACGCCGGACCGCGCGCAAGTCGCCCCCACGTGGTCCATACGGTGCGCGCTGCTCGCCCGCCTGCGGCCGCCAGCCCGCCGACCCGCCGACCCATTGGTAGGCCGTCGCCGCTGGCCACACCGGCACTTCCTGCGTCTGCCCGATGCCCACCGTCTGGCGCAAAAATCCGAAGGGGAAAACCGACCCTGCCGCCGCCAGCTCCAGCCGCAGCCGACCGCGCCGGACCGGCCGCACCCGCCACTCGATTTCCGCGCATCCGCCCGGGTCCAGTCGCTCGCGCAATCCCGCCCGCTGCGGCTCCCCCGCCGTCTCAAGCTCGAACCACAGGCTGTAGCTCGGCAGGCGTCGCTTGTCGTTGCGCACCTCCGCCGTCACCGTGTCCTCCGCGCCGGCCCGCAGCGTCGCCTGCCCGCGCAGCCGCCACCGCAACCCGCGGAAGTTCAGCCACGCCAGCACCGCGCTCAGGAGCAGGCACGACAGCAGCACGGACAGCGTGATGAACAGGATGTTGTTCGCCGTGTTGTAGGCCGCCGCACCGATGGCGAGGGCCAGCGCGCCCAGCAGCGCGCCCGGCATCGTCGGCCGCAGCCGCCACCGCTCCGGCGGGGGCAGCAGCACCGACCACAGCGCCCAGCGCCAGCGCTGCCCGCGCGGCGCGCGCCGACGCCAGCGGAAACCCGGCCCGTGCCATTCCCTGGCCCCGCCGTCGCGCGGCACCCGGTCCGACCGTGGACGACCGGCCTCCCACGTCAGGATCCCGGCCGTGTCCTCGCCCGTGGTTTTCATTTTGAAAGGTAAAGCTTCAGAGTTGCAGGCTGGGCGTTGCCACGCCGCCGGTGAACGCGTGTGGTCACGGCGGCGGCAGCGCGGCGAGAATTTTTCTCAGCACCGCCGCGACCGCCTGCCGCTCCTCCAGGGCGTCCGCACCGGGCCGGGCCAGCGCGAGCCGGTGCGCGAGCACGGGCGCGGCCAGCTCCTGCACGTCCTCGGGCAGGATAAAGTCCCGCCCGCGCAGCAGCGCCCGCGCCTGCGCCGCACGCTTGAGCGCCAGCCCGCCGCGCACCGAAATGCCCGCTTTGAACTCCGCCTCAGTGCGCGTCGCCGCCACAATCCGCAGGAGAAATTCCAGCACCGAGTCCTCGACAAACACTTGCCCGACGAGCGCCTGTAGCTGCAAAACTTCCGCACGCGACGCCACCGGCTCCAGCGCAATGGCATCGTAGGCCGTTTGCGATGCGCGCAGGATGTCGAGTTCGTTCGCCGCGTCCGGATAGCCCATGCGCAACCGCATCAGAAACCGGTCGAGCTGGCTCTCCGGCAGCGGAAACGTGCCCTCGTAGTCCACCGGGTTCTGCGTGGCAAACACCATGAAGGGCGCGCCCGCCGCGTGAGTGCCGCCGTCCGCGCTCACCTTGCCGCGCTCCATCACCTCGAGCAGCGCCGACTGCGTCTTCGGCGGCGCACGATTGATCTCGTCCGCCAGGACGATGTTGGCAAACACCGGGCCTGGCTTGAACACAAACGCCTTCGTCTGCTCGTCATAGATGCCCACGCCGGTCACGTCACTCGGCAGCAGGTCGCTTGTGAACTGGATACGCGCGAAGTCGCAGTCTATCGAACGCGCCAGTGAGTAGGCCAGCGTGGTCTTGCCCACACCCGGCAGGTCCTCAATCAGCAGATGCCCACCCGCCACGAGGCACACGAGCACCTGGTCCACGACCTCGTCCTTGCCCCTGATGGTGACGCGCATATTGGCACGGATGCGTTCGAGCACATGGCGTGCATCGGTGACAGCGGGACCGGGGACAAAGTCGCTCATAGCCCAAAAACGTGGGCAAAAAACTCCGCGCCGCAAGCCCGGTCGTGCGCCAGCCATCACGCATTTTTTCCGCCGCCGGGCTTGGCAACCGCCCGGAGCCGCACCAGGGTATGGTCGTGCTCGCCAATCTTTTCTCGCTCTTCACGCGCCGCACCACTGCGGAGGACTACCACCGGGCTTTCGTGGTGGACGTGCGTCCGGTCGTGCCACGCGAGCCGCGCAGCCGGCGCACGGAGCAGTTCATCGCCGTTGGCTGGGTGCTGGTGGCGCTGAAGTGTTGGGGCGTGTGGTGGCTCGTGGAGCACTATCACCTGCCAGTTCGCGCCTGGTGGATCAACGGCCCCACTCTTGCCGCCGCCACGCTCACCACCGTCGTCTATCTCCGCCGCCCGTAAGGCCGCGTGCTCCCGATTTCTCCGCCACCCAACACCCTAACGCAGAACCCGAAATATTTTACCATGCCCGCCGTCCCCGGTCTCCGCAGTCCTTACGCCAAAGTCGGTCGCCTCGTCTATTTCGGACGGATGCTCGACAAGATCCGCCTGCACGCCGCCGGCCGCCTGCCGCCCGAGTTTGTCGCCAACCTCGGTGATGGCACCAGCCCCTATTTTTTTGACGCACGTTGCTGCCGCTTCCTGGGGGTGAGCTTTGCCGAGATGCGCACGCGGGTGCTCGCCGGCGGCACGGACGAGGAAATCCTCGCCTGGGCGCAGGCGCGCGGCACGCCGCGCGGCGACGAAGACTGCGCTATCTGGAACCGTTTCATGTCGAAGCTCGGCTGGCGCGATGACCGCACCGCCATGCTCGCACAGCGCCGCGCCGAATACGGACTCGCCGGCGGCCTGGCGGAAACGATCTTTGACCTATTCGAGTACGATGAGGGCCGCGACCCCTTGCGCGACCGCCCTTGGGAAAAAATCTAACCGCCCGGTGTCCGCCCGACTTGGATGGGGGTTTTGCCAGTTCCGTCCGGCGGTCAAAAACCGGGGACGGAAACCGGATTGAGTTTTTGCCCGTGCTCTGCCGTGGTGCAGGCGCGGCCCGCACGAACTCGTTGTCCGCCGCGCCAATTCCCCATGTCCCACTCCCTCGGCATCCCCCTTTACCCCGTCGGCGGCAAGCTGCTCTCCGGCCACGACCTGCTCGCGAAGTTTATCGTGCCGCCCGAGCTGGCCGGAAAGGTCTCGCCGTATTCCGACCTGCACCTGAAGGTGGGCCGCCCGGCGCACTACCGGCGCGACGGCGACATCGTCGCGCTCCCCGGCGCGGCCCCGCTCACGCCCGAGCTGGCCGAGCAGCTGATCCTCCCGTTTCTCAGCGAGCTCCAGATCGGGCGGCTGCGCGCCATGCCACCGGGCGACGTGGACGCCTCCTGGTACTGGGCGGAGCAAAAAATCAATTTTCGCCTCAACGTCTTCAACGATCAGGACGGGCTCGCCGCCGTGCTCCGCGTCCTGCCCCTCCGCATCCCTGACATCGCCGCCATCGGCCTGCCCGACGACCTCGTGTGGCAGGAGATTTGCTCGCTTTCCCATGGCCTCGTGCTCGTCACCGGGCCCACCGGCAGCGGCAAATCCACCACCATCGCCGCGCTGCTCAACCACATCAATCGCACGCGCCGCGTGCGCGTCATCACGCTGGAGGACCCCGTCGAGTATTTCTTCGAGGGCGATCTGGCGCTGTTCTCCCAGCGCGAGGTCGGACGCCATCTGCCTTCGTTTGCCGCCGGCCTGCGCAGCGCCCTCCGGGAGGATCCCGACATCATCTATGTGGGCGAGCTGCGTGATGCCGAGACAGTGTCGCTCGCCCTCACCGCCGCCGAGACGGGCCATCTGGTCCTCAGCACGCTCCACACTCGCGACACCTGTAGCGCCGTGACCCGCATCATTGATGTCATGCCGCCCGAGCGCACGGCCGAGACCGCCACCCAGCTCTCGCTGGGCCTCTCCCACATCCTAGGCCAGAAACTGCTCGCGCGGGCCGGTGGTGGCCGCGTGCTCGCCATGGAGGTGCTGAAAAACACGCGTTCCATCGCCAACCTCATCCGTAAAAACGCCGTCCACCAGATGCAAACCGTGATCGAGACCGGCAAAAGAGATGGCATGAGCACATTCGACCACCACCTCCGCACGCTCCTGCACGCCGGCATCATCACACCCGACGAAGCGATCCAAAACGCCGTCAACCCCAACACCTTTCACTGAGCCACCGGCCAGCAGGTTTGCTCCGGAGATTTTGTGCTAAGTTTTGGATGAACCGCATTGCGCCTGCGGTCAAAAAAATCAAAATACCTCAGGCGAATTGGCCTCCGCGCCTCGCCACATCCTTGTCCCTGATCGCCTGCATCAAACTCATCCACCCCACTTCGGGCTGGTGTTGGCAGGAAGAATGTGCCAGCCTTGGCTCATGAGAAAAATTTTGCTCCTCGCCAGCCTCCTGCTTGGCGGCGCGCTTTGGCCCTCCGGTGCGGCGCGCGGCGCGGACGCAGCGGCGCTGGAGTTTCGCGGCATTGTGGAAGCGGGTGGTAAAGTGACGGTCGGCCTGTTCGACCGCGCGGCAGGCACAACCTTCTGGCTGAAGGTGCCCGCCAAGACCGCAACTCCACCAAAGGAAATCTCTGCGGGCCTCGCCGTGCGCGAATATGATCCCGAGCACAACCGCCTGAGTGTGGACTACCAGGGGCGGACTTACACACTGGTGCTGCAAGAGGCCGTGCTGCTCTACGCGCCGCCGCCCCCCGAGCCACCGCCAGGCGGCTCTGGCGAGACCCCGACCGACACTAATAACGTCTCCACTGGCGGTGGCGAAGTGCCCCGCCGCCAGTCGCTCACGCAGGTCGAAGTGGCCAACCAAGTTTTGCGCGACGCAGGCGCAGCCGAGTCGCAGTTGCTGCCGGGCAATCCGGAGCCGGCCGCGCCGCCACCAACGGCCGCCGCGCCGCAGGAGTGAGGGCCCCACTCGTTAAAAAAATCCCGCCGGGCACGCTGGCATGATTTTTCAGGTCTCCTGATTACAAAAACAAGCCCAGCACCACGAGGCAGAGCAGAATTACAAAGACATGGCCAACCAAGCTGCCCCGGCCTTGCGCCAAGGTTCGCACCGAGTATACGATGATTAATAGAGGTGGCAGCACAAAGAGCCCGATCATGCCAAGCGTGTAGCCAACATCAGCCAGCCATTCCGAGCGGGCAACTTTGCTGGCCAAGGGCGAGCCCGGCGGTGGGATGTATTCGCTTACACGTGTTCCCGGCGGCAGGGTCTCCAAAATACTGTCGGTCAATTTCGCTGTGCCAAAGGCCGTCAACTTGCGCTTGATGCCTCTTGGAAACGTCTGCGTCGTGCCGTTGACAAAAACAATATGCCCGCCCCAGTCACCATACGGGCTGTCATCACGCCACATGCCATCGGGCCGGAGGCCGCGCGTCCACGCGAGAGGCGTGGTCGGAGGTAGCTTCGCGAAGTTGGTGCCGGCCGGAAACAGCGCGACGGCGAACGCCAAAGGCGCGCCCTGAAACTGCGGGCGGAGTGTCGCCGACGCCTTGTCTTGGGCTGGGTCGAGGATGCTCGCGGGCAACTCCTGCGGCAGCATGGGATCCAATCTGGAAAACCACAGCTTAGGGTCGGTCATGTCACCGTAACGGGCGAGCCGGGCAGCGAGAGCATACACGTCGGACAAGTCACCCGCCGTCAGCGTGCCGGGGTGCACGGACTCTTCGGTCAGCATCGCTTGGCCAATGCTTCGGAGGTTGATCGCCTCCACATTGCGTCGAACATTCGCCAGCGTCGTTGACGATCTGAACAAGGGTAGCATCGGCCCCATGTCGGCCATCAGGCCGCCCAGCAGCACTAAGGAAAGCAAACCTGCCGCACCTCGTTGCGAGCGGCGGCGCGGGGCGGATGAAACAGGGGCGGCGTTCACTGCGTCGGAAATCTCGCCCAAACACGCGGCAGCGTCAAGCCGCACGACTTGCCTTTGTAGGCGCGGCAAGCCTGCGCACCTTATACGGCCGCAGTTTAGCCGAACTTCGCCTCGTCCACCCCGAGAACCTTGGCGGCACGGGCCTTGTCGCCGCGGCAGGCGTGCATCACGCGGTCGAAATACTGCTGCTGCTGGCCGGCAAGGTAGGCGGCGAGCGTGGGCCAGTCGTTGAGCTCGTGCAGGCGCAGGGGAAGCTGCCGCGAGGTAATGACGCGGGCGTCAGACGTGGCGGCGAGCTGGGAGACAACCTGGTGCAGCTCGGCAAGGTTGCCGGGCCAGTGGTAGGCATGCATGACGGCGAGCGCGTCGGGCGTGAACTCGACGAGGCTGGCATCAAAGAACGGGTTGGTGGTGCGGCCGGTGAAAAATTTTATCAGCGCGGGAATGTCCTCGGCCCGTTCACGCAGCGCAGGCAGGAGCACGGGGAGCGCGGCCACGCGGTAGAAGAGCTCGTCGTGAAACCTGCCCTCCTCGACCAGCTTCTCCAAGTCCACTGTCGTGGTGCAGACGAGACGGAAGCTGTGCATGGTGTTGCGAAGGACGCTGACAAGCTCGGCCTGCAACGGCAGCGCAAGCGCCTGCAAGTGCTGCAGAAGGAGCGTGCCGCCCTTGGCCTGACGCACCCAGTCGCCGCCGGCGCCGTTTTGCCCGAGGAGGCCGGCGCGGAGGTCGGCTTCGGAGCTAAGGGCACAGTCGAGGCGAATGAGAGGCTGGTCGGGCGTATCGCCGGCGGCGTGGAGGATTTCGGCGACGGTATTCTTGCCGGTGCCGGCCTCACCTTGGAGGAGGACGGGGTTGCGGGCGGCGGCCAGTTTTTTGATCTGCGAGACCAGCTTGCGGTTGGCGGGGCTCTCACCAACGAGGCGGTCGGTGGTGGTGGCGGCGTGACGCGCCGGGGCGGCGACGGCGCGGGCGGCCTGGAATTGCCGCAGTTCGAGCCCGCGCTTGAGCGTGGCGATGAGCTCGTCCACACGGAAGGGTTTTTGGAGATAGTCGAACGCACCGAATTTGAGCGCCTGAATCGCGCTTTCGGTCGAGGCGTAGGCGGTCATGATGATGACGACAGCGGCGGGGTCGTAGAGCTTGACCTGCTTGAGGAGCGTGATGCCGTCCGTCGGCTTCATGTCAATGTCGGCAAGGACGACGTCGAACTTTTCCGCCTTGTAGCGGGCGAGCGCCTTCTCGCCGTCGGTGGCAAACGCCGTCGAGAAGCCCGTGGGCTGGATCACGGCTTCGAGCATCTCGTGGATGGAGAGCAGGTCGTCAACGATGAGGACGGATGGCATGGGGGACGGTAAGCTTCCGGGCTGCGCGCAGCGAAGTCAACTGCCCTGCGGGAGCTGGCTTAGGTTATTTTATTCCCAAGGCAGAAGGGATACGCTCGGGACGTCACTGCACGCCGCCGGCGACCGCACCCATCTGGAAAATGGGGAGAAACATCGCCATGACGATGCCGCCGACCACAACGCCAAGGAACACGATGAGCATCGGCTCGATCAGGGATGTGAGCGCACCGACCGTGGCGTCGCACTCGGTGTCATAGAAATCGGCAACCTTGTTCATCATGCCGTCCACGTTGCCGGTGGACTCGCCGGCCTTGACCATGTGCTTCATCATGGGGGGAAAGTAAGGATTGGCAGCGAGCACCTCGGAGACCTGTCCGCCCTGGCTGACGTGCCGGGCGATCTCGCCACAGGCCTCCTCAATCTGCACCTTGTTGCTGGCGGCGGCGACGATCTCGAGCGTGCGGAGAATGGGCACGCCGGAGCGGATGAGCGTGGCGTAGGTGCGGCAGAAACGGGAGAGGGATATCTTGTGGATGAGGCTGCCGAAGATGGGGGCGCGCACGAGCAGGCGGTCCTTGAAGGCCCGGCCCTTCGGCGTGGCGGTGAACTTCAGCCAGGCCTGGGCCACGAAATAAAGCACCACGCCAATGTGCAGGATGCTGGGCTTGAGGAGCAGGTTGAACAGCACCCCGTGATCCTTGTAGAACGCCGCCCACGGATACTGCTTCAACTCCGCTTTGTGCGCCTCGAAGTAATTGAGCGAGGGTTTGAGAAAATCACTCACGTTGATCAGGAACTGCGTCGGTGCGGGCAGTTTGGCGCCGAAGTCCTTGAACATGTCGGCAAACACCGGAATGACGAAGATGAGCAGCACGTTCACCAACGCGCAGGCGAGCAGGATGACGGCGACCGGATAGGTCATCGCAGACTTCACCTTCTTTGAAAGCTTCACGCTCGCCTCGAAGTAGCCGGCGACCTTGCTCAGGATCTCCGCCAGCGCGCCCGACGCCTCGCCCGCCTCGACCATCGAGATGAAGAGCGTGGGGAAGCTTCGGGGGAATTTTTTCACCGACGCCGAGAACGAGTTGCCCGACGAGATGTCGGCCCGCACTTCGCGGATGACTACGCGGAAATACGGGTTTTCCGTCTGATCCTGCAACGCCTCAAGGCACTGCACGAGCGGCAGGCCGGCGTTGAGCAGGGACGAGATCTGCTGGGTGAAAATCGCGAGCTCGCCCAGGCCCAGCTTGTAATTTTTCGCCCGCTTCTCAACGGACTTCTGCTTGGCCAGCTCCTGCGCGGCCTTGAGACCGGAGCGCTTGGGATTGGGCGCGGCCGCCGGGCGGAGCCCGGGCTGCGTCTGGCCGGGAGAGGCATTGCTGATGAAACCCATGTCGCCATCAAACGCCCGGACCCGCCTGGCGCAACCCAATTTCCCGCGAGGCTTGGGCTTGACCCTCCACGCCCGCCCGCGATGCTCCCCGCCGCGCCTGCGGCTATAGTTTAATGGTAAAACCTCTGCCTTCCAAGCAGGTGTCGTCGGTTCGATTCCGACTAGCCGCTCCAGCCTTGGTTTCGGCCTGCCCGCAAACCGCCCCGCAAAGCCCGCCGGGTGAGAGTCGGCCTTGTCTCGGCCGCCCGGCCATTTTTCGGACAACGTGCCGCCCGTTTCCAAACCCATAACCCAAAGCCCGGCCCTAGGCACTTCGCTCCTCCCATGTCGCACACCCCCTCCCCTGCCCGTTACGCCAACCCCGCCCTTTACCGCCGTTGCGGCCGCAGTGGCATCCTCCTCCCGAGAATCTCGCTCGGCCTCTGGCACAACTTCGGCGCGTCCGACAACTACGCCAACAGCCGTGCGCTCATCCTCCGTGCGTTTGACCTCGGCATCACCCACTTCGACCTGGCCAACAACTACGGCCCGCCGCCCGGCTCCGCCGAGGAAACCTTTGGCCGTATCCTCCGCGAGGATCTCGCCGCCCACCGTGACGAGCTCTTCATCTCCACCAAGGCCGGCTGGCCCATGTGGCCCGGCCCTTACGGCGATTTCGGCTCGCGCAAATACCTCCTCGCCTCGCTCGACCAGTCGCTCCGCCGCCTCGGCCTCGACTATGTGGACATTTTCTACCACCACCGCCCCGATCCCGATACGCCGATGGAGGAGTCGCTCGGCGCAGTCGCCCACGCCCGCCGCAGCGGCAAGGCGCTCTACGCCGCCGTCTCCAATTACAGCGCCGAACAGACCGCCCGCGCTGCGGCCATCCTCCGCGCGCTCGGTGCGCCCTGCCTCCTGCACCAGCCAAAATACCATCTTTTCGAGCGCACGCCCGAGCAGGGTCTCCTCGATGTGCTCACGCGCGAGGGCATCGGCGGCATTGTCTTCTGCCCCCTCGCCCAGGGCCTGCTCACGAACCGCTATCTCGCCGGCCTGCCCGCCGACTCCCGCGCCGTGCGGGACGCCCGGTTCCTCAAGCCCGAGCACATCACCGAGGAGAAGCTCAAAAGAATCCGTGGCCTCGACGCGTTGGCCAGGACGCGCGGCCAGTCGCTCGCCCAGATGTCGCTCGCGTGGGTGCTGCGCCAGCCCGCCGTGACCAGCGCACTCATCGGGGCCAGCCGTGTCAGCCAGCTCGAGGACAACCTTGCGGCCCTCGAAAATCTCGCCCTCTCCTCCAGTGAGCTGGCCGACATTGAGCGCATCCTGGCCAGCTGATTTTCTTAACAGCCGGGACCCGGCGACCACGGGGAACGCCCTTTGTTCTCCGTGTCCTTCGTGTCTTTGTGGTTAAAAATTCCGGTTCAATCAACTCAACGGTTCCTCTCCCGCCCGTGAACCTCATCCTCTTCGATCCCGCCGAAGTCACCGTGCCACTCCCGCGCGCCGATCCGCGCGCACGGCACCTGCTCGAGGTGCTCCGCCGCCGCGAAGGCGACGTCTTCGACGCCGGCCTCGTTCACGGCCCACGCGGCAAGGGCACGCTCACCGCCATCGGTGAGGACGTGCTCACTCTCGCCTTTGTATGGGGTGAGGTGCCGCCGCCGTTGCCGCCCGTCACGCTGCTCATCGGCCTGCCGCGACCGCAGACCGCGCGTGACCTCCTGCGCGATGCGACCGCGCTCGGTGTCGCCGCACTGCACTTCGTCGCCACCGAAAAATCGGAGCGCAACTACGCAACCAGCACGCTCTGGACGACCGGCGAATGGCGCCGCCATATCCTTGCCGGCACCGCGCAGGCCTTCGATACCCGCCTTCCCGAGGTGAGTTGGAGCCTCACACTCACCGCAGCGCTCGACCGCTTTGCACCCGTTCCAAAGGCCGCCACCCTGGCCGCACCGAACCGGGACGAAGGCGGACGCCTCGCACTCGACAATTACGAAGCCACGCGCCCGCTAGCCGCACTCCCGGCGACCACGCCCACCGTCCTCGCCTTCGGCCCCGAGCGCGGCTGGGGCGCGGAAGACCGCGCGATGCTGCGCGCCCACGGCTTCACGCTCGCCCACCTCGGCCCACGCCCGCTCCGCACGGAAACGGCGGTGATCGCCGCGCTAGCTGTGCTGGGTTCCGCGCACGGCTGGTGATGGGCGGGATGTGGGTGGGGTGCCCTCATTTTTCAGCATCGTCGGAAAAACGCCGCTGTCGGCGAGCGCACGCCTTGGCCGAGACGCTTCACGCACGTCCAGCCGGGCGGCTCTAGCGTGAGTTCGCCCGGCATTTCAAAGACCACCAACGCGTCCGGCTTCGCCGCCAGCGCGTCGGCCAGGCGCGCGAAGAGCTTGGGCGCGCTGTCCGCGATGATCTCGTAGGGCGGGTCAATGAAAACCAAGTCCGGCTCCGCGCCCACGGTCGGCGACCAGCCCAGCGCGTCCATCTCGTGCAGCGCGAGGCCGCGCTCGTCGCGGCCAAGGCTTTTGCAAACGGCGGCGACGTTTCGTCGGATGCACGCGGCGGCCTTCGCGTTTTTCTCGACCCACTCGCCGTGCGCCGCACCGCGGCTGAGCGCCTCCAGCCCGTAGGCACCGCTGCCGGCGAACAAATCGGCGAAGCGCGCGCCAGGCACGCACGCTGCGAGGCTGGAAAACACCGCCTGCCGCAGCCCGTCGGTCGCGGGACGGACGGCGTCGCCCTTCGGCACCACGAGCGGGACGCCCCGCGCAACTCCTCCGCTGATTCGCATCCCGCGAGCCAAAATCCCGCCGCCCGTTTGGCAAATGCAAACACGCGTCCGCACGCTTGACCCCGGTCGCGCCGCCGTGAAGAAAGACTCATGGCCCTCGAACTTCGCCCGACCTGCGAACACTGCGCCACGCCGCTGCCGCCGGCCTCCACGGCGGCGCGCATCTGCTCGTTTGAATGCACGTTTTGCGCCGCCTGTGTCGAACAGGTGCTGGGCAACGTGTGTCCCAACTGCGGTGGTGGCTTCGTCCCGCGCCCCGTGCGACCGGTACGAAGCCTTCGCACCTATCCGGCCGGCACAGCGGTGACGCACCGCCCGGTGGATACTGCCCGGCACGAGCGTTTCGCTGCCGGACTTCAGAAAGTCGCGCCGGAGAACCGCTGATAGGACACTACCATCAATCTCTGCCGAACAACCAGTGACCGCGAATTCGTGGGCATTCCCGGGTTGCGCGGGTGGGGCGGGGGCGTTTGGGTGGCAGGATGCCGTCCGCCTTCGTGAAATATCCGCCGCTCGCCCGCCTCCTCGGGCTGTTGCAGCCCGTCACGCGCGGGCGGTGGGACCGGGTGTCGCCGCTGGCGATGGCGGGGCTGGCCGGGATCGGGGTGGCGTTCATTTACTCGGCGCAGCTTTCGGAGCACAAGACGGACTGGCAGAAGCAGCTCGTGTTTCTCGCGCTGGGCGCGGTGGTGTATGTGACGACGGCGCTGATTGACTACCGGCTCTGGCTGGGGGTGGCGCACTGGTGCTACCTGGCGTGCCTCGTGCCGCTGGTACTGGTGCTGGCACCGAACATCGGCCACGAGTCGGGCGGCTCGCAACGGTGGCTGAGCCTCGGGTTCACGACGTTCCAGCCGTCGGAGACGGCGAAGGTGGGCGTGCTGCTGCTGACCGCGAGCCTGCTGGTAAGCGCCAAGCTCGCCACGCCGCGCGACGCGTGGGAGGCGCTGGGGAAATTGGCGCTTGCGGCAGGCGTACCGATCCAGCTTATCCTGCTGCAACCCGACCTGAAGTCGGCCATTGTTTTGCCCCCGATGATCTTTTCGATGCTCCACGTCTCCCGGCTGCCGACCCGCTATTTCCTATGGGCGCTCGGCGTGGTGCTGCTCGTGGCCGGCGTGGTGGGCGTGGACGCGCTGCGCTACAGAAATTTCGTGGAGGCGCACGCCGCGTCCGGCCAGCCGCCGCCGTACAAGCACGAGGACAAAAACTGGTCCGGCTCCTGGGTGCCGCTGCGCGACTACCAGCGCAACCGCCTCGTGGCGTTTCTCTGGCCCGACAAGATTGACGCGCTGGGCAACGGCTGGAACCAGAGCCAGTCGCTCATCGCGGTCGGCAGCGGTGGCCTCCTCGGCGAAGGCTGGACGCAGGGCAAGCAGACGCAGCTCGGCTACCTGCCCCGCAAGGTGGCGCACAACGATTTCATCTTCTCGGTTATCGCCGAGGAATTAGGTTTTTTGGGAAGCCTCTTGGTTCTCAGCCTGTTTGGCTTGGTCTTGTTCAACGGCATCC
>CAIQBC010000204.1 GCA_903869955.1 uncultured Opitutia bacterium
CGCGCTCGTCTTCTACGGCTCGCCGCCGCCCGCCGCCGACATGGCCCGTATCGCGGTCCCCATCTACGGGTTTTACGGCGAGAACGACGCCCGCATTGACGCGACCATTCCCACCGCCGTGGAGCAGATGAAGGCGGCCGGCAAAACCTACGAACCCATCACTTACGCCGGGGCCGGCCATGCCTTCATGCGCCTGGGAGACGACCAGCCGCCCGCCGCCACTGCCACCGAAAAAGCCAAGACCGATTATGCGGCCAATAAAAAAGCCCGCGAGGACGGCTGGAAACGCTGGATGGACATCATGAAGAAAGTCACCGACGCCCCGGTGGTCCCGGCCAAGTGACCGGAGGCGAGTGGCCTTAGGCGGGTGGGGCAGCTTGACGGCTCGTCGCGTCTGCCTGCAAGCGGACGGCTCCAGGCGGACGAAATCCTGCGGAGCTGACAACCGGGCTTGTCCTCTGCGCCTACGAGCGGACGGAGAAACCACGAAAGGGCAGGGCGGATGCTAATTTTTCGGGCCGGTGGGCAGCGATCATCCTAGAAATCTTCTAAGAAATCACCGGCTCAGGTGTCTTCCTGATATGAAAACCTCCTTTCGGCGGCTTCAGCTCGCGGCCTTTATTACACTGAGCTCCTTGTCGGCGCGCGCCGATTTCAGCACCCCCTTCATCGAACCGCCCGGCAACAAGGTGGGCGATGAATCCACCTCCCACGCCTATATCCTGATCGTTGGGCCTCCGGAAGCGGTCGGGCCGGACTACCGCGTCGTGGTGCTCACGGACACCGAGGAATACCTGGCCATCCCGGCCCGGGCGAAAAAAGGCGTGGTCAGCGACGCCTTGCTGGGCCGGGAGGTGAAGGTCCGCGCCAAAATCCTCCAGCAGGGCAGCGGCAAGAACGGGCGGCCAGAGATCGAGATTCTGAGCGTCGAACCGCTCGGGCCGCCGCAGCCGGCAAAGGCCGGAAACGGCCCAAAAAGCGAAGCGGGCGGGCGGGCACCTCTCCTGGCCGAGGTCGCGCCGAAATATCAGGGGGCGGCTTTGCAAGTGGCGGCGGTTCTGGGAAAGCAAGGGTGGGACCCAACTGAATTCTACGTCTTCATCGAGGAGAAGGAAGGCGGGGCCTCTTTGGTGTTCAACCTTACGCACAAGGATTCCTCCTTGCCGGAGAACCAAGATAAGCTAGGAAATCCTTCGGGGAAAGACTGCCGCATTACCTTCGATGTTCGCACAGGCAAAGCCTCCCTTGCGATCTACCAATAGCTCACCCGGTCTCCTCGTTCGAAAACACGGCCTGCACGTCGTCGAGTTCGTCGAGAGCGTCGTGGAGTTTTTGGAGTGTCTGTGCGGTGGCGGCGTCGGCGACCGGCACGGTGGTGGCGGGGATATAGGCGATTTCGGCGTGCGCAGGCTTGAGGCCCTTCCCCTCCAAGACGTGCGTCACCTTGTCGAAGGCGTGGATGTTGCAGCGCACCTCGTAACCCTCGTCGGTCGTGAGCACGTCGTCGGCCCCGGCCTCGAGGGCGGTTTCGAGCAGCGTATCCTCGGCGATTTGCTCCCGGGGGATGAGGAACTGGCCGGCGTGCAAAAACTGAAACGCCACCGCGCCGCTGCTGGCGAGGTTGCCGCCGTGCTTGGCAAAGGCGGAGCGCACGTCCTGCGCGGAGCGGGTCTTGTTGTCGGTGGTGACCGCCACGACAAACGCCACGCCACCGGGGCCATAGCCTTCGTAGGTGATCTCCTCAAACGTGACGCCGGGCAGCTCGCCGGTGCCCTTCTGGATGGCGCGGTGGACGCTGTCGGCGGTCATGTTGGCCTCGCGGGCCTTGAGCATGAGGGTGCGGAGGCGGGCGTTGCCGGCCGGGTCACCGCCGCCGGACTTGGCGGCGATGGTGAGCTCGCGGGAAAGACGCGAGAACACCTTGCCCCGGCGGGAGTCGGTCACGGCCTTGAGCCGCTTTACTTTCGACCACTTGTTGTGCTTGGCCATGGCGGAAAATGACGCGGGGCGAGGAGCGAGCCTCTGGCAGGCGAGCGATCCAGCTCATGCCCGCTGCCCGCTACTTCTTCGGTGTCACGTTCTTCAGCGGGCGGCCGCCGGTGCCGGTGGCGGGCAGCGCAGGATTGTCGAGCCGGGCGTATTTGTTGACCAGGAGCTGCTGGACGATGGTGAAAGCGCCGTTGACCGTCGAGTAGAGCGCGAGCGCGCAGGAGAAGTTGTAGCAGATGAGGGTGAAGAAAAACGGCATGATCTTCATCATCGTCGCCTGGGTGTTGTCCGCCGAGGGCGCGGGGGTAAGGCGCATCTGGAAAAACATGGTCGCGCCCATGAGCAGCGGCAGAACGTTGATCGGGTAACCCAGCAGGTGGCCGACGGTGTCGGGGCCGGAGAGATCATGCGCCCAGAGGAAATTTTGGAAGCGCAGCTCAGCCGTGCCCTGGAGCATGGAGTAGAATCCGATGAAGAGCGGCATCGTGATCAGAATCGGCAGGCAGCCGCCGAGCGGGCTGACCTTGTGCTCCTTGAACAGCTCCATCGTCGCCTGGTTCAGCTTCTGGGGGTTGTCCTTGTATTTCTCGCGGACGGCCTTCATCAGCGGCTGGATTTTCTGCATCGCCTTGGCCGAACGGGACGCCTTCAGGGTGAAGGGCAGCGAGATGAACTTGATCAGCAGCGTCATCAGGATGATGGCGAGGCCCCAGTTGCCGACGAAGCGGTGCATCTGGTTCATCAGCCAGTTCTGAAACGGCGCGACGTAGCCGCCGAGGAACATCCGCGAATACCAGTTGCTGTCGAACTGCATCACCTTGTCCTCGCGGTGATCGAACTTCGCGAGGCGCATGTATTCCTTGGGCCCGACGTAGAGGTCGCCCTTGATCGCGGTGCTGTTACCGGCGGTGAGCGCGGGCAGCTCCAGCCGCAGTGTGCCGGTGATGCCGGTGTTGGGCACGGCGGAGCCGCCGCCATTGCCGCCGCTGGCCCCGGCCCCGACGTTCCCGGTGGAGGCGAGCTGGGCATCGGAGAACGAGAGCAGGTCCACGCGTCGGACGAGCACGCCGAGGCCGGGCTTCTCGGGTGTGAAAATGCTGGCGAACATCTGGTTCTTCACCGCGCCCCAGACGGCGGGGCCCTCATCGAGGAGCTCGCTTTTCTCGGTGTTGCTCGAGAGCCCGAGGCCGGCCCAGAAACCGCGCCCGAGGTCGGTGCGGGCGGTGTGGTTGGCGCGGTCGCCGTCGAAGCGGGCGACGTTGAGGTATTGGCCGATATCGCGCTCGCCGATCAGCGCGGCGGTGCCGAGGCTGAGCGCTACGATCGCCTTGGGCGCGCCGGGTTTGCCGGGCAGCGCGCGGAACGTCGTGGTGTGGGCGATGCGGTAGGGGTCATGGGCCGTGTCGCCGCCGCCGGTGGGCAGGCTGTAGGTGCGCGTGACCTCCAGGCGGCCATCCACCTCGGCCCGGTAAACCACCTCGTTCGCCGTCGTGGTCGGCACCCGCGCGAAGCGGGTGTTTTGGTCGAGGCCGGGATAATCGGTGAACGCGAGGATGGGCGCGGCGTGCTTCTCGTTGAACACATAAGGCGCGGGCTCGCCCTGCACGGCGGGGTATTGCTTGAACGCGACATCGCGGATCGCGCCGCCGTAGTCAGTGAAGCGCACCTCGACGAAATCGTTGGCGAGCGTGGTGACATTGGCGTCGGCCGGCTCGTGGGTGATGGCGGCGAGCAACGCGGGGGGCGCGGGCGGGGTGGACGCGGCCG
>CAIQBC010000205.1 GCA_903869955.1 uncultured Opitutia bacterium
GACGTGATGGTGCAGGAATACGGCCGCTACTTCGGCCTCCCCACATGTGCGCTGCGGGGCGGCTGTCTTACGGGGCCGAACCACAGCGGGGTCGAGCTCCACGGCTTCCTCAGCTACCTCGTGAAATGCAACCTCGAAGGCCGCGAGTACCGGGTGTGTGGTTACAAGGGCAAGCAGGTGCGGGACAACATCCACGCGCTTGATGTCGCGCTTTTCATGGCGGCATTTGTCGCCGCGCCGCGCGCGGGCGAGGTCTACAATCTCGGCGGCGGCAAGGCCAACAGCACCTCGATCCTCGAGGCGTTTGCCCTCGCGGAAAAATTCACCGGCAAGCAGCAGGTTCAGCGCTACGTTGACCAAAACCGTGCCGGCGATCACATCTGCTATTACAGCGACTTGCGGAAAATGCGCCTGCACTATCCCGGGTGGGACATCACCCAATCGCTCGAGGAAACCGTCCGTCAAATCGTCGCGGCCTGGCAGGCCCGCCCGCTTGATCCGGGCTGCCGCACCTGACCAGGTTTTCTGCCATCGCACGCGTCCGCAAAAATCGGCCTGCCTTGGCCGTTGCTCCATGCGGCCGGAGGTTGCCGGGTTCCGGCCCGCCGAGGTGAGTGGGTGCAGATTAACGCCCGGTTGATATGAGCCAGCCTTATGTCCGCATCATCCTCATGCCGCAGCGCGATCCACAGGCTCGTTGAGCAAAGCTTTTACGTCCAGCTTCCCACGGCTTCTCACTCCTCGTTTGGGGCAAAAGTTTTGTTCCAAAACACCGACCCCACGCCGGGTGTCCGCTGGCACCGGATTCGCGTGTCAAGCCGGACTCCGATGGCATGCCTTTCTTTAGAATAGTTCTAATTACTACTTGCGCCGCGCCGCCGATCCCGTTTGTTGACTCTCCGCTCGTCATGTCCATCGCCACCCTCAACGCTGCCGCCCTTGCGCAACGCCTCGCCGACAGCGGCCTGCGTGCCACGCCGCAGCGTGAGATTGTCTACGACATGCTCCTGAAAAAGCGTGACCACCCCACGGCCGACGAGGTGTTCGCGCGGGTTAAGGCCGCCCGTCCCACCATCTCGCTCGCCACGGTGTACAACTGCCTTCAGACGCTGGTCTCGTGCGACCTCGTGCGTGCGGTCAACTTCGAGCGCGGTCCGACGCGCTATTGCCCGAATCTCCGTCCCCATGCGCATTTTCACGACGAAAAGTCCGGCCAGACCCACGACATAGACCTGCCTCCCCGGCTCCTGGAAAAAGTCCGTTCCGTCCTCCCGCGCGGCTTTGCCGCCAAATCCGTCGAAATTACCTTTCACGGTCAGGCCCGCCATGCGTCGCGCTGATCTTCACTTAATTCCCGTTTCCCAGTTTCCTGCAATGAGCCAACTCGAAATCATCCGTCTCCATGTCGCCATCGGCGAAAAAGAAATCGTCAAGGGCCTTTCGCTCACGATCCGCAGCGGCGAAGTCCATGCGATCATGGGACCCAACGGCACCGGCAAATCCACGCTCGCCAAGGCGATCGCGGGCCACCCCGACTACACGATCACGTCCGGCGATGTGCTGCTCGACGGCAAATCCATCCTGGAGCTTGAGGCCGACGAGCGCGCGCGCGCCGGGCTGTTCCTTGCCTTTCAATATCCCAGCGAAATTCCCGGCGTCTCCATCGCGAATTTTCTCCGCGCTGCGCAACAGGCGCGCATGGCCGAAGGCGAGGAACTCGACGCCACCGCCTACTACAAGCGCCTC
Organism: uncultured Opitutia bacterium; assembly: GCA_903869955.1. GTDB lineage: Bacteria > Verrucomicrobiota > Verrucomicrobiia > Opitutales > Opitutaceae > CAIYUN01. The sequence goes on from CAIQBC010000205.1 coordinate 1,747, forward strand.
TACGCGAAAATGGATCTTCTGAAGATCGACCGGAAATTCACCTCGCGCTCCGTCAACGACGGTTTTTCCGGCGGCGAGAAAAAGCGCTGCGAGATTCTCCAGATGGCCATGCTCGAACCGAAATTTTCGCTCATGGACGAGACGGACTCCGGCCTGGACATCGACGCGCTCCGTATCGTGGCTGAGGGCGTGAACGCCCAGCGCGGCAGCGCCGTCTCGCCCGGCATCCTGCTTATCACCCACTACCAGCGCCTGCTCGATTACATCGTCCCCGATTTCGTGCATGTGATGTGGGACGGCCATATCGTGAAAAGCGGCGACAAGTCTCTGGCCCTTGAACTCGAGGCCAAAGGCTACGACTGGGTCAAAAAGGAGTTCGCCGCCGCGTGATACCGCTTTGCCACATTTTTTCAAAATCCTATTTTCAAACCTCCCTTTTCGATGTCCACCGTCACTGACACTTTCCCCCCGCCCGAAACCACCGTCACGGAAAACCCGGTCGTCGGCATTGACCAGACGAAAGGCGACTTCAGCTACAACGTGGACTACGAGTTTGATGCCGGCACGGGTCTGAATGAAAACACCGTGCGCTATATCAGCTCAGTGAAGCAGGAGGCTCCGTGGATTCTTGAGTTCCGGCTCAACGCATTGAAGAAATTTCTTTCGATGCCCATGCCCACCCACTGGGCGACGAAGGATCTCGAAAATATCAACTTTGACAAGATCCGCTACTATCTGTCGCAGGGCCAGAAGCCCAAGCGCACCTGGGACGAGGTGCCCGACGACATCAAAAAGACCTTCGAGCGCCTCGGTATCCCCGAGCAGGAGCGCAAGTTTCTCTCCGGCGTGGAGGCCCAGTTCGACAGTGAAGCTGCCTACTCGAACATTAAGGACCTCGTGGCCAAGCAGGGGGTCATCTTCGCCAACTCCACCGAGGCGCTGCGCGAGCACCCGGAAATTTTCCGCAAGTTTTTTGGCAAGATCATTCCGACCGGCGACAACAAGTTCTCCGCGCTCAACAGCGCCGTGTTCTCCGGTGGCTCGTTCATCTATGTGCCCAAGGGCGTGAAGGTCGCGCAGCCGCTCCAAGCCTACTTCCGCATCAACGCCGAGAATTTCGGCCAGTTCGAGCGCACCCTCATCATCGCCGACGAGGGCAGTGAGGTTGTCTACATGGAGGGCTGCACCGCGCCAAAATTCTCCACTTCGACGCTGCACAGCGCCGTGGTCGAGCTGGTCGCGCTCAAGGGCGCGAAGATCCAATACATCACCGTCCAGAACTGGGCCAACAATGTCTTTAACCTCGTCACCAAGCGCGGGGTCGCGCACGAGGAGGCCGAGATCAAGTGGATTGACTGCAACATCGGCAGCCGCCTCACGATGAAGTATCCCGGTGTCGTCCTCAAGGGCCGCAAAGCGCGTGGTGAGGTTCTCTCCATCGCGCTTGCCAACGATGGCCAGCATCAGGACACCGGCGCGAAAATGATCCATGCCGC
>CAIQBC010000206.1 GCA_903869955.1 uncultured Opitutia bacterium
AATCGGTTGTGCCTGCCAGACCCTACCTCAATCCAGGCAATCGTCAAATTTGGGTGGGAGAACGGGCCGTTAAAAACCGCGCCGCAATCGGCGGGAAGCAATTCCTCAAGCAGCAACCAGCGGACCGACCATCTACGACACCCGCGAATGTGTGACTACCTCGTGATTAACCGGGCCAAGATCCTCAAGGAGTTGATCAATCGAATGCGAGTGGCAGCAGTCCAATGGCCGGTGGACGAAAAATCGGGTAACTTTGTAAGCAGATCCCTAAAAAATTGGTGCGGGCACCGGGAGTCGAACCCAGATCAATGGCTTCGGAGGCCACTACACTATCCATTGTGCTATGCCCGCGCTCAGGCCTAAAATCGCGCCGGTGGCGCGCGCTGTCGAGCGCAAAGACACGTGGTCTGGCCGGGACAGCTCGCGCGCCATCGGCGCTCAAATCTTCCTCTGAAAATACTACCGTCGCCTCCGAGTCCCCTGTGGCTCGTTGTTAAATTCCGATGCTGAGGCCTGAGGCCGGCTCGCCGAGCCGGGCGCGGTTGCCGCGAGAGATACCCTATCTCCCGTCACACGAATCAAACTGACCTAGGACGGACAGTGCCAAGCCACCGCAGCAATCAGGGCTGGGTGACCCGCAGACGGATGAAACGCGGGGTGGTGCCGCCCAGCGGGATGAGATCCTGCACCGTGACCCGGTTGCGTTGCGCATCAATCGGCGTGGCGGAAACCTGCCGCGTGAAAGACGGGCCGGAACTCCACGTCAGCAGGTCGCCGGAGACCTCGACGAGATAGGTGATATCGGAGATGTCGGTGCGCTGGATGAAGGTGAGTGTGAGCGAGCCGTTGGCGGTGCCTGCGCCCGGCAACCCGGCGGTGGCGTTGGACTGCGTGGGGTCGAGGTTGAAGGCGTATTTGAGGAGGTTGGGCAGGCCGTCGCCGGCGGGATTGGCCGTGGGTCCGCTCACCGTGGGATTCGCCAACTGGGTCGGGGTGAAAAACGCGCCGGCGAAAGAAGCAAAGGTCGGTTGGACCGTCAGCGTCTGCGCCACGGTTGCGGCGGCGAGGTAGTTGGCATTTCCCAGTTGCAAGGCCGTGATCGTGGCCGTGCCGGGGCCGACGATCGTCAGCGTGCTGCCGCTGGCTGTCGCCACCGCCGGGTTCGAGGTGGTGTAGGTCACGGTGAGGCCGGAGCTCGCCGTCGCCGTCAGGGTCAACGGTGCGGTGCCGGCCAATTGGGTCGCGAGGGTGCCAAAGGTGATGGTCTGGGCCGCCTGGGCCACGACCAAGGTTCCGGCGGCACTGCCCGTATGGTTGCTGTCGCTGATCGTTATCGTCACGGAATAGCTGCCGGCGTTGGAAGGTGCAGTGGCGCTGCCGTTGTAAAGGGTGGTCACGGCCAGCGCGGCCGGGCTAGTGGTTACCGTGACGGCATGCGGCGAGCCGTCAAAGGTCTGGGCCAGGCCGCTGAGGGTCACGGTCGCTGCCGCCGGATTGATGACGAGGGTGCCGGAGGCGGAGCCTGTGTGGTTGCCGTCGGTCACGACCGCCAGGACCGGATAGGAACCAGCATT
>CAIQBC010000207.1 GCA_903869955.1 uncultured Opitutia bacterium
CCTTGGCCATGGTGGCATCGTCGGCGTTTTTCGCCGCCTCTAGGCTGCCCTTGGAAAGGGTCTCCGCCTTGTCCGCCCCAACGCCAATACTGTTGAGATATTTCTTCGCCGCGGAAGCGCGACGATCACCCAGACCAAGATTGTATTCGGCGGTGCCGCGCCAGTCGCAATGCCCTTCGATCAGGAGGTGGGCTTCCGGGTGCTCATTCAGGTATTTCACCACCGCCCGCAGTTTGGCCGCTTCCGCCGGGCGGATGACCGAGCTGTCGAAGCCAAAATAAACGGCCTGGGCCTGAAGCGGGAGACGGTCGCCGAGAGGATCGTTCGTGTCGCGGGTCGTGAGATCGGGGGCGGTCGGCTGCACTGGGCCGGGGCCTTCTTGAATGACCCTGGTCGGTGGGCGAGGACCACCGGGGTTGACAGTCGTGCCAGTCTGATCCGGCGTGGGTGGTGTGGCCGGACGGACTGGGGTGTGATTGCAGCTGGCGAGAAAGGTGGTGAGGCCGAGCAGCAGGGCGAGGGAGAGTGATTTCGGGGGGAGATTCATGATGTTGGAATGGGCGCGTGATTGACGTTATTGGGCGGTCGCTTTGCGTGGGCAAGCCCTTTTCCACCCGCGCCCGCGTGAATTCCTCTTTGCCACCCGTCTGCTTTCTGTTCGACAACGGCTCGCTGCGCGCGGAGTCCACGCTCAGCCTGCGGCGCGTGGCGGCATCGCTGGCGGCGCGGTCGGGCCGCGACGTGCGCGCGGTGTCGTTGCTGCACTCGGGCCAGGTGCCGGCGGCCGAGCTGGGCGGTGAACCGGCGCAACTGCTGGCGCCGGCCCTGCAGGATTTTTTTGCCGCCCAGCCGGCGGGCGCGGGGGACTTGCTGCCGTTGTTCTTCGGGCCGGGTGCGGCGGTGACCGAACATGTGCCCGCCATCGTCCGGGCCTTGCGCGAAAAATTTCCATCCGCCCGGGCGCGGCTCGCTCCGTGCCTCGTGGATGTTGCCGCGCCCGGTGACCGCCGCCTCGCACGGATGCTCGTCGACCACACGCGTGCGGTGGCGCGTGCCGCCGGCTGGTGGCGGCCCAAGGTGCTGCTGGTGGATCACGGTTCGCCCACGCGCGCGGTTGCGGCGGTGCGCGATCACCTCGGTGCGCAATTGCGGATCGAGCTGGGCGACGAGGCGGCTGCCGTCGGCGTGGCCTCGATGGAGCGGCGTGCAGGTGCGGAGTTTGCCTTCAACGAACCGCTGCTTGCGGCGGCGTTGCGTGCGCCGCCGTTCGATGCAGGTGAGGTCGTGGTCGCGTTGCAATTTCTCTCGCCCGGCCGCCACGCCGGTCCGGGCGGCGACGTGGCCAAAATCTGCCGCGCCGCCGAGGCGGACCGGCCGGACCTGCTCACGCGTATGACCGAGCCGCTGGCCGCGCATCCGCTGCTCGTCGAGGTGCTGGCGGACCGGCTCGCGGCGGCCCGGGAGATTTGAGCGCGGAAGATAAATGTGGGCGGGGTACCCTCACCCCGCTTCAGCGAAATGCGGGGTAGATGCACCCCGCCCACAACCAATCATCCCAGCCTTCACGCGCGGGGCTACGGGTTGGTCGCGGGGACGGCCGGCACCGGTGCGGGCGGCGCGGCGAAGCCGAGCTTGAAGTAGATTTCGTGGCGCGTCACGTCGGGATCGAGGTCGGGGCTGGTGACATCAAAGTGATGAGTATTAACGGACCACACGGCACGGTTGGCGGGTGAGTAACGTATTGGGGCGCGGTCGAAATAATCCAGCGGCACGGCGGGTAGGTAGTCAGGCACGAGCTGCCCGAGCGTTGTGGGCAGCGTGCCGTGCTCGGCAAAGTAAAGCCGCAGCGCGATAAACGCCTCAGTCGCAGAATCGGTGGAGCGCTCTTCCGCGCGTTGCCGCAGGAAATTGTAGGGGGAGATATCGAGGTACGACATAATACTCCGCCCGAACAAATTACTCGGATTGAAAACGCGCCAGTCATGCCCGCCAAGCAGATGCTCTTGCTCTAATCGTCCCCCTACTTGGATTTTTGCCCAGTCGGCTTCGATCAGAGTGAGTGCGTCGGAGTAAACCTCGGCCAGCAAGCGCTCACTCTGGTGCGGCTTGAAGAGGAGCGGCCAGTTGATGCCGTTGCTCAGAAAATTAGGTAACGGTTTTTTATCAAACACGGTGGCTTCCTTGCCTTGGGCCAGCGCCTCGATGGCAAAAGCCGCGTTACGGTAGCTCTCGCGCAGATTTTGGCCGAACTCAGCAGTGTTTGGCCGGGTTTGCGCGAGCACAGTCAGTGCCCGGCGCAGCGCGGCAGGTGAAACCTCCTGCTGCGCGCCCATGGCGGCGAAACGGGCCTCAATCGCCCGGCGTATGCTGGCTCCGTTGTAATAAGAGCTGGCTCCACCACGGGACTCTTCCAGAAGCCGCACGGCGCGCAGGCTGGTCAGCATCAGATCCAATCCCGCGTCAGGTTGGCCTCCGTAAAAAAGCGCCCAAGCACGGATGAGCGAGAGCCGAAACAATTGGTCGAACTCCTCCCACTCCGGGGTGTAAATCGCCATGAAATTTTTTTCGCCATCTCTTAAAGGGCCCATGTACGGCACCAACTCGGCGGGGTCACTCAAAGGAGCTTGGCCGGCCCCCAACGAGGCGGCACGCTCCATAAGAGGCCAAACCGTCTCGCGTCCGGCGAGCCACGCGGTGGCCTTGGCGGCATCCCATTCTTTGCCCTGCATCATCGCTTTGAGGCTTTCCCAGTCGTCAAGGGCTTTGAGATCAACCTCATAATCCCACTTTACCAGCTCGGCGGCTTGCTTGAGCACCAGCCACGCGTTCTGATCGTCAGGCAACTGGCGGAGCGTTGGTTGGAGGGCGGTCGCATCGGGCGGCGGCTCGTCCATCGCCCAGACGGCGAGCAGGCCCAGCAGCGTGAGGGCGAACAACGCACAGTTGATCCAGCGCTGGCGGACGAGGCGGCGGCGTTTTTCATGAGGCGTTTCTTCCATGCGGGGAAAATGGGGGCAAAAGACCCTGCGTCCGATGCAGGGCACGACCTTGTACGGGCTTTGTCCGTAAGTCGAAAAACGGCAAGACTCACCCCAGGTGAGGGCCGGCAAATCATGTCGCTTACAGCGGCTGCTTCGGCTCGATGATCCCGACCTCCAGCGCATAGCGGGTGAGGCTGGCAACGTCGTGGAGATTGAGCTTCCGCATGAGGTTCGTGCGGTGGTTGTCCACGGTCTTCACGCTGATACCGAGCTTGGTCGCGATCTCCTTCGTGCTGTGGCTCTCGGCGACGAGCTGCAAAATCTCGCGCTCGCGGTCGGTGAGGAAGTCGGCGGTGTCGCTGGCGGAGGGGTTGGCGACCACGTTGCGGAGCAGGCTCGCGACCGCCGGGCCGAAGTAGGTGCCGCCGGCGGCGACGGTCTCGAGGCCTTTTTTAAATTCAAACAGGCCGGCGGTTTTCTCCACGAAGCCGTGGGCGCCGGCCTCAAGCATCTCGCGCACGAGCACGGGGTTCTCGTGGCCGGAGAAGACGAGCACGCGGACGTGCTTGAGCTGCTTGCTGAGGCGGCGGAGCAGGTCCACGCCGTTGAGGCCGGGCAGCTTGGCATCGAGCACGATGAGGTCGGGCTTGATCTCAAGGCAGAGGGCGAGCGCGCTCTGACCGTCCCCGCTCTCGCCGACGAGCTTGTAGTTCGGGTCGAGACGGAGGATTTCCGCGAGCATCTCGCGGATGGCGGTCTGGTCTTCGATGATAACAAGTCGCTTCATGCTGCGGGAGGGATCGGCACGTTGGTGCAAAAGGATGAAAAATTACGGCGGCGGCGACAGCCACGGTGCGGTTGTGCCGATGAATGGCGACAGAATTCACACCGAATGAAAAGGACAAACATGGCCATCGCGCTTTCCCGCCTGCCGGCCCGCCTGTTCGCGCTGGCCGCGGCCGCAGGGCTGGCCGGCTGCGCGACGGCCCCCGTGCCGGAGTCCAAGCCCGTGCCGCAAGCCCCGCCAAGCACCGACGTGACCGAGCTGGAGGCCTGGCGCGACGCCGAGCTGATCACCGGGCTGAGCCGCGACCGGTTCACCTTGATCGGTTCGGGCGGCTCCATGTTGCCCGTGTATGGCGAGAATACCGTCCTCGTCATCAGCAAGATTGATTACACCGCGCTCCAGCGCGGCATGCAGGTGGCCTACCGGGCGGGCAGTGGGGCGCGCGTGCTCCATGTGCTCGTCGAGCGGGAGTCGCGCGGCTGGCGCGTGCAAGGTCTCAACAACGAGGTCGAGGACCGCGAGTGGGTGACCCCATTCAACCTCATCGGCGTGGTCTATGCCTCGTTCGTGACCGATGGTGGGCAGAAAAAATGATCCACCAGTTTGGCTGTTCTTAGCCAAGCGGCTAATCGGTATCCCCGGCCGACTTCCAAAACTTAAAAAATAAAACGAACTTCTTTTGGTGCTCCGGCCCCCTGCCGCGCCGGTGTATCCGATAACGGCGGGGCTGTACGGAGGGATTTTCCAGCCCGGTGGCATTATTTATGGGCGGCGGCGGGCGCGGCCTTGGCGAGCAAAGCCAGATGGTAATCAATGCTTGCGAGATACTGAATAACGGTGGCCGCGGCGAAGTTTCCCAGCGCCGCGCCGACCGCGATCGCACCGAGCATGACAGAACCGGTCTCAGTGGCGGCGACGAAGCCGAACAGGAGGGTGGCGGCAGCGAGAATATAAAAGACGGTGACGATATACGGCTCGTGGTAAATATTTGGCTGGAGAGGGGCGCTGCTGAGCGGAGCAGCCGTTTTGGGCTCAGGGTGCGTGTTAGTATGATGCGTAGGATGCGGCACGCTTTCAACGCGCAGCGCATCAATCTCGGCGGCGGACATTTTCAAAAGTGCGGCGCGGCGCGCGGCGGGGTCGAGGTGGTTGTATTCGGCGAGGTTCATGGCGGATCAATCGCGCAGGCGGACGAGGGTTTCGGGATTGAGGTGGAGCGAGGCGGAAACGGGGGAGGCACCGGCACGGCAGCGAAGCGGAAGCTGACGGTCTGCGTGGGAAAGGGGAAAAAGGCGCGGAGATAAGGCTGGCTCGCCGAGCAGTAGCCCGCCGGGCGAACGCTGGTGGGCCGACCGGGACTTGAACCCGGAACCAATTGCTTAAAAGGCAACTGCTCTAACCATTGAGCTATCGGCCCCCAAAGGGGAGGGGGACTGGATTGGGTTTGCCCCCCGTCTTGGCAAGTGTTTTCTGCCCGTGCGCCCGTGCCGGCTGCCAGCCGCGCCGCCCGGCCATTGTTTCCCGGAACCACCATGCCCGCCTCCCATCCGCCGCCTCCTGACGCCCCTGGCCACACCGGCGAAAAAAATCTGGGAACAATCCCCGCCCGCGCCCGTCCAATGGCAACGGAAGACATGTCCGCCAAAATCCAGGAAGCCACCCTCGACCGCTTGCTCGTTGACCGCTTCAAGAGCGGCGACGCCACCGCGTTCGACGAGATGGTGAGCCGTCACTGGGGCCGGATCTATGCGATGGTTCACCAGCTCCTCCGCAACCCGCAGGACGCCGAGGAGGTCACGCAGGACGCCTTTATCCGCGCCCATCGCGGGCTCGGCAACTTTCGCGGCGATGCCGCTTTCTCCACCTGGCTCTACCAGATCGCCACCAATCTCGCCCGCAACCGCTACTGGTATTGGTGGCGGCGCAAGCGCGACAAGTCCGTCTCTTTTGACGCACCCGTCAGCTCCGAAAACAACCTCACCCTTGCCGAGATCATCCCCGCCGAGGCCGCTTCGCCGGACGACCTCACCGTCACGCAGGAGTTTGTGGACCGCGTCGCCGCCGGCATGGAGAAGCTGGGCCAGAAGCACCGCGAGATCCTCATCCTGCGCAACGTCAAAAATCTTTCCTACGAGGAGATCGCCGACATCCTCCACCTCACCGTCGGCACCGTCAAAAGCCGCATCGCCCGCGCCCGCGACAGCCTGCGCGAAAAATTGGGCGACGATTTCAAATGAACGACCAACGCTTCACCGAGCTGCTCAACCTCCATCTCGACCGTGAGATCTCGACCGCCGAGATCGCCGAGCTGGAGGCTGAGCTCAACCGCCATCCTGCCCGCCGCCGCCAGCATGCGGCTTACCGCCGGATGCAGCACGCCTGCGCGCAGCTCTTCGAGCGTGAGCACGCGCAGGCCCCCGCCTCCTTCGCGCTGGCCAAGGACCTGCTTGACGTCGAGCGCAAGGCGGCCGCCCCGCGCCGGGCCATCCGCCGCCCGCTGGTGGCCGCGTTTGCCGGCCTTGCCGCGATGGCGGCGAGCGTCGCGCTGGTGCTCATGCGCACCGTTCCGGTTTCGGTTCCAATCGCCAGCGCCGGCAATTCCGCGCCGCCTGCCGCGAGCATGGCTGTCGCCGCCGCTCCGACGGGGCCGGCAAATCCGCTGGTGACACTTGCCAATTATGTGCCCGCCCCGGCGGCCCGCGACGGCTACCAGACCGTCGCGCTTGTCGCGCCCGGCAGCAACGGTCTCGTTCGTGCCGAGTTCACTGGGTGGACGCCGCTGGCAGAGCTTCCCCCGTTGCAACCCGTCGTGGTGGAGGATTTCCCCGCTTCACCCCGCCCGATGGCGCAGCCGGTCATGGCTATCTCGCGCGGTCAGGAAGCGACAGCCCCTGCCGTGCAGACCGCCGCCTTCCAGTTCCAGCGCTGAGCGGCCAGCGGCCGTTTGGGCGGTAGGCGGTGGCTGAACTTAACCAAACCGGGCCGATCACGACGGCAATTATACGACACGTTGCGGTCAAATCTCAGGCGAGAAGCCTGCGGAGGGTTTGAAGAAGGTCCGTTGTCTTCATCGGTTTTGCGAGAAATTCGAGGCGACCGGGTTCGGGGGTGACCCCAAATTTTCTCGGTTCGGCGTGGCCGCTTACGGCGAGAATACGCACTTCGGGACTGATCTTACGCAGGGCGGAAATGACTTTGGCCCCCTGCATGGCGGGCATCATCATGTCGGTGAGCACAACACTGATTTGACCGGTATGCTCGTGATAGAGGGCGAGGCCGGCTGGGCCGTCGGGGGCGCTAAGGACACGGTAGCCATTGGCCTCAAGGATGGCACGCAGGACGTCACAGACGCTTGGCTCGTCGTCAATCACGAGGAGAGTCTCCCCATTTCCGCGTGCCGATGGAATGACCGGGCTCACTTTATTGAGCCACCCCCAGCGTCAGTCCAAGGGATGGTGTCGGGTTGAGGTGGTGGGATGGGTTCCAGGCCAAAACCTTTGACGCATTCCACGCAAAAACCATGGGTGAATTGGATCTGAAGTTGGCGTTCAAAATAGCTTTCGAGAGAACCCCATTCATTTTTTTCGTTCCGGATCTTTTTGCATACCGAGCAGATCGGCACGAGGATACTGAGCTGCGATTGACGACGCAGGAGCGAGCATTCGCCGAGCAGCCAGTCGCGCTCGATCTCTGCGTGTCACCGCAGCCGTCGTTCCTGGGCGAGGCGTAGCGCCCGCAGCACAGCCGGCAGAAGTTCGGATAACCGGTCTTTGCTCACCCAATCGTCAACCCCGTGATCAAGAGCCTCGACCATGAGCGCACCGTTCAGCGCCCCGGTCACAAGAATAAATGGCACATCCAAGAAGCAGGAACGCAACCGGGCTAGGGCCCGGAAGCTGTCGAACATGCCACAGGCATGGTCGGACATCACTAGGTCCGGTGATGGCTGCCGTTCCAGTTCCAAGGTCAGTTCCGCTTCGGTTTCGACCCGTCTGGAGCTGATGCGCAGGCCGCTCCGACCCAGGGTTTCCATGACCAATTCAAAGTCCCCCGGCATATCCTCTACCATCAGGACGTGCAGTTTGGGCCTGTCGCTTTCTAGCGGGATGCTGACGTTAGGCATTGCAGATACGGGAAGCAAAACCAGGGGTTTTTCCAAAAAATTAACTCCCTATTATGATGCAGGAAATCCCCCCATCCTGTTGTCACGGTTCAACCTCACGAATGCTGGCCTCCCGGGAATCAGCGCAATTTTTCCACTGTCCACGCGCCCGCCACTGCCCGCTCTGCCGCCGTTTGTCCACGCGCTAACGCAGAACCCACCCTTGCTCCGCGCAATTCGTCCGCCGCGCCATCCTCACTCGTAATCGTAAAGCTTTGGGTCGCGCATCGGCGGACTGCGCCGTGCCTTGGGCCGGCTGCGCGGCTCCGGGGAATATTTCGCTGCCGCGTCGCCATCCCCCGCGCCGTCTTCCTCGCCCTCGGGTCCGCCCATCTGGTCTTCAAGCGACTCAGGGTCGGCCCCCTCTTCGAGCTTGCGGACGACTTCCTCCATTTCGCCGTCAATTTTTTCGCCCGTCAGCTCGCTCATGCGGCGCATCATGCGGCCCATCGCGCGCGGGTCGTTTTCATCCACGCAGGAGAACTCCTGCTCCATCGCGCCCATCGCCGCCTCCATGCGTGCGTCCTCCGCCGGGTCTCCCGGCGGCCTGCCCATGTCCGCGCCATCCGGCCCGGTTTCCGGGTTCCCTCCCTTGTCCTTGCCCCCGCCCGTCATCGCGAAGCGCGACACGATTTTCTCCAGCCGCAGGCTTGGGTTGTCCGGGCAGCGCGGCACCGTGCGGCCCTGCGCGAGCGTCCTCGCGTAGAACTGGTAGATTTTGTTGTTCGTCGGGCAGTAATACTCGTAGATCGGCATAAGCTGGTCCGCGAGCTAAGGGGCCCCCGGCCGTTTGGCAAGCTGGTGCCCGCGTTGCACCGCGCCCGCGCCGTTGCCCGCGTTGAGCCGGTCGAGCACTGCCGCGAGCTTGCGCTGCCGCTCGTCCGCCTGCGCGAACATCTCCAGTTGTCCCGCGCCCGCCACCACGCCCGAGAAGCGCACGCTGACCAGCCGCAACGGCCGTCGCTCGTGCCACGCCGCGCGCAGCAACGGCGCGACCAGCGGGTAAAACGGCGCCTCCAGGTCAGTCGCCGTCTCCAGGCTCCGCGCGCGCGCCTCCTGCGTAAAGTCCGGGTAGCGCACCTTTACGGTCATCGTCCGTGCGCGTTTCCCGTCGGCGCGGATGGCCGGCATCAGCGCGTCAATCATTCCCTTCGCCACGCGCTCAATCTCCGCGAAGTCGCCGATGTCCGCCATAAACGTTTCCTGCTGGGAATAGCTTTTTGCGTCCTCCTGTTCGGTCTCGACCGGCCGGTCGTCCTTGCCCTCCGCCATCGCCACCACCTCGCGCCAGCCGTTTCCGAAGATCACCCGCAGCTCGTCCTCACCGTGCGTCAGTACATCGCGCACGAGCACAATGCCCCGTGCCGCCAGTGCCGCCTCCGTTTTCCCGCCGATGCCCGGCAGCTTGCCCAC
>CAIQBC010000208.1 GCA_903869955.1 uncultured Opitutia bacterium
CCCTGTGCGGCGAGCTCTGCCAGCAAGGCATGCAGCGCCGGGGCCTCGGCATCGTAGTCCGCGCAGGCGACGATCCGGGCCTTCGCCGTGTGCCAGCGCTCCTTCGCGCCGTCGCGGATGCGCCCGGCGTCCTCCAGGGCATCCAACAAGGTGAAGAGCAGCCGACCCTCGGCCCGGACACGAAAAGCAGGCGCAGAGTTCATAGGCTGAGGTTCTTGGCAAGTTCTGCGCCGCGAAGCAATGCCGGCCGCCGCCGGGCCGGGCCACCGCCGAACGAGGTGAGAAATCGGAGATTGATTTCGAGCCCGTGCCTCCTAAGTGTCCGCCCTTCAGTTCGGACGCTTAGCTCAGTTGGTTAGAGCACCTGCTTCACACGCAGGGGGTCTGCGGTTCGAGTCCGCAAGCGTCCACCATCTTTGCTCGGGTAACCGTTTACCGCTGTCGCTCGATAATAGCGTGGGTGGCATTCTCCGCGGTCTCGGCTAGCTGCGCGCGGTATAGTTGGTGCCTGCCCCGAATCTCGATTGGATCCTCATCAAGCCCGCACCGGGAAAAGTTCGCCTCGGCGGCCTCGTTATTCGTACGACCAACGGTGACCTATGCGGAGGAGCGGCGACTCGACGAAACGCGAGGAAAGCGCGGCAGGGACCAAGATCAAGAGTATCGCGGCGGTCGAATGCCAGGGCGTTAGCATGGGCATTCCGCGAAAATGGCCTTGGAAGACCAAGGAGACGAGGCGATCGGTCAACAGGAGTTGGAAGACGTAGATAAAATAGCTATATTGGGCGTAAAGTCGAAGGAGTGGGAAGGTGAAAATTCGCTTTAGCCATGATTGCCTCGGTTCCTGCACGAGCAACAGGAGACAACCGTAGAAAAATGCGATGGCCGTGTAGCCCCAGAGGAAAAAGTGAAACGGCGCCCGGTAGTTCAGGCGCGTCAGCACGATCATGCATCCGCCCCCGACCAGCAGTAGGCTCCAAAGCCAGCGGCGACGATTCGCCGGCAGGGCGCCCGGGTTCGACCGGACCAGCCAAGCCGCAAGGAAGCCGACGCCGAGCGAGTCTGCACGGCAAACGACCAGCATTTGGCAGACGAAATCGTGCCCGGGGAAAAAGAGCAAAATCCCCCGGCGACAATTAGACCACCCCACGACGACAATTAAAACGCCCCGTTTTTAGCCGGGGTATTTAGGCGCTCGTTGGTCTGCGAGGGCGGTAAGCTCGGACCTTTTCGCAGGTCCATGATTACCGAGCAGCAATACCAACGACTAATGAATGAATATCAATCGAGCGGCGTGGCTGACCACGCGGCGATGAAAGCGGGCATGGACCGCAAAACGGCGCGGCGCTACCTGCGCACGGGCCTGCGCCCCGCCGAGCTGCGCAAGCCACACACGTGGCGTACCCGCGAAGATCCGCTGGCGGCGATCTGGCCCGAGACCGAGCGCTGGCTCGAAGACAGCCCGGAGGTGGAAGCCAAGGCGCTCTTCGAGCACCTGCTGGCGGCGCACCCCGGCAAGCTCGACGGCCGGGCGCTGCGCACCTTCCAACGCCGCACGACCGACTGGCTGCACCGGCACGGGCCGGCCAAGGAAGTGTTCTTCGCGCAAGTGCACGAGCCGGGCGAGTGCATCCAGACCGATTGGACCAACGCGAACGAGCTCGACGTAACCATCGCCGGCGAAGCGTATCCGCATCTGCTCTGCCACTCGGTCCTGCCGTACTCCAACTGGGAGTGGGCGACGCCGTGCCGCTCGGAATCGGCGCTCTCGCTCAAGCGCGGGCTGCAAGCCTCGCTGTGGGAACTGCGCGGCGTGCCGCGGTTTTCTCAAACCGATCAGAGTTCGACAGCCACCCATCAGCTCAAACGCGGCGAGAGCCGGCGCGGTTTCAACGCCGAGTATGTCGCGTTGTGCGCGCACCTCGGTCTCGCGCCACGGACGATCGCGGTCGCCAGTCCCAATCAAAACGGCGACGTCGAAGCGGCGCAGGGCGTGCTCAAGCGCCGGCTCAAAAACCAACTGATTCTGCGCCGCAGTCGCGACTTCGCTTCTACGGACGCTTACGCCGAGTTTGTCGCGCGGGTGTGCGGCGGGGCCAACGCGCTGCGCGCCCCGAAGCTCGCCGAAGAACGCGCCCGGTTGCAGCCGTTGCCGGCGGCGCGCTTCCCCGCCGCCGAGGTGATCACCGTGCGCGTCTCAAGCTACTCGACCGCACGCGTGCGCGACTGCGCCTACTCGGTGCCGTCCCGCTTGATTGGGGCCTTCGTCCAGGCGCACGTCAGTGAAGAGACGGTGCGTTTCGTCTATCGCACGGAAGAAGCGGCCAGTTATCCCCGTTCCATCGGGCGGGCGCCGCGCATCGACTACCGCCACGTCATCGCTTCGTTGGTACGCAAGCCGGGGGCGTTCGCCCGCTATCTTTACCGCGAGGAGATGTTTCCCCGGCCCGTTTTCCGGCAAGCCTACGACCGGCTGAGCACGGTCGAGGAGCGCAAGGCCAGCGCCCGTTACCTGCAGCTCCTCCAACTCGCGGCCGAGTTCGGGGAAGATCGCGTGGCGGACCGTCTGGGCGCCGTCCTGCGCACCGGCGAGCTACCCCTGGCCGGCGTCATGGAGCTTCAATTACGCGAACCGGCGCCAGCTCCCGCCACGGCGATCGCGGTCTTCATCCCGGAACTGGCGTCTTACGACGCGCTGCTCGCGGAGGTGGCCTCATGAGCGCCGCCAGTCTGGCCCCGCTGTTGCGCGCAATGCGACTGCCCACGATCGCCCGCGAACATGACGAGGCCACCCGCCGCGCCGAAGCCGAGAACTGGGGCTATGCACGCTTCCTCGCGTATCTCTTCGAGGCCGAGGCCAACGAGCGGTTGCAGCGCAAAATCCAGCGCCAGCTCAAGGAGTCGAACCTGCCTGCCGCCAAGACCATCGAGTCGCTCGACGAGCAAAAGCTGCCAGACAAGATCCGGCGGCAGTTGCCGACCCTGCTCGAAGCCGACTTCGTGCGGCGCGGCGACAACCTCCTGTGCTTCGGCCTGGCCGGCCGCGGCAAAACGCACCTCGTCGCCGCGATCGCGCGCGAGTGGATCTGCCGTCACCAACTCCAGGTGCTCTTTGTGCCGGCCTTCCGCTTGGTCACGCAGCTCCTCGCCGCCAAACGCGACCTAAAGCTGCCCCAGGCCATCGCCCGGCTCCAGCGCTTCGACGCCGTCGTCATCGACGACATCGGTTACGTCCAACAATCCCGCGAGGAGATGGAAGTACTCTTTCACTTCCTCGCCGAGCGTTACGAAAAAAAGTCCGTCGTCATCACCTCGAACCTGGTCTTCTCCCAGTGGGACCAAATCTTCAAAGACCCGATGACCACGATGGCGGCGGTCGACCGGCTCGTGCACCACGCGACCATCCTCGAGTTCACCGGCGAGAGCGTCCGCGCCAACGCCGCAAAACAACGTCAAAAGTAGTTCGTCGGTTCCGAGGTGGAGGGAGGAGGGGCTACGCCCCTCGCTCCCCCCACACCCCCCTCCTCCCTGATTCTCTTAGAATCTTTTCGGACCGGACTGGCAGGGAGCTTCGCTCCCCTGCACCCCTCAAAGACACGGGAAGTTCTAATTGTCGTCACCGGGGAGAAATAATTGTCGTTGCCGAG
>CAIQBC010000209.1 GCA_903869955.1 uncultured Opitutia bacterium
ATCTCGCTGTGCTGGGCGAAGCTTTTCTCGACGGTGGCGGCGAGGGTGAGCTGAGTGTTGCGGGCGAGGGAAAGCATCTCGTGCAGCGGGCCGGGGCGCGGGTGGATTTTATTTTTGAAAAATGCCTTGTCGCTCTCCTCGACGGTGTCGCGCAGGACGCCGTCGGCCTCGTCGGCATCGAGAATGGTGAAGTTTTTGGGCAGGCCGACGGCCTCGCCATGGATGCGGAGCGCCCGGTGGCCGAGCGAGTGAAACGTGCCGCCCCAGAAGCGCCCCGGCTCGACGCCGGTGAGGTCGTGGACGCGGTGGAGCATCTCCTTCGCGGCCTTGTTGGTGAAAGTGAGCAGGAGGATCTCGGACGGCTTCACGCCTTGGGAGAGCAGGTAGGCGACGCGGTAGGTGAGCGTGCGGGTCTTGCCGGAGCCGGCGCCGGCGAGCACGAGCAGCGGGCCGGGCTCGGCGGTGACGGCGTGAAACTGCTCGTCGTTGAGCTGCGCGCGGAAATCAATCGGCGGGATGCCGGCGGGCGGCGGCGCGGGAGAATTGCGATCGAGAAGAAAATCCATGCGAGGGCGCGAGGCTCGCGCAAAGCCGCCGCGAGGCAAAGCAAAGTTTTCCCGCTTGGCCAGTGGCGGCCTCCCCCCGCGAGCCTGCCGCCGGCCCGCCGCACCTTAGGGACGGCTCTCCGAGCCGTCCGCGGACGCCACGGAGTGACGTCCCGACCAAAATGAGTCTCTACCATTTTTTTCTAAGAAATTTCAAACTCGCCCGTAGTGTAACTTGAGACCACCCTTCTCCGCCCACCCCTCGTCCTCCAACTGCCTTTGTTCCTCCCATGAATACTCTCCGCCCCATCCGCCTTCCCGTCCTCGCCGCGCTGTCGGTCGCGTTGGCCTCCGGCCTCGCCGCCCAGCCCGCGCTCACGATCTACAACCAAAATTTCGCGGTCGTGCGCGACCGTGTGGCGCTCGACCTCAAGGCGGGCACCACCTCTTTCAGCTTCCCCGGGGTCACGGCGCAGATGGAGACCGATTCCGTCGTGCTGCGCGACCCGACCGGCAAAAACACCCTTCGCATCCTCCGCCAGAGCTACCGCGCCGACACCATCTCGACCGGCCTCATGCTGGAGATGAACCTCGGCAAAACCATTACTTTCCTCGTGCGCGACAAGGACCAGAAGGAGTTTCAGGTGAAGGGTAAAATCATCCGCAGCGGCTACACGCCCGGCACCTATCGCGGCCAGGGCAGCGGGGAC
This sequence comes from uncultured Opitutia bacterium, assembly GCA_903869955.1. Taxonomy (GTDB): domain Bacteria; phylum Verrucomicrobiota; class Verrucomicrobiia; order Opitutales; family Opitutaceae; genus CAIYUN01. The sequence goes on from CAIQBC010000209.1 coordinate 1,256, forward strand.
CAGTCGCCCATCATCGAGGTGGACGGCCAGCTCCGTTTTTCGCTGCCGGGTGAGCCCATCTTTCCCGCCCTCACCGACGACGCCATCCTTCGGCCCACGCTCACCTGGGATCTCGACTCCCCCGCCGCCGCGAAATTCGAGGCCGAGCTGGGCTACGTCACCGGCGGTTTTTCGTGGCAGGCCGCCTACAATCTCGTCGCCCCCGAGAAAGGCGACAAGGCCGATCTCGTCGGCTGGGTGACCATCAACAACACGTCGGGCAAAACCTTTGAGAATGCGACCGTGAAGCTCATGGCCGGCGATGTGAACAAAATCCAGCCGCAGGCCGCGCGCGCCTTGGCGGCTCCTGGCGCTGGCGGCGGTCGCGGCGGTGCCGCTGCGCCGGTCGTCACCGAGAAGGCGTTCGACGAGTTTCATCTCTACTCGCTCGTCCGGCCCGCGACGATCCATGACCGCGAGACCGTGCAGGTCGAGTTTGTCCGGGCCCAGGGCATCACCGCGCCGGCGCTCTACATCTATGATGGCGCGGGCGTCACCAACTACCGGGGCCTCAGCCCCGCCGCGGCGCGCCAGCCCAACTACGGCACGCAGTCGAACACCAAGGTCTGGGTGATGCGGGAGTTCAAGAACACCAAGGAAAACAATCTCGGCCTCCCGCTGCCCAAGGGCCGGGTGCGTTTTTACCGGCAGGACGACGCCGACAAGCGCATTGAGTTCACCGGCGAAAACAACCTCGACCACACCGCCAAGGACGAAACGGTACGGCTCTACGTCGGTGATTCGTTCGACCTCGTCGGCGAGCGCAAGCGCACCGACTACACCGACAACGCCCGCTCCGACTACGCCGACGAAACCTTCGAGATCAAGGTCCGCAACCACAAGGCCGAGCCGGCCGAGATCCGCGTGGTCGAGCACCTGTATCGCGGGGCCAACTGGGCGATCATGGAGAAGGCGGTCAAGGCCGGCAACAACGACCCGCAGACGATTGATTACATCAAGAATGACTCACAGACGATTGAGTTCCGCGTGATGCTCGCGCCCGACCAGGAAAAGACCCTCACCTACAAAGTACGCTACACTTGGAATTGAGCGGGCGGGGCCTTAGGAGACGGTGGGCTGACTCGCAGGCCTTGGAGGCTTACCGAACGGCGTCTGCCATTGTCGGGGCGCAGTCTTGCAGCGCCCAAGAGGGTGGGCCAACCGGGCGCAGCAAGACTGTGCCCCTACAGTGCCCG
>CAIQBC010000210.1 GCA_903869955.1 uncultured Opitutia bacterium
AAGAGCGCGACGGCGGTACCGTCGCCGCCGTCAATGCAGCTCAGCTCGGCTGGGATGCAAATTTTTTGGGCGAGCAGGCCGTCAACGATGGCCGAGGCCATGCGGCCGGCTCCGAGAAACGCGATTTTAGGCATGGGAAATATTGGGTTTTTGGCTGCATCCGTTGCCGGGCGAAATTGACCTGCTGGCCATGCACGGGAGCGGAGTAAATTGGCCGGGATTTCAGCCACCATGAAGCGGGAACGGCATTCTGATTCCCAGTTTCTTGGGTGCTGATTTTCGATGGTTTGTTGAACGGGCGCTCGTGGACGCGGGCGGGTCAGGCGAAGGGCGAGCGGGAGTCGTTGCCTTGGGTACGTTTCTTCTCGAGCGGGTGGAGCAGCACGGCGGTGGTGCCGCCGCCGGGGCGGTCGTGCAGGGTCACGTCGCCGCCAAGATTGCGGAGGGCGTGGCGGGCGACGGTGAGGCCCATGCCGACCCCGACCGTGCGCTTGGTGCTGATGAAGGGCTCGAACATCTGGTCGCGAACCTCAGCGGCGATGCCGTGGCCGTCGTCCTCGACAGCGAGGCTGAGGCAGCGGCCGGTCTCGGGCTGGTTGACCAGCTCGGCCCGGAGCGCGACATGACGCTGGTTGGGAGCCTGGTCGCCGTGGGCTTCCCAAGCATTGAGCAGAATCTTGCCCAGGGCGTCCTCAAACAGCTCGACATGGGTCTCGATGACGAGGTCGCCAAGGGGATTGTCCACCAAGATGGGCACCGTGATCTTCGCCTCGTGGCGGAAACGGGCGACGGCGCCGTTGAGCAGGTCGTCGAGCCGGCACCGGGAGCGGTGCAGGCGCGTGTTGATGGCGAGGAAGCTGAGCTGCGTCTGCACGCGCGCGAGCGTCTCGTCGAGGTCAATGGGCTTGGTGATGTAGTCCACCGCACCGACTCCAAGGCCCTCTAGCTTGCCCTCCTTCGAGGCGCGAGCGGTGATGAAGATAACCGGGATGGGGCGCGTCTCCTCGTTTTCCTGCAACCGCTGGCAGACCTCGATGCCGTCCATGTCGGGCATCATCACGTCGAGCAGGATGAGATCGGGCTTCTCGCGGGCGACCAGGCCGGCGACCTCCGCGCCATGGTAGGCGCTGACGACCTGCATCCCCTCGCGTTCCAGCTTGCGCTTGAGGAGCTGCACGTTGACGGGCTGGTCATCAACGATGAGGATTTTTGGGGCGGACATCGGGGCGCAACTTGGGCAACAAATCTGCCGGCTGGCAAGGGCTCGATTGCGCCGGATCAGGCCCCCGGGAACATCCGCGCCTTCACGGTGTTTTTCATCAGCATCGCCACCGTCATCGGGCCGACGCCGCCGGGCACCGGCGTGATCTGCGCACAAAGCGGCGCGACCGTCGGGAAATGCACGTCACCGGTAAGCCGGTAGCCGGATTTCTTCGAGGGGTCGGGTACGCGGTTGATGCCGACATCAATCACCACCGCGCCGGGTTTTACCATGTCGGCGGTCACGAACTCCGCCCGGCCGATGGCGGCGATGAGCACGTCGGCAAGGCGCGTGATGGCCGGTAGGTCGCGCGTGCCGGAGTGGCAGATGGTGACGGTGCCGTTGGCCCCGGCGCGTTTCTGGAGCGCGAGGAGCGCCACGGGCTTGCCGACGATGAGCGAGCGGCCGAGCACAACAACGTGCCTGCCCTTCAGGTCCACGCCGCTGCGTGCGAGGAGTTCCATGATGCCGGCGGGCGTGCAGGCGACAAAGCCGGTGTCGTCCTCCTGCGCGACCTTGCCGAGGTTCAGGGTGTTGAAGCCGTCCACGTCCTTGTGCGGCGCGACCCGGCGGAAAATCGCCAGCTCGTCGAGGTGCTTGGGCAGCGGTGACTGCACGAGGATGCCGTCCACGGCGGGGTCGGCATTGAGGTCGTCAATGAGCTTTTCCAGCCCGGCCTGCGTGATGGTCACGGGCGGGAGGATGACGCGGCTGGTGACACCGATGGCCGCGGCCGTCGTCTCTTTTTTCTTCACGTAGGAGACCGACGCGGGATCCTCCCCGACGCGGACAAGCGCGAGGCAGGGCTTGCGGCCGGGGAGCGCGGCCACGGTGGCCGTAAGCTCGGTGATGATGGCGGAGGCGACGCGGTTCCCGTCTATGAGTTGCATGGAAAATTTCAGGGGGCCTGGATATTTTCGGCGGCGATGACCATCTCAGGCACGCCGGCCACGGACTGGGCGACGCCATAGACGACGACGGTGCGGCCGGCGTAACTGTCAAGCGACGTGCCCGGCGGCAGCCGGCTCGCGTCGAGGTAGGCGTAGCGTTCGCCGTTGCGGTCGTTGAGCTGGTAGGCGTAAGGGCGGCGCGGGCGCAGCGGGCTGTAGGTCGAGACGAGCGTACCTTGGAACAGGCGCGGCAACTCACCCAGCGCGGCAGGCGTCGCTTCGCTGGGGTGCGACGCGGGCGACGGAGTGATGGCCACAAGGGCGGACGGCGCGGCGAGGTCGGGAGCCGACGACGGAGCCGGAGCGGCGGTGGGCTTGTCAATGATCAGCTCACCATAGGGGCCGGCGGGCACGGACGGCGTCGGGGCGGCCACCGCCACCGGTGTGGATATGGGTGCGGTGGCGGGAGCGGGGATGTAACCGATCAGTGGCTTGGTCAGTTTGAATTTCATGAAGCGCCCTTGCTGCCCGGTGATTTCTGCGAGGTCGCCTTTCTCAGCGAGGGCGACCGGCGTCTCGGGGGCTTTGTCGGTCAGGAGGTAGCTCGCGCCAGGCCGGGGCGAAAGGTCTTTCAACTGGTCGGCCTTGCGCAGGAAAACCTCGTGCGTGCCGGGCAGCGCGACCGCGAGCCAGCCCGCGGGCGCGGTGACGCCGACCGCCGTGAATGGTTCCGTGCCGGCGGGAAGGATTTCCAGGACGGGCGCGGCGGCATCGGGCTGGACGTGGACGGCGGCGGGCGCGGTGAGCGGCCCGGCGGCAAGCCGCGCGCCCGCGACTAATGCGAGCAGCGCAGCCGCCAGCACGCCCGTGAAGCGCGGGGCGGACGGGGCGCGGGACCCGCGCACGGTGAGGGAGGATTTATTTTTCATGGGTGGTGCGGCGGGGAACGAAACCAGTGTGCGGACGGGGCGCCTTGAACAGCGCGGCGATCTCCTGCGTAGAAAGCGGCCGCCCGCCGCGCAAAGGAATTCCGCGCAGCGGGAACGAGCCGATCTGGTAGCGACGAAGGCGTTTCACGTCGTGGCGCAGCGTCGTGAACAGCTGGCGGATCTCGCGTTTCTTGCCGTGGTGCATGTGAACGTCGAGGTCGCGCGACGTGCCGTCGGGGGCGGGGTTGACGAGCGCGGCGTGCTCAACGCGCAGCCGCTCACCCTCGATCACGACGCCGCGCAGGAGCTGCGGCAAGCGCGAGCGGGGATACGCCTCCTCCAGGCGGACGTGGTAGCGCTTTACGACGGTGTTGCGCGGGTGCATGAGACGGTTCGCGAGGTCGCCGTCGGTCGTAAGGATGACGAGGCCCTCGCTGTCCTTGTCGAGCCGGCCGGCGCAGAAAAAACGCAGCTTGGCGAGCTCACGCGGGAGGAGATCGAAGATCGTGTCGGGGTTGTGCGGGTCGTCGTTGGAACACACGAGGCCGCGCGGCTTGTGGATGGCGAGCGTGACGCGCGGCTGCGCGGCGGCGCGCACGGCCTTGCCGCTGACGGTGACCTTGTCTGTCTCGGGTGAGATTTTTTGCCCGAGGGTGGCGGCGGCGCCGTTGACCCACACCTCGCCCTGCGTGATGAGCGCCTCGGCCGCGCGGCGCGAGCACACGCCGGAATCGGCGAGAAATTTCTGGATGCGGAGCGGCGCGGAGTCAGTCATGTGGTGCGAGTGAACGGGGAAACGCACGGCGCGGCAAGCCCCGCGTCCGCCGCGGGCATTGTAGGGCGGGGTCGCCGAATCCCGCCGGATGGGGAAGGGCTACGAGGTGGTTCGGCCCCCGCCCTACCCCTGATCCCAAGCTCCAATACGTTGGGCTGTAGGGCCAACGCGCGTCGCTTGGTCGCGGCCTGCCGACCGCAAAGACCGCGTTATGGTCTCCGCGCGCAGGGTCGGTGTCTTGCGTCGGTCGTTTCGGGTTCTCGGGAATCGGTGGTGCCTTGTGACCCGACGCGGGCGAGGCTGAAAGGCGCAGGAACCTACTTCCACTCCAGTTCCGCGCCGAGGGTGCGGAGATTCTCAACGAAATTCGGATGAGCGCGACGGATGGTGTCGGCGTTTTTCACGACCGAGCGGCCGGGGATGGATGCGGCCACCATCGTCAGCGCCACGGTCGCCCGGATGACGTAGGGCGAGACAACCTCGGCGGGGCGGAGCGGGCGGTCGCCGAAGACGATGATGCGATGCGGATCACTCACGACGGCGTGCGCGCCAAACTTCGCCAGCTCGGGGATCCAGGAAAACCCGTTTTCGTAGACCTTGTTCCAAAAATGCATGGTGCCCTCGCAGCGCGTGCTGAGCGCCACCATCAGCGGGAGCAGGTCCACCGGGAAATACGGCCAGGGCGCGGCCTCGATCTTGGGCAGGAGGTTCGTGGTGAACGGCGCGGCGATGCGCAGCCTCTGGTTTTTGCGGACGACCGCCGTGTCGCCGTGGTGCCCGACCACGACGCCGAGCTTGGCGAAGGCGCGGGCGATGAGGTCGAAGTGCTGTGGGACGGAGTGTTTCACCCGCACCTCGCCACCGGTGATCGCGCCGAGCGCGAGGAACGTGACGACCTCGTGGTAGTCGGTGCTGATGGTGAACGTGCCGCCGCGCAGACGGGCGACACCCTCGACGGCGAGGCGGCTGGTGCCCGCACCGGTGATGCGGGCGCCCATCGCATTGAGAACGGCGCAGAGGTCCTGGACGTGCGGCTCGCTCGCGGCGTTGATCAGCACCGACTCGCCGTCGGCCAGCGCGGCGGCCATGAGGAAATTTTCCGTCGCGGTCACGCTCATGTAGTCGGGCCAGTGGCGTGCGCCGCGGAATTTTTGCGGGAGCGAGAGCGTGAGGCCGCCGCGGGCGCGGGAGATTTTCGCGCCGAGCGCACCGAGAATTTCCAGGTGCGGGTCGAGCTCGCGCACCCCGAGCGCGCAGCCCTTGGCGTTGGCGGGGAGCGAGAGTTTTTTCATCCGCTGGAGGAGCGGCGGAAAGAGCAGGACGGAAGAGCGCATCCCGTCGGGCAGTCCGCCGGCGAGGCGGCGCGGGTCGAAGGCCGAGTGGTCGAGGCGCATCGTGGCGGCGGCCCGGTCCCACGCGACGAGCGAGCCCTGCGCGGCGAAAAACCCAGCTAGCTTCGCGACATCGGTGATGTCGGGGACGTTGTGCAGTATCACCGGCGCGTCGGTAAGCAGCGAGGCGCAGAGGATGGGCAGGACGGAATTTTTGTTGCCCGAAGGCACGATGGTGCCGGAGAGCGGCCTGCCGCCGTGGACGATGAGG
>CAIQBC010000211.1 GCA_903869955.1 uncultured Opitutia bacterium
GATGTCGGTCATCATCTCGCGCGCCCTGCCCGACGCGCGCGACGGCCTGAAGCCCGTGCAACGTCGCGTGCTTTACGCGATGCTGCGGGAAGGCCTGCTGCACAACCGCCCGTTCGACAAGTGCGCCGGCGTCGTCGGTGAAGTGCTGAAGAATTATCACCCACACGGCGACTCGTCGGTTTACGACACCCTTGTCCGCATGGCGCAGCCGTGGGTGATGCGTTATCCGCTCATTGATCCCCAGGGTAATTTCGGTTCCGTCGACGGCGATCCGCCGGCCGCGTATCGTTACACGGAGGCGCGTCTGAAGGATATCGCCGAAGATTTGTTGAAGGACATCGAGGAAGACACCGTCGATTTCGTCCCCAACTACAAGGAATCGACCACCGAGCCGACGGTGCTACCGTCTGCATTACCGAATCTGCTGATGAACGGCTCGACCGGCATCGCGGTCGGCATGACGACGAACATCCCGCCGCACAATCTCGACGAGATCATCGACGCTACCGTCGCCATCATCGACAACCCGCGCATCTCCGTCGACGACCTGTGCAATATCGTCAAGGGCCCCGACTATCCGACGGGCGGCATCATTTCCGGCCGCGAGGGCATTCTCAGCTACTTGAAAACCGGCAAGGGCATCGTCCGCACGCGCGGTAAGGCCCATACCGAGGAGCTCAAGGGCGGCATGGAGCAGATCGTTATCACGGAGATCCCGTATAACGTTAACCGCAACACTCTAGTCCTCCGCATCGCCGAACTCGTCGGCGAAAAGCAGATCGATGGCATCCGCGATCTGCGTGACGAGTCCGACGAAAACACGCGCATCGTCATCGAGCTGAAGCGCGGCGAGCAGTCCCAGATCGTCATCAACCAGCTCTACCAGAAAACCGCCCTCGAATCCTCCTTCGGCGTCATTCTGCTCGCCCTCGACCAGAAGCGGCCGAAGCAGATGAACATCAAGGAACTCCTGGAGTGCTACATCGACCACCGCCGCGAGGTCATCACCCGGCGCACCCAGTTCCGCCTCAACCAGGCCAAGGCCCGCGCCCACATCCTCGAAGGCTACATCATCGCCCTCGATAACCTCGACGATTTTGTCAAAATTATCCGCGCCTCCGCCAACAAGGACGAAGCCAAGACCCGGCTCATGGCGAAGTACCCGCTGAGCGAGCGCCAGACCGACGCCATCCTCGATCTCCGCCTCTACCAGCTCACCGGCCTCGAACGGGGCAAGATCGAGGCCGAGTACCTCGAACTCGAAAAAGTCATCCTTGAGCTGCGCAGCATCCTTGAGTCCGAGACCAAGCTCATGGCGCTTATCAAGACCGAGCTCCTCGCGATGAAGGAGAAATACACCTCGCCCCGCCGCACCGAGATCATCGGCGCCGCTGGCGAGTTCCGCATGGAGGATGTCGTCCCCAACGAGGGCTGTGTCATCACGGTCTCTCACCTTGGCTTCATCAAACGCACCCGCGTCGCCGACTATCGCTCGCAGAAACGCGGCGGCAAGGGCGTCATCGGCGCCGAGACCTACGAGGAGGATTTCGTCGAGCATCTCTTCACCGCGAGCACGCACGACTATATTCTCTTTCTCACCAGCATCGGCCAGTGCCATGCGAAGAAGGTCTATGACGTTCCCGAAGGCACGCGCACCGCGAAGGGCAAGTCCATCTCGTCGTTCCTCCGTCTTGCGGAGGGCGAAAAGATTGCCGCGATGCTCTGCGTAAAGGATTTCGCGCCCGACCGCTTCCTCGTCATGGCGACAAAGCGCGGCGTCATCAAGAAGAGCGCCCTCTCCGACTACGCCAACTGCACCCGCGACGGCGGGCTCATCGGCATCAACCTCGCCGAGGGCGACGCCGTCATCGGCACGGTGCTCACCACCGGCAGTGACGAGATCATCCTCGTCTCCCATCAGGGCCTTGCCGTCCGCTTTCGCGAGCGCGACGCCGAGACCAACGAGATCCTCTTCCGCGACACCGGCCGCGCGACGGGCGGCGTGACCGGCATGCGGTTCAAGCTGGAGAGCGACTGCCTCGACGTGATCGAGGTCGTGGACCACACGTCCAAGTTCCTCATCGCGAGCGAGGCCGGGCTCGGCGTCCGCACGCGTTTCGAGGACTATCGTCTCATCAACCGCGGCGGCAGCGGCGTCTGGGCGATTGACCTACCCGAGGACGGCTCGGTCAAGCTGGCCGGCGCGCTCAGCGTGAAGGACACCGACGAGATCATGCTGCTGACGGCCAAAGGCCAGAGCGTGCGCTGCCCGGTCAACACGATCCGCGAGGTGAACCGCGGCGGCAAAGGCGTGAAGCTCCTGACGCTCGCCGAAGGCGACAAGCTCCTGAGCATCGCCCGCGTGGTCGAGACCGACGAGGAGCAGGAGGCCAACTCCACCCCGCCCATCGAGCCGCCGACCTCCGCGTAGCGAAATTTACTTCACTCCCTCAGTGATGTCTTCCGCCCGCACAATCTTTGCGATCCGATAACGGTATTTTTCCAAGCGCCGAAGGCATTCGCCCAATTCGGCGCGCGAAGGTTGCAAGGGCTCCAACGCCAGTCTGAGTTCGGGCAGCACTTTTTTTCTGAAAAACCGGCCCGGCTCCTTACGTTGCAGCAGGCTTGTCCACACCAAGCCCGCCACAAAAACGGCGATGGCCAGATAGCCTACCGCATCCGCCAACCACTGCATTTTTTTGGCCTCGATGGCTTGCGCCCAAAAGCCGAGCCCGATTCCCCCGCCCAATGCGCCTAGAAACGCGAGCGCGGCTCGCCAGTCCACGCGAGTGCCGGTTGCGTAACGGATCCTCCAAACTTAGGTTGAATCGCAGGAACGGATCCCGCACGAGCCGGCCGCCTGCGCCGCCTTTCTCGGCGCGCTCGCCCTGTTCGTTGCCGTCCGCCGCCGGGCCGTGTGATTGAGGTGGAGCGCGTTGACCCCAACGCGCTGAGAGCGTCTTGCAGTTAAGCTGCCGCACCCGCCCGTCCGCTCACCGCTCGCGCATCGCCATCGTCCCCAGCCCGCGCATCGTCGCGTCTGTCACCGCGCGAAATTTCCACGCTCCCGGCCAGTCGCGGTGCATCAGTTGGTCGAGCCGGTCGGAGCCGCCCGACACCGCCACGTCGCGCCGCAGCCGCGTGCCCGTCGCCTGCAACAGCGGCAGTCGCTCCGCGCTCGCCTGCGTGAGCCCCTCCATGATCGCCGCCAGCAGATGCGTCTTCGTCGTCGCCAGTGTGACATTGCGAAACGCGCCCTGCCGCTGCTCGATGCTCGTGCGCTCGCCCGCCATGTAAGGCTCGAACACCACGCCCCCCACCGCCTTCGCACCGATTTTGCTCAGCCGCCGGAACTCCGCGCGAAACTCCTCCAGCGGCATCCCCGTGAAAAACTGGTCGCGCGCCCAGTAGATGGACGACGCCATCGCCGCAATCGTGCTCACCTGCAGCCACAGCCCCTGCACGCCGAGCGCGCGCGTGAGCAGCCGCTCGTGCGGCTTCGGCCGGTTCGTGCACAGCGCGAGCACATCCGTCGAGCCGACCACGTTGAACAACTGTCCCGGCCGCGCGCCCGCGAGCAGCATCCCCGCGCTGCCGTCCATGATGCCGACCATCATCGGTGTGCCCGCGCGCAGCCCGAATTTCACCGCCGCCTCCGCGGTGATCATCCCGCCGATACGGTCAGCCGCAACCACCTCCGGCAACAGCGTCGTGCTCACGCCGAGGTTCGCGCACAGCTCCTCGCTCCAGCCCGAAAGCCCCATCGTGTCGTATAGCCCCGTGAACGAGGCGTTCGACGGGTCGGTCACGCGCGCGCCCGTGAGCTGCCGGTGGAGAAACGTGTTCAGGTGCCCGACGAGGTCCGCGCGTTTCAGCCGCGCCGGCTGGTTCGCTTTGAACCACGCCCACGTCGTCGAGCTGATGCCGCCGGGAAACGGTCGGTTGCCACAAATCGCCAGGTGCCGCGCCTTGCCCATCCGCCGCTCGATCTCGTGCGCCAGCTCCACGCTGCGCCGGTCTTGGTGCGTGACGATGGGCGTGAGCGCGCGGCCCTGCTTGTCCATCGCGACCCATGCCGGCGACATCGTCGCCAGCGCAATGCCGTCCACCTGCCTCGCCTGCACGCCGAGGCCGGTGATAGCGGTCTGCACCGCCTTGAGCAGCTCGTCCGCGTCCACCTCGACGCGCGCCCCCTCGCAGCGCGAGCGGAAAAACGCGCGCGGCGACTCCGCGACGACTTTCGTGCCGCGCAGGATGCCCGCGATGACCGAGGAGGAACCGATGTCGAGGCCAAGCAAAGTAGTCATGATGGCCCGCACTTTGCGCGCCGCCACCGCCGTTGACAACGCCCGTTTCGTGCCGCGCCTCGGTTTCCAATTTTCGATGGGGCCGCGACGCCCTCGTCTGCGTTTCTTCCCCGCCCTCAAACACCGCGACGAGGTCGTCGCGGCCCCATCCCAATGCTTCGCCCGGCCTCATCCGCGTCCGACTCACCCGCCCGAAATAGCCCAATAAGCGTTAGGCGATGGCCGATAAGAAATCGTCTTCCTACAGCTCCGTGTATTTCTCCGCCCGGCCGCGCGCCTTCTCGACGGGATATTTTTTCGCGTTGGCCGCCATTTTCGCCTCGATGGCGGCGGCCACGTCGAGGCCGGTCACGTTGGCGAACTCCAGCGCGTAGATCACCACGTCGGCCAGCTCCTCGGAAATTTTCTGGCGCTTCACCGCGTCCTGCGCGACGGCCCGCGACGCCTCCGGCGTGGCCCACAGGAAATGCTCCATCAGCTCGGCGGCCTCGGCGGCGAGCGCCATGCTGAGGTTTTTCGGCGCGTGAAACTGCTCCCAGTCGCGCTCACGAGCGAAGGCGAGCACGCGAGCCTTGAGCTCGGCAAGGGTGGCGGTGGGGTCGGTGAGCGGTGCCATGATGCGGTACACTATGCCCGAATATTTTTGCGGGGCAAGTTTGGGTTGGCGCGCTTCCGCACGTCACGTTTCCGGGACAAGCCAGCGCAGCTCCGCGCCACCGCCGGGCGACTGTGCCAAGATGCCGGCCAGCCACTCCGCCAGCGACAGCAGCTCGCGGTCGAACTGCCACGGCGGATTGACGATGAGCAGCCCGCAGCCTTTTAGCTTCGGGGCAACGGGGTTCACCACAAGGTGAGCGACGAGCGTCGGCGGCAAATTTACCATGCGACGCAGCCCGCCCTCGCGGTCAAACTCCGCCACGCCCGCCCGCTCCGTCAGCGGAAACCACACAACGAACGTCCCGCCCGGCAGCCGCCGCAGGCCGTCGGCCAGCCCCTGCGCGATGCGTGCAAACTCGTCCGGCGATTCGAACGGCGGGTCAATCAGCACCAGCGCGCGTCGCTCCGGCGGCGGCAGCATTGCGCGCAGCGCCAAATAGCCATCGAGCTGCTGCACCGAGACGCGTGGTGAAAACTGAAATTCCGCCTGCAACGCCGCGTACTCCCCGGCTTGCAGCTCGCACAGGGCCACGCGGTCCTGCGAACGCGCCACCGCGCGCAGCAGCCATGGTGAGCCGGGGTAAAACTGCGGGGCAGTGTCCGTGTTGTTTGTTTCGTTTTCCGCCAAAATGGGCGGGCCACTCCCGGCCCCGCCTCGACGCTGCGAGTCAAATTCCCGGACGAGCCCCATATACTCCGTCACGCTTTCCGGCAGATCGCCCCGCGCCCACAGCCGCCCGATGCCGCCCGGCCACTCGGGTGCGCGCGCCAGCGAGCTGCCCTGGGCCGCCGCCGCAAGGTCATAGCTCCCACGCCCCGCGTGCGTGTCGAGCAACAGCAGCCCGCCGGGCTTGCGTTGCAACACCCGCGCGAGGCGCACCAGCACGGCGTGCTTGAGCACGTCGGCGAAGTTGCCCGCGTGAAAATGATGCCGGTAGTTCACGCGCCGACTGGCACTTTCACCACCGTCTTCCGCACCAGCGACGGCGTGCCGCCAACGGCGATTGAACCCAGATGTGCGTCGGTGGGAAAATAAATCGCAGCCACCCCTGCACCGAGCCGCAACACGCTGCTCTGGTCAAAGGGCTTGTAGAAAATGACGTCCTGCCCTGGCGTGCGATCCTCGTCCGCCGTGAGCCGGGCACGGTCGGCGGTCTCCATGAACTCTTCGCCCGCGATGACCGCCTGCACATCAATGTGCGCGACGTGGGTTTCCCAACGGCCGGCGGCGCGCGGTTTGGTCAGATAGACTTGCTCGATGGCGAACACCCCGCCGCCCAGCTCGACGCGGGCGTTGTAGCCGGCGACAGCGGCGGACAGCCGCGCCCGTGGTTCCGAACCCTCGCGGAGACATTCGGCGACATAATCCAGCGCGACCAGCAACGTCGGGGTGGCGGCAAGCTGCGCGCGCAGCGTGGAAAGCGAGCCGAGAAGGGCCATGCGGCGACTTCACCGCTCGCGTCCGCCGCTGGCAAGCGCCATGTCGCGCATACCAATCGGGCGTCGCGTTTGAATGTACGGCCGACGCTGGCCGCCGGGTCGAAGCACGCCGAAAAGCGGCGGCCCTACAACGGATCGGCCCGCTTACAACCCGAAGAGCTGCGCCAGCACCGTCTCCAAATCTTTGCCGGGTGTGGTGCGGCCGCCGCGTGGCACAACGATGGATTTGCTGTGCTGCGCCGCCAGCGCAGTGGTGTCGGCTTCGACGATGCGCACTTCGTTTGAGGCGTAGCCAGCCAGGTCGGCAGCGGTGAGCGGCGTCCAACGGAAAGGCAGGCCCGTCCAGTCACATGCGATTTCCCAGCCGGCAGGCGGCATGGTCACCTCGGCCGCCGCCGTCGCCCCGTCGGCCATCGCCGTCACGGGCACGACGAGCGACGGATAACGCCGCGTGAAGTCGGGCGTCTGCCGCGTGGCGACGCGCACGCGGACGACCGGTTTCATCTGCGCAAAATAGTCCGCAAGATTGTTGACCGTGTGCGCGCGGAACTTGTCGAGAAAATCCAGCGGGTCGAAGCCCATCAGGTTGTAGCCGTTCCACTGCCCGTGGTCGTTGGCACTGCCAAATTTTTGCCGGTCATACCACAGCTGAAACGCATCCGTGACGCGCAGGCCCATCTCGAAGTGCAGGTGTGCACGCTCCTTCGGAAGGCCCGTACCGCCCTCGCTACGACCCATCATCGCAATAAGCTGCCCGCGCGCTACCTCTGTGCCGGGTGCGACGCCAGTTGCGATGGAGCGCAGATGCGCGTAGAGGGTATAGATTGCCGGCTCGACGCCGGGGTGCTCAAGCACAAGGTAGCGGCCGTAGGTACTGTCACCGGGCTGGTCGTTGACGTAGTGCACCACGCCGGGCAGCACGGCAAAAATTTTGTCGGCCGGCTCGCCGGCCTGGTCGCGCGCGACGGGCTTGAGATCAATGCCCTCGTGAAACCGCGTCCCGTTGTCGCGCACGCCACCAAAGCCGCCCGACTCTGGCTCGCCCGCAACGGTCGCCTGCAAAAACTCCGCGCGCGGCCGGCCTTCGATCCACGCGGTGCTGGGCGTGGGCCAGACCATCTCCAGCCGCGCACCGGCAACCGCAAAGACGGACAAACCTGAGCCGAGCCAGCAGACAGCGGCGAGGGCAAGCCGCGTGACGGTTTTTCCCCGCATTTTCAGTCTAGTGGCCGTTGAGCTTTATCTGGCTGATCATGCAAACGTAGTTGATACCGTCCGCAATCGCGTGGATCTGCTTGTCTTGGAGCTCCCTGAGCTGGTCTTCCTTGAGGTCTGGGGAACCATTCGGAAACTCAGGAAACACGGACAGCACGCCATTGCTGATCGGCCCGTTGATCACAGTGGCGGCAACCGGCACCCCGTTGAGTGCCATCACCAGACGGTAGCCTTGGTGTGAGACCGTCATCTGGGTAAAGGCGTTGACCGCACCCCCCGTGAGCTGAAAAACCATGTAAAGCCCCTGAGGATCGCTGCGCCCGACCCTGACGCCTGCAATGTCACCCCCATCCCGGTTCAACACCGGGCTGCCCGGATCAATCGGCACCCGCAGCCCGCTGACCGGGAGCGCCCGCGCCGTAGCAGGGTCACCACGAGGTATCTCAAGGAAAAACTGGGCCAAAACAGGCTCAACTCCGGGCGGAGGCGGGGGGATGGAACCGGGGCCCGTGCCGCAGCCGGCGGCGAGCAGAGCGAGGGCACCGCACATGAGCGGCAGGAGGCGGGGGATTTTTTTCATGGGGAAAAGGCGGAGCAAACTGTCCGCAGCATTGGGCAGAGCTGTGGAAAAGCAAGGGTTTCCCCGGGCACACTCATGCTACCGCACCGTGCCCGCGCCGGCACCCAACTCGCCCAGCAACTCCGCGCCGACGGCATCGGCCAGCAGCCGCCCGCGCGACGTGAGCCGCAGCCGGTCGCCCGGGCCCGCCTGCGTGACCGAGTTCACGTCCGCTCCCACGCGCTCCGCCAGCCCGGCGTCCACAAGCCGCGCGACAATAACGTCCACCGCCGCCCACGGCGCGTCGGGAAAACGCCGGCGGAGCGCCACGAGATCCACGCCCGCGTTCATCCGCAGGCCAAAGATCAGCGCGTCCTCCGCAAGCAACGCGGGCGTGAGCACGACACGGTCCTCCGTCATCCGGTCGCCACGTGTGATATGCGCGCGCCATTTTTCCAAGTCAGCGATGTTCGCACCGCGCCAGCCCGCGTGCTGCGACGCCGCCGACGGGCCGAGGCCGATCCACTCGTGCATGTGCCAAGTGTTGAGATTGTGCCGGCAAGCGTGGCCGGGGCGCGCAAAATTGGAAATCTCATACTGGGCGTAACCTGCCGCCGCAAGTTGCGCCCACGTCGCCTCGTAGAGCCGCGCCTCATGCTCGGGATCGAGCTTCACCCGGCCCTGCGAGAGCTTCACCCACAGCTTCGTGTCCTCCTCAAACGTCAGGCAATAGGTCGAGAGATGGTCGGGCGCGAGCGCGACCGCCGTGCGTACATCCTCGGCCCACTCCGACTCCGTCTGGCCGGGCAGCGCGAACATCAGGTCAAGGCTGACGCTCGCGAAGCCGGCCGCACGCACGCGCTCATATGCACACAACACCTGCCCGCGCGTGTGCATCCGCCCGAGCGCATCGAGCAGCCCCGGCTGGAAACTCTGCACACCCAACGACACGCGCGTCACACCCAGCTCGCGCAGCACCGCCAGCCGCGCCACCGTGACCGAGGCCGGCGCCAGCTCGACCGTCCATTCCTCCACCCCGCCGCCGAGCCGTGAGCACCCTATTCCACCCAGCCGGCGCAAATCCTCCGGCGCGAGCAACCCCGGCGTCCCGCCACCCCAGAAAACCGTCGCCACGCGCGCCGGCCAGGTCACGAGCGCCGCCTCCGCCGCGAGCGCATCGAGGTAATGCCGCACGCCCTCGGCCGTCGGCACGGTCTGGTAAAACGCGCAGAAATCACAGGTGCTCGCGCAAAACGGCACATGCACGTAAAGCCCCGTCGGCGCAACGGGCGGCGCGGCGGCCGCGTCCCACCCGCAGGCCGGGTTCGCGGAGTTGGTTGCGAGCGCGCTCATTTCGCCCATTGCCAAGCGGCGGGGTTTCTGTTGCAGTGGCGGCGGATTTTATATCCCACGCCTCCATGCAAAACACCCGCTTCCCTCACGCGAGCCGAATCCTTCGCGCCGCCGCCGTCACCGGCCTGCTGCTCCTCGTCGGCTGTACCTCCCCGGCGCTCACCAATCTCACCCCCGACGCATTGACGGAAAATCCCTCGCAGCTCTACACGCTCTCCACGCGTTTCACGCCGCACGTCAACACGCTCGTGCCCGGCAGCCTCTCCGTCGAGATCGTCGTGGACCGTCAGCCCCACGCCATGACCAAATCCCCCTCCGGCCAGGACATCTACACCTACGACTACCATGCGCCCGCCGGCGTGGCCGAGATTTCCTACTACGCCCTGGCCCGCTACTCCGCCAGCGACCGGAAGGGCACGGTCACAAAATACATTGATTACTCCGAACTGCAGCACGCCAAGATCTCCGGCCGCTACGTCCTCTCGCTCGCGGCCAATCGCGGCCCGGTCGGCGCGCGCATCGGCGTGGTCGGAAGCGGTTTCACCCCCCAGGACGACATCTTTCTCGACAGCACGCCTGCCCGCAAAATCTACGAGTCGCCCAATTCCCTCAGTTTCTTCGTCCCGGCGGTCACGAGCGGCCACAATTATCAGGTCAGGATCACCAACGCCGCCGGCACCACCGTCGCCGGCACCTTCCGCGTGGATGCCTCCACCGTCACCGTCACCCCCACCGCGCTCAACCTCCGCCAAGGCGAGACGCAGATGCTCACGTTCACCCTCCCGAACGCCGCGCCCGCCGGCGGCACGCTGCTCGACGTGGCCAGCGATCTGCACGAGGGGATCATCATTCCCGAGGTCATTGTCCCCGCCGGCAGCTCCGAGGTGACCGTGCGCGTCACGGGTGGCCAACCCGGCAGCCACAGCCTTTACCTCAAAGGCTACGGTACCGGCGAAATCACCGTACCTGTCACTGTAACGCCCTGAAGTGGCGATGTTTGGTTAGGGATAAACGCTGGCTGCCGCGGATGATTTTAAGCCAGCCGAAACGCCAAACCCCATGAGCCAACCTCCCAAGGGCTACACCAAGATGCTCGTGACTCTCTTGGTATTCTTTCTCGTGGCCGGCCTGCTGACGGCGCTCATCGTGTCCAAGCTGGGCAACGAAAGCCAGCCCGCCAACCGATTCGATCGCGGCACCACTCCTGACAACACCATCCGCATCAACCTCCGCCAGCTCTCAATGGGTGCTGAAGTGTACTTTACGGAAAACGCCGTCAGTTCCGTCGCCTCCGTCACCATCGTCGGAACCAACTCGTCGCAATACATCATGAGCTTTGCGACCGTCGCCAACGAAACTTATACCCGGATAGTTCTGCAAAACCACGCCGTCACCGCCAGCGGCATCGCCGGTGCGCGCACCATCACCTACGGTCCGTGATTTAAACCCTGGGCGGGGTATCCCCTCCAGCTTCCGTGTCACGCTCACTCCGTCCGCAGGGTCACTATGACAGGCCGGTGGTCGCTTGCCTTCATCGTCTCCGGCGCGTCAGAGATTTTTGCCGCCACCACCGCCGGACGCAGTCCCGGCGACACCAGCGCGTGGTCAATCCGCTCATAGGTGTCCTTCTGGTGCCAGAAATCTGTCCACACTTCGCCGCGGCTGTCGGCGGCGGGCAGCCACTCGGTGATGATCGTTTTGCCCTTGTCGAGCAGCGCGCGTAGCGGGCGCTCCGTGCGCCCCGCGTTGCAGTCGCCGACGATCAAAAATTTTGCCTTCGCCGGATCAGGAAAAATTTTCAGCACCCGGTCGCGCACGGCTTCCGCCTCGCCCGCCCGCACCAATGCCGACTCGGGATCGTCCGCCCGCTCGGTCAGCTTGCTTTTCAGGTGAACCACAAAAATGGTCACCTCGGTGCCGCCCGCCGCCAGCCGCACCTCGAGCAGCCCGCGCTTCACCTTCTCCGGGCTGCCAAAATACTTGAACGTCAGGTCGGTGTGCTGCGTGACTGACGTGAAAGGCCGTTTCGACAGCACGGCGACGTGCCGGTCCGGATCGAGCCCTGCCGCCTCCAGCACGACGGCAAACGGGTAGTCCAGCCCCTCGTGCCTGAGGTCACGTTGCAGTTCCGCGAGGTAGGCCGCACCACCCATCTCCTGCAACGCGAGCACATCGGCGTCGAGCTGGCGGATGACCGCGCGCAACGCCACCTTCTCCGTCTCCGGCTTCGGGTAAGCGTCGTGATGCACGCCGTCGGCCATGCGGCCGGCCGAGTTGTAGTTTTCGACATTGTAAGTGGCGACCGTGAGCGTGCCGCCCGCCGCCACACCAGCCGCCGCAAAAGCTTGGGTGGCGAGAAGCCCCAAAGCGCCCAAAAACGCGAGGACCAGAGCGGCCCTTGGTTGGAGGGGAGGCGCACCATGAGCATGTCCCCGATCCGGGTCCATCGGGGTCAGCCCGTGCTGAAAAAATTTCTCCCGTTTCATATTTTTACGCCCTTTGAGCTTTCGTGGCCAGCTCAACCCGTCCCTCCGGCCAGCGCACGCTCGCGCTCCAGCATCGTCGGGTGCGAGTAATAAAATCCGCTAAACCAGGCATGCGGCGTCAGGTTGGTGAGATTTTTCTGCGCGAGCTTCCGCAATGCGGCAACCATCGCCGCCGGGCCGCCGAGCGCGGTGCGCGCGAAGTCATCGGCCTCGTATTCGTGCCGGCGCGAAAGCAGGTTCATCAGCGGTGTCAGCCAGAATGTCGCCACGCCACCAAGCAGCCCGAAGAGCAGGAAGGTTGGCGCGAGCCGGTTCCCCTCCGCAGGAAAATCAAACGCCGCCAGCAACCAGGCCTGTTGCGCGAGCCAGGCCACCGTCCAAAAGCCCGCGAGCTGCATCACCGCGGACAACGCGAGCATCTTCGGAATATGCCCGCGCCGATAGTGACCGATCTCATGCGCAAGCACCGCCTCGAGTTCCTCCGGAGAAAGCTGTGCGATGAGCGTGTCGAACAGCACGATCCGCCGAAAGCGGCCGAAGCCGGTGAAAAACGCATTGGAGTGGCCCGAGCGCTTGCTGCCGTCCATCACCTCGATGGTGCGCGCAGCAAAGCCCGTCCGCTCCGCCAGCGCCATAAGCCGCGCGCGCAGCTCGCCCTCGGGCAGCGGCGCGAGCCGGTTGAACAGCGGCAGGATCAGCTTCGGATAGAGCACGAGCATGAGCAGTTGAAAGACGAACATCAGCGCAAAGCCCCACACCCACCACGTCGCGCCAAGCCGGCCCACGAGCGAGAGCAACGCCCACAGCAACGGAAACCCGAGGGCGAGCGCGAGCGCCGCGCCCTTGAGCTTGTCGGCAACCCAGAGCGCCGGCGTGCTTTGGTTGAAGCCAAAACGCGCCTCCAGCCGGAACTGTGCCCACCAGTCAAACGGCAGGCCTGGCACGCTCAGCAACACACCCGCAGCCAGAATTGCCAGCGCGCCTGTCCACGCTGCGCCTGGTGCGCCCCACGCCGTCACGCGCGCAAATAGCCACGGCAGCACGCCGCCGGCGAGCACGGCGACCAGCACACCGGTGTCGAACAACCCCTCGATGAGCCCGAACCTGTTTTTGGCGAGTGTGTAGTCCACCGACTTCCGGTAAGTCGCCTCGTCCATGATCGTGGAGACAGCGGCCGGTGCGCGCGCCGCGTGTCGGCGCACCTCGGCGCGGTTGAGCCACGCGAGCACCCATTCCGTCAGCAGCTTCAGCACAATGAGGGCAACCGTCACCTGGAAAACCATACCCCAATCTCAGGGTTTTTTCCTCTCGCGCCAACTTCAATTTTTTCTTGGGCCGCCAATCCAGCTTCGCCGTTGCCAGTCTCCCACCCTATCGCCAGCCTCCCCGCGTGCCCCCACCCCTCCGCCCGCCTTTCCGGCTGCCCGCGTACTTCGCCAAGCCTTGGCTGCGGTGGCCCGTCGCCCTTGCGCTCCTCGGGCTGAGCGCGGCGGTTTTTCCGCGCTGGTGGTGCGGGCGCGACGGCGGGCGCTGGTTCGACGGCGATGCTGCGCTCGTCCGTCCGCTCGCGCGCGAGGTCGCGGCCACGATCACCCGGGGCGTCTCGACCGCCGACTTCACCAACGATAGCCCGCTCTTCAAAAACGAATGGCAGTTCGGCACCTACCAGATGGGGGCGCTCGGCCTGCTCCAAGTCTGCCGCGAGCACCCCGAACTGCGGGCCGAGCTGCTCCCCGCCGCCGAACAGGCGATTGACCGGATGCTCTCCGAAGAAGTACGTGCCTTCGATGCCAGCGAGTGGCACGAGGACGCGCTCTCCTCGCTGGACGGGGACAAAGGCCACGCCGCCTATCTGGGCTACCTCAACATCGTCCTCGGAATGCACCGACAGCTCGTGCCGGAGTCGCGCTTCGCCGCGCTCAACGACCGTATCTCCGCCGCCCTGGCCCGCCGCTTCCGCGCCAGCCCTGCCGGCATCATTGAGACGTATCCGCTGGAGGCGTATCCCATGGACAATGCGGGCGGACTTGCCTCGCTCATCCTCCACCAGCTCACGCCCGGTGTGGACCATGCTGACATTATCCGAGCCACGCTCGCGCGCTACCGCACCGACTGGCGCGACCCGGCAAGCGGCCTGCTCTACCAGAACGTCAGCCCCCGCAACGGACAGTCCTCCGCCGACACGGCCCGCGCCAGCGGCACGGCGCTGGCCGCCGTTTTCCTCGGCTGCGCCGAGCACGAAGTGAGCGGCGAGTTGTTCGCCGCGCTGCGGAAAAACTGCGCCGGCTCGCTGCTCGGCTTCGGCTTCATGCGCGAATACCCGCGCGGCGCGGCGATGCGGCGCGGCGATGTGGATTCCGGCCCCGTGCTGCTCGGGACGAGCCTCTCCGGCACGGGCTTCGCACTCGCCAGCTGCCGCGCTTTCGGCGACCGCGCCGGGTTCGTAGGTCTTTACCGCACGGCGTATCTCATCGGCTCGCCGTCCGGCAACGGCGACCGGGCCGGATTCGTCTGCGGCGGCCCGCTCGGCAACGCCATCATGCTGGCGATGCTCACCGCGCCCGCCTCACGGCCATGAACCCACGCCCACCGCCCACCGTCCGCCGCATCCTCGTCGAAGCCGCCGTGCTTGTGCTGTTGCACGAGGTTGCGATCCGCCTGCTCGCGCACGCACGGCTGATGGAGCACCTGCTTTCGCCCGGCAGCCAGTCGCGGTGGGCGGTCCTCGCCACCGTGATGTTTCTGCTGCTGCGAATGTTTCTCCTCGTGCTCGCCCCTGGCTGGGTGCTCGCCCGCCTCTGGCTCCGGGCCACGCGGGGCAGGACGGAAACCCAGAACGGCTGAGATCCGCCACGCCCTACTTCGCCGCCGCGCCTAGCGGCATGGTCACGCGGAAGAGCACCCGGTCGCCGGCCTCCAGCAGCTTCTCGCAATGGCCGGGAAAATGCGACGCGGGGTCGGTGATGCGCCGCAGGTCGCTCGGCTGCGCGGCGACGATCGCGCTGCCGTGCTGCGCGACGAATTCGGCGAGGCCACCGTAGCCGTTCTCCTCGCTGCTCACGAGCACCTTGACCGGATGCGGCGAAAACCATGGGTGGTCGTTGCCAAAAAAAACCGCCGCCGGATCCTCGTGGTTGTAGTAGGCGATGGCACGCACCATGAACTTCACCGTCAGCACCGGCTCGCCGGGCCGGCGGTAATCCTTGATCGCCTCGCCGATCGCCCGCGAAGACACGCGCCCCTCCAGCAGGGGCGCGAGACCGGTGAACGCCACTGCGATCACCGTCGCGCTCGCCGCAACCGAGGCGGCGACCCACGCGCGCAGCCGGCCCAACAGCAGAAATCCCGCCGCCGCCGCGAGCGGCACACTGATGACGGCGGCGTAGGGCCACGCCTCACGGTGCTCCGGTTTGACGAGGGTCGCCACCACGAGCGCCACGGCCTGCACGACGGCGAGCACGCCGGCGTAGATTTTTTCCCCGCGCCCGCGCAGCCCCGTCTCCAGCCACCGGTCGAGCACGTGGCCCATCAGCAACGCAAACGGCGGGTAGAGGAAGAAGCCGTAGCTCGGCAGCTTGCTTTGCGCGGCGGTCATGAACACCAGCGAAGGCACGAGCGCGCACACCACGAACAGCACGCCCCGGTTCTCGCGCGCCGCGCGCCAGCCACGCACGAGCGCCGCCAGCGCCAACGGCATCCACGGCAGCATCCCGAGCAGCAGCATCTCCGGATAAAAGTGGATGCCGGAGACGTAGAGCGGGCCGATCATGTTCATCCTCGGATGCTCCGCCGTGATGAAACGCAGCCAGTTGTCGCGGTAGAAAAACTCCTCCCAAAAGTAGGCCCCGTTGGGCCCCGCCAACGTCCACGCATACCACGGCACGACGATGACTGCCCACGCCGCGAGACCGAGCCACAGCCCGCGCCCGCGCAGCGGCGAACGCGTCTTCGTCAGCCGCAGCCACGCCAGCCCGCCCAGCGCCGGCAGCAGCACGCCGATCGGCCCTTTTGTCAGCGTGGCGAAGCCGGACATCACAAACTGGAAGATCACCCAGCGGCCGCGGTGCTTCTCGTCATGGGCTGCCATCCACAGCCCGTAAAGCGCGGCGGTGATGAAGAACGCCAGCGAGATGTCGGTGAGCATCAGTCTCGCCATGAACACCACCATAACCCCCGTCGCAAAGACCAGCGCCGAGAGGAAGCCCGCCCGCTCGCCGAGCGCGCGCCGCCCGAAGATCCAGACGAGGAAAATCAGTCCGGTGGCGAACAGCGCCGACGGCGCGCGCGCGGCGAACTCGTTGTCGCCAAAAATTTTTTGCGCCACCATCGTCTGCCAGTAAAAAAAAATCGGCTTCTCGAACTGCGGCTGGCCGAAGATGTAGGGCGTCATCCAGTCGTCACGCTGCACCATCTCGCGTGTCGTCTGCGCGTAAAACGGCTCGTCCGGGTCAATCAGGCCGAGGGAACCGAGCCGCCACCAAAAAAGAAAGACGGTGAGGGCGAGGAGCGCGAGGGCTTGCAGGCGGAGATTGTTCATGCGAGAGAATTGCAACGGCGTCACGCCCGCCCGGCGGCGGACGGCGGCACGGAGGCGAACATCTCCACAGGTTTGGCAAAGGAAGTAAAGCGGCGGCGGCTGAGTTTCATCTGCGTCTCGTGGCAGAGGATGGCACGAAGCTTCGTCTCCCGCTGCGCCGACGTGAGCGGGAGGGCGACATCAAGGACAGGGGCGCGCCGGAACCACGGGCGATGGATGAGGTAGGAGACTTGCGCAGGCGACTGGCCGTTGCGCCCAAGCGCCGCCTGCGCGAGGGCAAATACCCCGCAGTGGTCGGGGTGCCGGTCGTGCGCGGAGGGCGTCACCAGCAGCGTCGGCGGCCAGTCAGCAAGCGCGCGGCTGAAAGCCGCCAGTGCGGCGGCATCACGCTTTTTCCAGAGCGGCAGCAGCGCGGTGTCGGGGAAGCCCAGGAAAAATGTGTCGCCGCCGCCAAGGCCCAGCGTGGCGAGCGCGTGCACCGCCTCGGCGCGGCGTTGCGCGCCGAGCCGCCGCCGGTCGGCCGGGCGGATGATGAGCCGGCGCTCGGCATGCCGCTGCGGCCAGGGGTTGTTGTCGCCGTCGGTCACGAACACGACGCGCACCGACGCGCCCGCCGCCAGCGCCTGCTGGATCAGGCCGCCGGTGCCAAGCGCTTCGTCGTCGGGATGCGGGGCGAGGATCATCACCCGGTCCGTGGGCGACAATCCCAGCGTCGGGGATGCGGTCATGCGCCAGAGAGCAACCCGACGTACCCGCCGCCGTCAAACGAAACCAACCTCGCCGCCCACCCGACCGTCGTTTTGGGCCAAAACGCCCGGGGTTACAGGGTTGGTGATTGCCAAGCCCGCGCCCGCTGGCGACCATGGGGGCCGATTTTCGTCGCCCCGCCTGACGCCTCTCCTCGGTCCATGAGCACCCACGCCTCTCCCACTCCGCCCGCCGCCGCTTCGCTCCGCGTCGCCGCGCTTATCCCCGCCTTCCGCGAGGAACGCCACATCGCCGACGTGGTGCGCGCGACCGTTCCGCACGTGGACGAGGTCTGGGTCGTGGACGACGGCTCCCCTGACGCCACCGCCGCACAGGCCGAGGCCGCCGGGGCCAAGGTCATCCGCCACCCCGCCAACCGCGGCAAGGGGGCCGCGATCAAGACCGGCCTCGACGCCCTCCGGTCACACGGCGCACGTTTCATCGTCCTGCTCGACGGCGACGGCCAGCACCTGCCCACCGAGATTTCGCGCTTCGTCGCGGCGGCGGAGGGCGGGGCCGAGCTTGTCATCGGCAACCGTTTCGGAGATGCGCGCACGATGCCGATCATCCGCCGCTGCGTGAACCGCTTTATGTCCTGGCGTATCAGCCGTGCGTGTGGCACGCCCATCCCCGACACCCAATGCGGCTTCAGGCTCATCGCGAGCGGAAGTGTTCCCGTGCTGCTCGGCGAGACCGACCGCTTCGACTTCGAGACCGAAATGCTCGTGCTCGCCGCGCGCGCCGGCCGCAAAATCGCCAGTGTTCCCATCAGCACGATCTACGGCGAGGAGAAGAGCAAAATCAGCCCCGTGCGCGACGCGCTCCGTTTCTTCCGCCTGATGAAAAAGCTCACGGGAAGCTGGCTGTAGCTGCGCCAATCTAAAATCGACCCGCACTTCACCGTGTAAACACGGATCGGGTGCATGAAGTAATTGAGGAGGCCAAGGAGGTGATCCTGAAGGTCAGGGCGGTCTTTTTGAGCGGCTCGAGTTTGGAGCGCCGCACGGTGCGGGTAAGCAATGGCTGAAACAAAAGATCGGCACAGAAAAGAGGCAAGTACCCTGCGCGTGGCTTGAATGGCTTGGCGTAAGAGCCATTCCCGGTTCTCCCGAGCCGGGCTACATTCAGCGTACCCCGCTTCGGGAGAAGCGGGAGATTGGGCCGAGGCTGACTTCAGCCGACCTCCGTCTCCTGCTGCTGTACGGCCTGCGAGCCGATTTCCAGCGGCTCACCGGCGAGGACTTTTTTTGCTCGCGCGAGGTCAAGTTCGTTTTCCCATCTTGCCACCGTGATGGTCGCCACACCGTTGCCAATGAGGTTGGTGAGCGCACGCGCCTCCGACATGAAGCGGTCAATCCCCACCAGCAGCGACAGGCTTGCCACCGGAATCGGCGTCCGGGAAAGTGTCGCCGACAGCGTGACGAACCCGCCGCCCGTGACGGCGGCCGCTCCCTTGGAGGTCAGCAGCAGGAGTGTCAGGACGCCAACCTGCTGCCAGAGCGTGAGCGGCGTGTCGGTGGCCTGCGCGAGGAAGACCGCCGCCATGGTCAGGTAGATACAGGTGCCATCGAGGTTGAACGAGTAACCCGCCGGCAGCACCAGTCCGACGACCGGCTTCGAGCAGCCGAGATGCTGCATTTTAATCATCATGCCGGGCAGAGCCGACTCCGACGACGAGGTGCCCAGCACCAGAAACAGCTCCTCGCGGATGTAGCGGAGAAATCTCAGTAGGCTCAGGCCGTTCAGCCGCATGATGGAACCGAGCACCACCGCGATGAACACAAACATCGTGAGATAGACGCACCCGATGAGCTTGCCCAGCGCAAGCAACGCCCCACCGCCCTGGCTGCCCACGGTGAAGGCGATGGCCCCGAACGCCGCGAGGGGTGCCAGCTTCATCAGCATGGCGACAATGCCCATCTGCGCCTTCGTCAACAGCTCCAGCAGACGGAGCAACGGCTCCGCTTTGTGGCCCAGCCGCGCGACGGCGATGCCGAAGAGAATCGCCACAAGCAGGACTTGCAGGATGTCGCCGGAGGTGAGTGCGCCCGGCAGCGTCGTGGGGATGATGGCGAGCAGGAATCCCACCGTGGTCTGCGGCTTGCTGTAGGTGGCGGCCATGGCAATGTCATCGGCGGAGATGGTCATGTGCCGCCCCGCGCCCGGCTGCACCCAGTTGACGACGATCAGCCCCACCACCAGCGCCATGGTCGTCACCACCTCAAAATAAACCAGCGCCTTCAGGCCAACGCGCCCCACTTTTCTCAAATCCGCAATGTGGCCGATGCCGGTGACGATGGTGCAAAAGATGATCGGGCCGATGAGCATCTTGACGAGGCTCACAAACCCGTCGCCCAGCGGCTTCAGCTCCACCGCCTGCGCGGGGAAAAAATACCCGAAAAACACCCCGGCCACCGCCGCCAGCAAAACCCAGACGTAGAGGTGGCGGAAGAGCTTCATGGGGGGTGGCGGGCGAGCCCAGCCAGAGCGGGGCTTGAGTGGAAGGCAAGCCTTGCCAAGCCGCTCGCAATCCGTTCACTCGCTTCAATGGCCGCCAAGAAAAAAGGTTCAACGACCTATTAGCCAATGACGTTCTTGAACGTCGCTTGACCCCAGTAGAAATTTCGCGGGTTAGAAATTCTGTCGGCAACTATCTGGATTGGACTCAGGCGATTGAGCACGCGATCCAAGAACATGTTCACGAGTAATTTGGGCTCCAAATCACCGGTGCCCCGGATTTTTATCTCAATTTGGTTCGGCTGATGAAAGACGTGCCCACCAAGAACCGTCCGAAATACCGGGCGCTCTGGGAGCAGGCCGTCAACCGGTTCACCGCGGAATTTATAGCCGATTTCTGCACCAAGACCGGTGCGATTGATTGGGACAAACTCGTGCAGTTCGGCAGCGGCCAAAAAAATTAATTTTGGCCGCGTCACCTCTCACTTCAGCAGCATGTCTTTCACGGTCTTGCCGGCGGGGATCATCGGGAGGACGTGCTCGGTGTAGGGCACGATCACGTCGAGCACGAACGGGCCGTCGCAGTCCAGCATCTCCTGGATCGCGGCCTTGAGCTCGCTCTTTTTGATGACGCGGCGGCCTTTCACACCAAAGCCTTCGGCGATTTTCACGAAATCGGGATAGAGCGCGTCGGGGTTGTCGGGGCTGCCAATGTTGTTTTCGTCGCCAAGGATGGTGTTGCCGCGGACGCTCTTGTAGAAACGGTCCTCCCATTGCACGACCATGCCGAGGTGCTGGTTGTTCAGGATCATCGCCTTGGCGGCGATTTTCTCGATGTGCGCGGTGGCGAGCTCCTGGATGTTCATCACGAACGAGCCATCGCCATCAATATCAATGACCTGCTTGTCGGGAAACGCGACTTTGGCACCGAGCGCGGCGGGGTAGCCAAAGCCCATCGCGCCGAGGCCGAGCGAGCTGAGGTAGCGGCGCGGCTCGTTGAAGCGGTAGAACTGCGCGGCCCACATCTGGTGCTGGCCCACGCCGGTGGTGATGATGGCATCGCCCTTGGTGAGCTCGTAGAGCGCGGCCACGGCCTCCTGCGGCACGATGTGGCGGCTCGGCTCGTAGCCGAAGGGATAGTCGCGCTTCCAGGCGTTGAGCTGCGTCTGCCACGGTTTGGTGTCGGGCGGGGTGAACTTGTGCGCGGCGATGAGCTCGTTGAGGCGGTGCAGCGCGTATTTGATGTCGCTGACCACCGGAAGCTGGACGCGCTTGTTCTTGTTGTGTTCGGAAGCGTCAATGTCGAGGTGGACGATCTTGGCGCCGGCGGCGAAATGAGTGGTGTTACCGGTGATGCGGTCGTCGAAGCGCGCGCCGAGGCAGAGCAGCAGGTCGCACTGGTCCACCGCCCAGTTGCCATAGGCCGCGCCGTGCATGCCGAACCACTGGAGCGAGAGCTTGTGCGACTCGGGAAACGCGCCCACGCCCATGAGGGTGGTGGCGACCATGAGATTGGCCTTCTCGGCAAAGGTCTTCAGCTCGGCGTGCGCGCCGGCGGACACTAGGCCGCCGCCGGCGTAGATGACGGGCTTCTTCGCCTCGGCGATGAGCGAGAGCACCTGCTTGAGCTGCTCGTCGGTCGCACGCGGCAGGGCGCCGTAGAGGGGGTTGCGAAACTCGACCGTGGGCGGAAATACCGGCTGGAGCTTCGTCTGCTGCACGTCCTTGGGCAGGTCAATGATGACCGGGCCGGGCCGGCCGCTGCGGGCGATCTGGAACGCTTCCTTGAAGATACGCGGCAGGTCCTTCGCGTCCATCACGAGATAGGAGTGCTTCACCACCGGCAGGGTCATGCCGTAGAAATCGGTCTCCTGAAACGCCATCTTGCCGATGTACTTGGAATACACCTGTCCGGTGAGGCATACCAGCGGGATGGAGTCCATGTAGGCGTCGGCGATGGCCGACATGAGATTGGTTGCGCCGGGGCCGCTGGTGGCCATGCACACGCCCACCTTGCCGGTGGCACGGGCGTAGCCCTCGGCGGCAAACGAACCGCCCTGCTCGTGGCGGGGGAGGATGGTGCGAATCTTGTCGGTGCGGGCGAGGGCTTGGTGCAGCTCCTGCGACGCGCCGCCGGGATAGGCAAAGATGACATTCACGCCCTCGCGGATAAGGCACTCGACGACGCAGTCGGCGCCGTTCATTTCGCGGCCGATTTCCGGCTGGGGGAACGAGGCGGAGGGAGAGGTGGACTTGGGCATGGCGGGTGCAGGTTGAAACGGAGGGTGGAGACTGGCCGAGGCGGACGGGCGGAGGCAATCACAGAGTTTTGCCACAGAATGCACGGATAGACATGGATGCGGAAGGCGGCGCCCGATTCAACCTCCGGCAGGTTTAACTATTCATGCTCACGGATAGACCCTTATGCCGATCAATGACGATACGTATTGGCAGGTGGTTTCCCACCATGGCTTGGATTGAAAGCCGATTTACTCACGCTTGGCTCAATCTCGGGGTCTTATCCGTGCCCCCCGTCTCATTCGTGGTAAAAAAATCCGAAGGCAGCTTCGCGGAATAGTCGCGTCCAGATTTTCGGTTGGCAGCCGGCCCGTTCGCGCCGCACGCTGCCGCCATGCTGAAGATCCTTTTCATCGGCGACATCGTTGGGCGGCCGGGGCGCGACATCGTGTGCGAGCGGGTGCCACAACTGCGCGCCGAGCTGGGGCTCGATGTCGTGATCGCCAACGCCGAGAACGCCGCCGCTGGCGCGGGCATCACGAGCACGATTGCCAAGTCGCTGCTCAACGCGGGGGTGGATGTCATCACACTTGGCGACCATGTGTGGGATCAGCGCGGCTGGGAGATGGAGATCGGAGGTTTCGAGCGCGTGTGCCGCCCCGCCAACCTGCCTGCGGGCTGTCCCGGCCGCGACCATGTGGTGATCGAGGCAAAGGGTGTGCGGCTCGCGGTGTTCACCATGCTCGGGCGCACGTTTATGAACCTCAAGGGGGAATGCCCGTTTCTCGCGGCCGACGCGTTGCTCGCCAAGCTCGCGGGTGCAGCGGATGCGTTTTTCGTGGAAATTCATGCCGAGGCGACGAGCGAGAAACAGGCGCTGGGCTGGCATCTTGACGGGCGCGCGGTCGCGGTCGTCGGCACACATACGCATGTCCCCACCGCCGACGCTGCCGTGCTGCCGCGCGGCACGGCATTCCTGTGCGACGCGGGCATGACCGGACCTTACGCTGGCGTGCTCGGCCGCGAGGTCGCGCCCGTGCTTGCGCGGTTTCT
Source organism: uncultured Opitutia bacterium (assembly GCA_903869955.1). Classification (GTDB taxonomy): domain Bacteria; phylum Verrucomicrobiota; class Verrucomicrobiia; order Opitutales; family Opitutaceae; genus CAIYUN01. The sequence continues at coordinate 23,050 of CAIQBC010000211.1, forward strand.
CGATGGGATGCCGCGCAAGTTTGACGTGGCCGAGGGTGACGTGCGTCTCTCCGGCGTGGTCGTCGAATACGACCCGGTGGCGAAACGCGCGATACGCTGCGAACTGCTCACGGTGAGAAAGTGAACGGACCAATCATTATGGATACTTCCGCCGCCCCGCCGCTGCCGCCGATTGATGCCCATGTCCACATTGTCGGCACCGGCGCGGGCGGCACGGGTTGCTGGCTCAGCGCGAGCAACGCCTACCGCCGCGCGCAGGCGCATTTTCTCTGCCGCCTTATCGGGCTGGACCCAGCGGCGCTCAAGGGCGACTTCGACCGGCTCTACGTCGAGCATCTGCTGGCGCGGCTGCGCGCGTCGTCGCTTGGCGCGGCGGTGGTGCTCGCGCAGGAGCACGTCCGGGACCACGCGGGCCGCCCCGTGCCGGGCGCGGGGCTCTTTCATGTGCCGAACGATTACGTCCTGCGGCTGGCGCGTGAGCACGTGGAGTTTTTGCCGGCGGTCTCGATTCACCCCGCGCGGCCCGACGCGCTCGACGAGCTCGACCGCTGCGTGGCGGGTGGCGCGGCGATGATGAAAATCCTGCCCAATGTACTGGCCATTGACTGCGCCGACCGACGGTTCACGAAATTCTGGGAGCGCATGGCGGCGGCGCGGCTGCCCCTGCTCTGCCACACCGGTGGTGAGAAGACACTGCCGGTCGTGGACGCCGCGCTTGCGCACCCGCGCAAGCTGGAGCTGCCCCTGCGCTGTGGCGTGACAGTGATCGCGGCGCATTGCGCCACGAAGGGAGCCCTGTTTGACGCGCAGTGGTTCCCCGACTTCGTCGCGATGAGCCGGGAGTTTCCCCATCTTTACGGCGACAACAGCGCGTTTTGCGTGCCGAACCACCGCATCCGCGGGCGCATCGTGCCGGAGTGCCTCGCGCCGCCGCTGGCCGCACGCCTGGTACATGGCAGTGACTGGCCCGTGCCCGTGAGCGGTTTCTGGCCGTGGGCAAAGGGCCTCATTACGTCGGCCGACTACCGCCGCAGCCGCCGCGAGCGAAACCTGCTGGAGCGCGACTTTCTGCTGAAACGCGCCATGGGCTTCGCGCCCGAGACATTCACGCGGGCGTGGGATCTTCTGCCGCCGGCCGTGCGGACGCAGAAGCTCGCGCAAATCACCCGGCAAGGCGGGCGGCCCGCCGCCGGCCCTCAGGCCGCCCGGGCAAATTTTTCATAAACGCTCACCCGCGCGGGCGGGAAATTCAGCCAGACGATCTGCGAGCCGTGCAGGCCAAATTGCTCGGTGCCACGGTGGCGGCGTTGGACGAGATCATAGCTGTATTGTACCCAGCGACCACCGGGGCGGAGTTGCGCGAGAATTTTACCGGCCAGCTCGCGTGTGAATGCGGCGCTGAAGTGTTTCAACGGCAGGCTGGAGATGACCGTGCCGACGCGGCGCGCGCCGCCGGTGTGCGGGCGCAGCAGGCACTCCATCTCTTGGGCGTCGCCCTGGATGACGTGGATGGCAGGGAAACGGCTTTTCAGCAGCTCGGCGAATTTTGGCGACATCTCAATGGCGACGAGCCGTTCCGGTGGCACCCCATGTGCAAGCAGCGAGCGGGTGATCGAGCCGGTGCCGGGGCCGAGTTCGAGCACGAGATCGGCGGGATCAGGGGAGAGCCAGCCGGCCATCGCGTGGCCGAGCTGGTCCGAACTGGGGAAGAGCGAGCCGATCTGCTGGGGCCGGCGGAGCCATTCTCGAAGAAACAGGGCGCTCGCGCTGAGGGATTGGCGCAGGGGTTTGGACACTAGGGGTGGTGGGTGGGGTGGCCGGACACGGGCAGAACAAACCGCCATGCGCCCATGCGCAAGCCCGGAGATAGGGTCGGCCAAATGGCCCGGTCATCGCGGGCGCGGGACGGCGGGCGGTGCGGAACCTTTCTCCCACGGACGCACGCCGCCAGCAACGAGGCGGAACAGCGGGTGTGGCGCGGGCCGCGCGACAGCCGCAGTTGCCCGCCAGCGCACCGGGTCACGGGCGCGGAGTTTGCGCCGGAGGTGTGCCCACTCGTGGCGTAATTGGCCGCGTGTCTCCGGCAGCCGGCCGGCAAGCCGCGAGGGATTGATTTTCGTGACATCGAAATGGTAGCCGCGCGCGACCGCCTCGGTGTGGACGGCGGCGAGATAGCTGGCGAGCGCCGCCGCCGGCACGGGCGCGGCGAGAAAGCGGTGGAGCTGCGGGTGATGCCGGTAGCCGCGGGTGCGCCCGAGCACGACCGCCTGCGCGAGCAACGCCTCGCGCCAGAGCGCGACGAGGCCCTTGGCGTCGAGGTATTTGGGGTGGAGCGTCCAGAGGCGCATGGGGCCGGGCGGGGGTCTTACGGGCGTTTTTCCGCGGGGCGGTTCCAGCGGATGAAGGCGCACGCCGAGGTGATGAAGGCGACTAGCTCCGCCCCGAGCTTCATGATCGCGGCGGCGAGGAGCTGATCGTCGGCGGAGGTGAAGTTGGGGATGAGCCGCGGGGCGTAGGCGTAGGTCGTGTAGACCACGTCGCCAAAAAATGCGAGATAGGCGAAAATTGGCGTCATGCCGATAATCACCGCGAGCAGGTAGAGCAGTTGCACGCCGAAACGCAGCGGAGGAAACTCCGTGGCCGGACTGAGCAGCGGCCACCAGTAAAACAGGGCGGCACCAAAGAACATGATGTGCTCGGCGATGTGAACGGGACGGGATTGCAGCGCCCAGTCGTAGAGGGCGGGCACATGCCAGACGGAGAAGGTAACGGTGAAAACCAGGCCGCAGATGATGGGATGGGTGAGCAGGCGGAGCAGGCGGCGCAGGCCGGGGCGGGCGGTCACGGGGCGCACCAGCCACGCAGGCAGGCCGAGGAGGAACAGCACCGCCGCCGGGTAGATGATGAGCTGGTGCTGCACCATGTGTGCGGTGAAGAAGAACAGCTCGCCGAGCTGGTCGAGCGGCGAGCCGACCGCGAGGTAGAAAATGGCGAGCGCGGAATAAAATTTCCACGCGTGTGCGCGGGGAAACGGCGTGCCGGGCGGGGCCAGCCGTGAGCGCAACGGGCCGATGGCGAGCGCGTAAAGCCAGCCGAGGAGAACCAGTCCGCCGATCAGGTGCGGCTCGTTATGCCAATGGCGCCAGTCAATCATGGATGAAAACCTAACCATGGATTAACCCGGATGGACATGGATAAAAGCCCGCTGATTTTCCTTTTGGGCGGAGATTGCGCCGGCGCAGCGGTTATGCTGAGCAACGGATTTCAACGGAATCCAGCAACCGGCTGGACCCGCCGCTCAGGGCGTGTAAGTCAGCGGAATGCTGGCCTGCATCCTGAACAGGGCGAGCAGCGCGAACAGCGTGCCGCCACCGAGGATGAGACCGATGAAGAACAGGAGCGTGCAGAAAATCTTGTCCCACTTCAGGTGCATGAAGATGAAGATGACGAACATGAACTTCACCACCGAGAGCAGCCCGAGCATGGTGATGACGAACCAGGCGGGCAGGAACTCCCGCATGAAAACGCCAACGATTTCCATGCCGGTGATGACGGCAAGGATCATCGCGATCTGCACAAAGAGGTGAAACTTGCTGTCGTGGTGGCCGGGAGCGTGGGCCTGAGCGTGGGCGGCGGGGGAGGACATGGAGGAAGGTCGAATGTCAGAAGGTCGCGAGGCAGGTCAGATGTATTCGAGCAGGTAAACGGCGGTGAAAATGACGATCCAGACGATGTCAACGAAGTGCCAGTAGAGCCCCATGGACTCGACATCAATGGCGTGGCGCTCGTCAAAGTCCACCGGGCCGGCGGGGCGGGCGAACCAGCCAAGGATGGCGAGAGCAGTGGCCTCGCCCAGCAGAGGTTTCAAGTTTTGACCAAGGAAATCACCGAGGGTATGGCCCGAGATGACAACCCCCAGAAGGCCGGGCACGATGAAGACGAACATCAGGCCGGCGGCGGCGACGAAAACCAGCGCGTGAACCCCATTGCGGCCCAGCCAGCCGCTGCCGCGTGCGCCGGCCGGCTTGAACGAGCGCACATACATCAGCCCGAGCCAGAGCACGCCGATGGCGACGTGGGTGCCGTGCGTGCCGGTGAGCAGAAAGAAAGTTGAGTCAAAAATGCTGTTCTGGTTGGCAATGTTCATGCCGTGCTCCCGCACGAAGTTGGTAAACTCAAAGACTTGGCATCCGAGGAAAATAAGTCCGAAAAACGAAGTGACGAGCAGGGCGCTGCGCGTGGCGCGGAGGTTGCCTTTCTGGATGGCACTCACCGCGAGCGCCATCATCAGCGACGACATGAGTAGGATGAACGTCGAGAAAGAGGTGAGATTGATGTCGAAGACCTCTTTCGGGATGTGCGTGCCCTCGGGCGGGTGCTGGCGATAAACGAGATGCGTCGAGATCAGCGTGCCGAAGAACATGCAGTCCGACGCAAGAAACGCCCAGAGCAGGAGCTTCTTGTTCGGGATGCCCGTCGAGGTGGACGGGTCGTGGTGGTGGTCAATGTGACCGGCGGCGGCGTGGCTGCTCATTGCGAAAGGAGGAAAAGGAAAGAAGGGCGGAAAAGGTGCGGCGGCTCAGTGACCATGGTCCTCGGTGGCGTTGCCATCCTTGTCGAGATGGATGTGGTAACCGCCGGGGCCTTCGAGCGCCCAGAAATAGATGGACACAAACATCACCCCAAGGCCGACGAAGGCGGCGGGCGCGTGGTAGGTGGCAAAACTCAGCCCGGCGATCAGCAGGCCCAGGCCGGCAAAGAGGGGAAACCACGACTGGTCGGGCATATGGATGCCGCCGTGCGACTCCTCAGCCTTGATATGCTCGGCCTTCTCGGCGGCAATCTCGGCCGCGTGAGTTTTTTCATACCACCAAGCGTCGCGGTCATGCACGGTGGGGATGGCGGCAAAATTGTGCTCGGGCGGGGGGGAGGGGAGGCTCCACTCGAGCGTGCGACCGTCCCACGGGTCGTTGCCACCCTTCTCGCCCTTGAAATAGCTCCAGACCACGGTGGCAAAATAGATGAAGATGCCGAGGCCAAGGACATAGGCACTGATCGTGCAGAAAAGATTAAGACCGTTCCAGCCCATGTTGGAGTCGTAGGTCCAGGTGCGGCGGGGCATGCCGTTGAGGCCGAGGAAGTGCATCGGGAAGAACGTGCCGTTGAAGCCGGCGAAGATGACCCAAAAGGAGACCTTGCCCCAAAACTCGTTGACCTTGCGGCCGAAAAACTTCGGGAACCAATAATGGATGGCCGCGAGCAGCGCGAACGTCGCCCCGCCGATAAGGACGTAGTGGAAGTGTGCGATGACGAAGTAGCTGTCCTGCTGCTGGGCATCGGCCGGTGCGGCGGCGTGCATGATGCCGGAGAAGCCGCCGAGCATGAACATCCAGATGAAGCCGAGCGCGAAGAGCATGGGGGTGCGCATCATCAGCCGGCCGCCCCAGAGCGTGCCGATCCAGTTGAAAATCTTCACGCCCGTCGGCACGGCGATGGCCATCGTGGCGAGTGCAAAGGCCGCCGTCGCGACCGCACCGAGGCCGGTGGTAAACATGTGGTGGCTCCACACGCCGAAGCCGATAAACCCGATGGTCACGCCCGAAAACACCACAATGGAGTAACCGAAGAGCGGTTTGCGCGAGAACGTCGGCAGGATTTCCGAGATGTAGCCCATCGGGGGCAGGATGAGGATGTACACCTCGGGGTGTCCGAAGACCCAGAACAAATGCTGCCAGAGAATGGGCTGGC
>CAIQBC010000212.1 GCA_903869955.1 uncultured Opitutia bacterium
CCTCTTCGACCGACCACGGCACGACGCTCGCATTGAGCCAGCCCACCAGGCCGCAGAGCAGGGCGCCCGCCAGCCAGAGCGGCTGCGTGATCCGCGCCAGCCCCAGCCCTGCCGCGCGTTGCGCCGTGATCTCGCCATTGCGGTGGAGCTGTCCCAGTGCGTAGAGCAGCGACAGCAGCAACGCCAGCGGCAACACGAGGGCGAGGTAGCCGGGCAGCTTGACCGCGAAATAGACCAGCACGTCCGCCAGCTTTGCGCCCTGTTCCAGCAGACTGGACAGGTCGTCGTAGGCCGCCTGCAGCAGCAGCAAGCCGAGCGTGGCGACGAGCAGCAGGCCAAAGATTTTCAGCCATTCGCGCAGAAGGTAACGGTCGAGGAGGTTCAACGCCCGTGAGCCAACGCCCGCGCAAACCAAATCTCAAATCTCAATTTTCACATTGAAGCAGGAAACGAGGAAACTCGGAATCAGAGTCATGCTTCTCGCATCCGATTTGTGGCTCCTGGCTTCCTCTTATGATTTTCACGCCTTCGTCCAGCCGCGTCGCCGCGATTTTTCGTCGTGGCCCTCATCTGCACAGTTTGGTTGAAACCGTCGCGCGATCCCGCTTTGCTGCTGCAACCATGACCGCCCCCCGCCTTCGCATTCTTACCGCCTTCGCCCTCCTCCTCGCCGGCACCGCCGCGCACGCGCAGGACACCATCAAGGTCGGCGAGATCGCCTCGCTCACTGGCAAGGAGGCCACCTTCGGCCAGTCCTCGCACAAGGGCACCCTCCTCGCCATCGAGCACCTCAACGCCGCCGGCGGCGTGCTCGGCAAAAGATTCGAACTCGTCACCGAGGACAACCAGTCCAAGGCCGGCGAGTCCGCCACCGCCGCCCGCAAGCTCCTCTCGCGCGACAAGGCCGTCGCCCTCCTCGGCGAGGTCGCCTCCAGCCGCTCCCTTGAGATCGCCCCCGTCGCGCAGGCCGCGAAAATCCCGATGGTTTCCCCCGCCTCGACCAACCCCAAGGTCACCGAGACCGGCAATTACATCTTCCGGGTGTGCTTCATTGACCCGTTCCAAGGCACGGTCATGGCGAAATTCGCCCTCAAGCGCGGCTGGAAAAAGGTCGCCACGCTCACCTCCGTCTCGTCCGCCTACAGCGTTGGTCTCGGCAAGTTTTTCAAGGAAACCTACACCGCCGGCGGAGGCACCATCCCCGCCGAACAAAAATACGCCGAGGGCGACAAAGATTTTCACGCGCAGCTCACCGCCATCAAGTCCGCCGGGGCCGACGCCGTCTTCGTGCCCGGCTACTATAACGAGGCCGCGCTCATCAGCAAGCAGGCCCGCGAGCTCGGCCTTACCGTCCCGCTCTTCGGCGGCGACGGCTGGGAAAGTTCGTCGCTGCTCGACATCGGCGGCGCGGCCGTCGATGGCATCTTTTTCTCGACCCACTACTCGCCCGATGACGCCGCGCCCGTCGTGCAAAACTTCGTGAAAGCCTACAAGGCCCGCTGGGGCGGCGAGACGCCCGACGCCATGGCCGCGCTCGGCTACGACTCCGCGCTGGTGCTGGCCGACGCCTTGAAACGCGCTGGCACGACTGACGCCGCCAAGCTCCGCGATGCCCTCGCCGCCACGAAAGATTTCCCCGGCGTGACCGGCAAGACGAGCATAGACGCCCAGCGCAACGCGACCAAAGCCGCCGCCATCTTCACGGTGAAAAACAGCAAGTTTGTCTTCGTCGAGTCCATCGCGCCGTGAGTGCGGCACAATGCGGCCATGTAAGGCAGCAACAGAGGTTTGATTTTTGGGTTGCTGGTTTCTGTCCGGCAGGGTAGATTTCCCACCTCGTTTCGCTTCCAGCCACATGACCAATCCCCGCATTTCGTTTTGCACAGGGCTTGCTTTCTTGCTCGTGGTGCTTGGTTTGCTGGTGCTGAGCGGTCGTCAGGGGCTCGCCGCCACAGCTGAGCGTCCGTCAAATGACCTCACGATCGAGTCTGTGATTTGGGGCAAAGGCAATCGCACTATGGATGTCACCGCTCAAGTGGTGGAAATGCTCCGGTCGCATGCCGCCCCATTTGTGATCGATTACCGCTCTTTCAATACGGATCCGGCTCCTGGCGTGAGCAAGCAGCTAGTCGTCATCTATAAATTCCACGATGTAACTCACACCCTGAGAATGAATGGAGGGCAGCAACTCAGTTACACGAGGTTGATCGACGACGCTATTGGAAATCAGACTTCTGGCGGGACGGGACCGCAAATTCTCACCCCGGAACAAATGGCCGGGGTCGTGCTGATTGAGGGAGACAAAGGCGTGGCCACCGGATTCATTGCCAAGGTCCAAGGCGAATCGTGCGTGGTAACGAATCTTCATGTACTGGGCGACAATGAAAAACTCACCGTCAAGACGCTCGATGGCAAAGAGCTGATTGTGCAAGGAATTGTTGGTGCGATCGGGGCCGACATCGCCCTGCTGAAAATACTCAATCTCTCCGAGATGCCTGCCCCGCTGGTGGCGTCGGACGATGTGTTGCACACAACCAAGATCGGGGGCCGAGTTGTGGTGGTGGGCAATCGTCTGGGTGGCGGTGTCGCAACGCAGACCGTCGGCCAGATCAATGGCATTGGACCTGCGCGGATTGAGCTGGATGCGCCCTTCCAACATGGAAACAGTGGTAGCCCCATCTTTGATGTGATCACGATGCAAGTGCTCGGAGTCGCCGCCTACGTTTCAAATGTTACGGTAAATGTCCAGGCTAATGGAGGGAAAAGCACCGCCGAACTTAAGCGAGAGACCCGCTGGTTTGGCTACCGCCTCGACACCGTGATGAAATGGGAGAGCATAGACTGGGCGAGATGGCACAGTCAAACCCAGCAAGTGAACGAGTTTCAAAAAAATTCCATGTCTCTGCTGGCCGCTGTTAAAGGCCAGTTCGCCGCAGCGAAAGATAGCAACCCACACCTGCGTGCGATTATCGAAACTTACGACGCGGCACTTGGCCGGATCGCCAAGGCAAATTCCTCGACCAATACCCCCACCACCGTTGATCTCAATCAACTTCGCGACATGATCAGTTCACTCCGCCGTTATGCGGATGCGGACGTGAGCGAGTTCGTTAACGCGGAATACTACGATTATTTCCGAAATGGAGTATATTGGGAAAGCAACGTGCCCCAGCAAGCAAAGTTTCGGCAGGAACTGGTCAAAACCCTACAGAATATCGAGAGCGACGTCCAATCCTTCCAGGCGCGCTTGCGGCCTTGATTCTGCCGAGAGGGATATGAAGTCTTCTGGTCGTTTTTCGGCCACGACAACTACAAAGATTGAGGTTTTCAACTGCTGCTCGTCTTACATTGACTGTTCGCCGTGACGGAATTTCTCCAGCAGCTCGTCAACGGCCTCTCGCTCGGTGCGATCTATGCGCTTATCGCGCTCGGCTACACGATGGTCTATGGTGTGCTGCGGTTCATCAATTTCGCTCACTCCGAGGTGTTCATGGTCGGCGCGATGATCGCGTGGAAGCTCGGCCAGTATTTGCCCAACGGCACACTCTGGGGCGGGCTAGTCGTGCTCGCCGCCGCGATGGCGGGCTGCGCGGTGCTCGGCGTGACCATCGAGCGGCTCGTCTATCGCCCACTGCGCGGTACGGCCACGCTCAACGTCCTCATCACGGCCATCGGCGTCTCGCTGCTGCTCCAGTCGGTGTTCCAGCACCCGCGCGTCTTCGGTGCGACACCACAGTTGTTTCCCGCGGTTTTCCCCTCCAAAAATTTCACCTTTGGCGGTCTCGCCATTTCCAGCAACCAGCTCGTCGTCATCACCGTGGCGGCGCTGCTCATTGTCGTGCTGCAGTTGGTGATATTTCGCACACGGATGGGCCGGGCCATGCGCGCCGTCGCGCTCAACCCGTCGGCCGCGCAACTTGTTGGCGTGAACCTCAACGCCGTCATTTCCTTCACCTTTGCGCTCGGCTCCGCGTTGGCGGGTGCCGGCGGCGTGCTCTACGCGCTCAACTATCCGTCGGTCGAGCCGCTCATGGGCGTAATGCCGGGGCTAAAGGCGTTTGTCGCGGCGGTGCTCGGCGGCATCGGCAGCATCCCCGGTGCGGCGCTCGGCGGGCTGATCCTCGGCACGATTGAGACGCTGGTCGGCGGCAGCGCGACCCTCTCGACCTACAAGGACGCCATCGCGTTTGCCGTGCTCATCTTCATCCTGCTCTGCCGCCCCACCGGGCTGCTCGGCCGGGCCGCCACAGAGAAAGTCTGACGCCCGCTCCCGTGGAATCCAAAATCCAAAATCCTCCCGCCAAAATCCCGGTAGCCCACTTTGCCCTGCTTGCTGCGTTGCTCGTGGCCGGGGGCATCGCGTTTTTTTCCAGCCACATTGACCCCTATCACCTCGATGTGCTCACCAACATCGGCATCAACGTCATCCTCGCCGTCTCGCTCAACCTCGTGAACGGACACACGGGGCAGTTCTCGCTCGGGCACGCTGGGTTTATGTCGGTCGGGGCTTATCTCTCCGCCGCAGTCACGCTCCACTTCGCGCCGAAAATTCTCGGTGGGGACGATGGCACCGTGTTCCAGACCGGCGCGCTGTTTCTCACCGCGCTCCTCGCGGGCGGGCTGGCCGCCGCCCTCGCTGGCTTGCTTGTCGGCCTGCCCTCGCTGCGGCTCAAGGGGGACTATCTGGCCATCGTCACGCTTGGCTTTGGCCAGATCATCGTGGTGGTGTTCCAAAACATCGAGGCGCTCGGTGGCGCGCTTGGGCTGAACGGCATCCCGAACTACACTTCGGTTTTTTGGGTGCTGGCGTTCGCCGCGGTCACCGTGTTCACCGTCGGCTGCCTCGTGCGCTCGACCTACGGGCGCGGCTTCCTCGCCGTGCGCGATGACGAGGTCTCCGCCGCTGCCATCGGCCTCGACACCACCCGCTACAAGATCGTCGCCTTCGTGATCGGCGCTTTTTTCGCCGGCATCGCGGGCGGGCTTTACGCGCACTTCCGGCTCACCATCACGCCGGGCGGCTTTGATTTCAGCAAAAGCATCGAAATCGTGGTCATGGTCATCCTCGGCGGCATGGGCAACACGCTCGGGGTCATCCTCGCCGCCGTTTTGCTCACGCTGCTGCCCGAGGTGCTGCGCCCGGTGGCCGAGTATCGCATGATTATTTATTCGTTCCTGCTCATCGTGCTCATGCTCGTGCGCCCGCAGGGGCTGTTCAATTTCAAGTCTGGTAAGGGCAAAATCTGATGTCCGCGCTCCTGCAAATCGCCAGGGCTACGATTCGCTTCGGCGGCCTCACCGCCGTCAGCGATGTGGACTTCACCGTTACCGAGGGTGAGCTTATCGGTCTTATCGGCCCCAACGGTGCCGGCAAGACCACGTTGTTCAACCTCGTCACCGGCGTCTATCAGCCGACCTCCGGCGCCATTGCCTTCGCCGGACAATCGCTCGCCGGGCTGCGTCCGCACCGCATCGCCGCGCTCGGCATCGCGCGCACGTTCCAGAACATCCGTCTTTTCGCCAGCCTCAGCGTCCTCGACCATGTGCGTGTGGCCAGCAACCTCCACCGCGCCACCTCGCCCGCCCAAACGCTGGTGCGCCTTGCCGCTTTCTGCGCCGACGAGGCCGCCATCCTCGGGCGCGCCGAGGAGCTGCTGGAGATGTTTAATCTCCTCCGCTACCGCGATCAGCCTGCACGCAGCCTGCCCTATGGCGACCAGCGCCGGCTTGAAATCGTCCGAGCCCTCGCCACCCGGCCGCGCCTGCTTTTGCTGGACGAACCCGCCGCCGGCATGAACCCCGCCGAGAAACAGGCGCTGTGCGCGCTTATCCGTCAGATCCACACTCAGTTTCAACTCACCATCCTGCTCGTCGAGCACTCGATGAAAGTCGTGATGGGGCTCTGCCAACGGATTGCCGTGCTCGATCATGGGGTGAAAATCTCCGAGGGCACACCGATGGAGATTCAGAACGACCCCAAGGTCATTGAGGCTTACCTCGGTGAGAACCACCAGCAAGCGATCACCCACCACTGAAATTTCAGTATGCTCACCGTCACCAACCTCTCTGTCAGCTATGGTGCGATCAACGCCGTGGATGGGGTCTCGTTCGCTGTGCCGGCGGGTGCGATTGTCACGCTCATTGGCGGTAACGGTGCGGGCAAGACCACCACGTTGCGCGCCCTGTCAGGCCTGCTACGCGCGCGTGGTGGCAGCGTCACTTTTGACAGCGCGGACATCACCCGTCTCCCTCCGCACGAAATTGTCGCGTGCGGACTCGGCCACGTGCCTGAGGGCCGGATGATTTTTGCCAACCTTACGGTGGACGAAAACCTCGCGATGGGTGCTTACCTTCAGCGCGACCGCCAGCGTATCGCCGAAAGCCGCGACTATGTCTTTGGTATTTTCCCGCGTCTTGCCGAGCGCCTGCGCCAGTCCGCCGGCACCCTCTCCGGAGGCGAGCAGCAGATGCTCGCCATCGGCCGTGCGCTGATGGGCCGCCCGAAGTTTCTCATGCTGGATGAACCTTCGCTCGGCCTTGCGCCGCGGCTCGTCGGCACGATTTTCGATCAAATTCAGGAGATTAACCGCAGCCACGGCCTCACGATCCTGCTCGTCGAGCAAAACGCCCGCCTCGCCTTGGAAGTTTCGTCGCACGCCCATGTCCTTGAGACGGGGCGCATCGTGATCTCCGGTCCCAGCACCGAGCTGCGTACCGACCCGCGTCTGAAAACGGCCTACTTAGGGTAATTATATACCTGAGTCATCCAAATCCTATATAGTCCGATCCATCGCTACCGATGTTAGGAACCTTTGATCGTTCAGCTAGCATCGTCTGCCAGTTCTTCTCTCTTTCTTCCTTCGAGTAGACAAGGTTAGCCGGCAAATCTTTCTTGCAGCTTTCGCACTTGGGAAAAGCGCGGTTCTGGATCGCGAATCCACATGTAGGACAGCGATATTTTTCGGACGGTAGATGGACGGAACTCATCTTTTGCCTAAAAGTGATATCAGTCTGCCCTCAATGCAACTCTATCAGAAATGCGTCCGTGGCGGTCGTGGAGCGGGGTGCTCATGGGTAAGTAGAGCGAAAGTCGGAAGTTCGGCCATCGGCAAGCCGGGAGTTGCCGTCAGGCGGTCAACTTTTCGTAGATCAAACGTTTGCCGACGATACCGGGCATGGCCGTTGCGAACCGCCCGCCGTCGGTGTCGGTGCGCTCGTTGAACCGGAAAACCTGCTCGTCAACGTAGCGGCCAAGGTGGGGCGCATCAATGGAAACGTAAGTCCCCTTGACGGCCCGCTTGAACAGCGTCCAGAAATTCTCAAGGGAGTTGGTATGGCACAGGCCTGCGACGTATTGGCGGGCATGGCAAACTGTTCGTGAACGAATGCGGGGCTCACGCGATTGTAAGCCGAAGCCGTGTCGGTGTAGAGCGTCGCGCCCGGCTCAATAGCCGCGTTCAGGCGCGGTGCTAGGTGGATGAAAGTCCTTGGAGATTTGGGTGGGATCTCCGCCGCATCACCATTTTTCAGCCGCTGGTTGCAGCCAAGTTGACGACCTCACTCTGGACCATGCAAGGTCGGGCCTTGGAGTGGGGAATCAGGAATCCGAAAAGGCTTCATCCAAGGCGAGGGCTTTGCAAAAACGCCGGAGGCATCACTTTCCCAGTGCCTCGATGATCACCCCCGGCGTGAGCAACCCGTCTGGCAGCGGCTTCGGCTCCGGCTCGCCGGGTCGCCAGACATAGCTGAACGGCAACGCGGCGCGTCCCCATTTTGCCAGCTCGGTGGCAATGAGCGGCCCTCGCTTCGTCCAATCGGCCTTGAACAGCGCGATTTTCCTGCTGGCGATGAGGCGCGTCACTTCCGCCGAGCCAAACATGGTCGCCTCGTTGGCCTGGCAGGTCGCACACCAGCGTGCGGTGAAATCTACATAGATCGTCCGTCCTTGCGCGTGCAGCTCCGCCACGCGCTCGGCGCTCCATGGCTCCCACTCCGCCTCGGGCCGTGGCCAGCCGAACCAGGCGCCAAACCCCAGCAACGCCAGCCCGCCTGCGACGCCGAGCCGCGCGCGCGCCAGCTTCGCGCCGGGCGCGGCGAACCGCCCGTAGCACCACGCCGCCATCGCCACCGCTGTGAGGCCGAAGATGGCGTTACGCTGCGCCACTTCGCCGACCTGCCCGACCAGCACCCACACGAGCGCACCCACCGTTGCATAGAGCGGGAACGCCATGAGCTGCTTGAACGTCTCCATCCACGGGCCCGGTCGTGGCAGCCATTTCACTGCACCGGGAAAAATCGAGAGCAACAGATAGGGCGCGCTCAGCCCGACGCCGATGGCGGTGAACACCAGAAACGACTGCCCGGTCGGCAGCGTTACCGCCGCGCCCAGCGCCGGTGCGAGCAGCGGCGCGCTGCACGGCGTCGCCACCACCGTCGCCAGCACGCCCGTGAAAAATGAGCCGACGTAACCCTGTTTCGACTGCCAGCCACCACCCACGGCCGTCGCGCCGAGGCCGAACTCGAACACCCCGCTCAAATTCAACGCGAACACCAGCATCACTGCCGCCAGGCAAAACACGAAACCCGGCGACTGCAGTTGAAACCCCCAGCCGAGTTCCTCGCCGCCCGACCGCAGCATCGCGAGCGCGCCGGCCAGCGCCCAGAACGAGAGCAGCACGCCGGCGGTGAAGATGAGCCCGTGCCAAACGACCTTCCGCCGGTCGGCCCCCGACTGGTGGACGAAACCGAGGATCTTTATCCCGAGCACCGGAAACACGCAGGGCATGAGATTGAGGATCAGCCCGCCGAGCAAGGCGAGCCCGAGCGTGCCGGGCAGCCCGGCGGCGTCGGCGGTGGCGAGCGGTACATCAATTTTCATTCCCGGCAACACCGGCCCGCTCGCGGCCCAACTGCCCTCGGTCCGCAACACGCCCGTCAGCCGCTTCAAGCCCGCCTCGGGCAAAGTGGCGAGGGTTAGTTTGAAAAGATAAACGCCCGGCGACTCCTCGCGAAAAACCTGGGTCGCGTCGTAGGCGATAAAATTTTTGTCGCCAAAAAACCAAGGGGCGCGCGGAGTGGGCGCTCCGGTCGGACCGGTGACACGGAGGGTGACAGTCTTGCCCGCCTGCGTCGCCTGCGCCTGCCAGCCCTCGACAGCGCGAGGCAGTGCGACCACGGCGGCGGCGATCTCCAGGTTTGGCGGTCGGTCGAGGGCCCCTGTCGCCTCTGCGATCACCGGCAGCGTGAGCTCCACCTTCGCCGAGCCAGGCACGCATTCCTTGTTGCACATCAGCCAGTCGGCGGTCGCCTTGAGTGTGACGGTTTCGCCGGGCTTGAGACTGGCGGGCGGTATGAGTGTGACGGGCAGATAGACGGTGCCCGTGTAACCGTTGCCGGTGATGACGCCTTTGGCGTCCATGATTTTTTCCGGCGAGGGCCACCCGATTTCGCCGGCCGACCAGCCGGGCGGCAGCTCCCACTTGAGCGTGGTCGGCAGGCCGGTGCCGGGGAACACCCAATAGGTGTGCCAGCCCGTCGCGTGTTCCAACCGCAGCGCGACCGTGAAAGCCCGCCCCGGCTGCACCGACCCCTCGGCGGCGACGAGCGACGCCTTTACGTTGGCATCGGGCGGGTCGAAAAACGACGTGCGCCCCGCGCCCGGTGCCAGCAACGACGCCGCGCCGGCGCCACTCAGGTCGGGCACCAGCAGCGCAGCCAGCACTACTGGCAAAATTCGGACAAAAGAAAACATGGGATGCAGCATGGTCGGTCCAACATGGGAGGCAAGGCCACCTTGTTTGTTCCCTCGAGATGAGAGCAATCGTAGGGCGGGGAGCGGGTGAGAAAGGCTCGTGGGTCGGGTGTCGCCTTCAATGGGCGGAGGGCGTGGCCTTGGCTGTCGGACCGCGAGCGGGTAGGGTAACCCGGAGGTGGGGTACTCCACCTTAAAGGCCGCGCGCTTGGACTGCTCGTATGCAAGGCGGCTGGGCACTCAGCCCGCCTGCGCCGGCTTCGGGCTCAAATTTTCCCCAAAAGTATGGCTGCCTGTAGGCGCAGGTCGCTCCACTCACCGAGCGTGCGGCTCTCTATGGCCCAGCCGGGCGCGGCGGCGGCAAACACCGCGCGCACCTGCGCCAGTTCCACGGCGAGGATGCCGCTCAGCACCAGCTCACCACCGGGTGCGACTGCGCCGACCAGTGCGGGCGCGAAACGCATGAGCACGTCGGCCTGAATGTTTGCCAGCACCAGTTCGGCCGACCGCCCGACCAGTCCGGTAACGAGGTCGGCTGCAAAAAAATCCACGCGGCCGGCAAGCCCGTTGAGCGCGGTGTTCTCCCTGCTCACCCGCACCGCCTCGGGATCGTTGTCAAAGCCGACGACCTCGCCAAATCCCAGCCGAGCCGCCGACAGGGCCAGAATTCCCGAGCCGCAGCCCGCATCAATGACCCGGGGTACTTTTGGGTTTTGGATGGTAGATTCTGGTTTGCTGGCGGTTGGGGATCGAAACTCAGCACTCAAAACTTGAAACCGCGTCGCGCTCGCGACGAGCCGTTCACAGCACAGCCGCGTCGTCTCGTGGTTGCCCGTGCCGAATGCCAGACCCGGGTCGAGCCATATGACCGCGTCACCCGGAAACAACACATACGTCTCCCGCTCCCAGACCGGCACCCAGTGCAGCCGCCCGCAACGCCACGCCTGGAAATGCGCCTTGTAGCTGTCGCGCCAGTCTTGGTCGGCCAGCGCGCGCACGACCGGCTCGTTGATCCCGTCCAGCCGGGGTGAACCCGGGTTTGCCGTTCTGATGCCTGCCGCCGAGAACAACATCACCAGTTGCGCCCAATGGGCCCGCGCGGTCGCCTCGTCGGGAAAAATTCCCACCACCCACGCGCGTTGCGCGATGGCGTCCTGCAACAGCGACCATTCGGCGACACCGAGCTCGAGCATCACGTTGTCGGCGGCGTCGGCAGTGTCGGCAGGGATCTCGGCTTTGAGTTCAAATAGCTTCATCGGGCAAAGGCTTTCGCCGTGGACGCGCCCGGCAAGCGAATTGCAGCGCCCGCCTCACCGGCCCGGCCGTCCAGGCAGTCGAACCAGTGGGTGACGAAGAATTTTTTTGCGGTGGGCAGGAGGTGGTCCGCCGTGCCGGGGTCGATCAGCGGTCGCAGCGCGGCGGTCATTTGCAGCGACACGAGCAGGAAGATCACCACGCGTCTGCTCTTTGTGCACTTCGCGCTCTTTGTGTGAAGCGTTTGGAGTTAGGGTCTTGAGTTTTGGATCCAAAGTTCTACCCTCCTATTTTCCGTCTCCCACTTCCGTCTTCTGACTCCAAGCTCCTGGCTTCCGTCACCCCTGCCCGATGAAATCCCCCGCCCCGCGCCTCACCCGCCGCGATTTTGTCCACACGACCGGCCTGGCTGCCGCCGGGTTTGCCGCCGGGCCGCTCATCATCCCGTCGCGACTGCTTGGGGCCGACGCACCGAGCAACCGTGTCCGCGTCGGCCACATCGGCTGCGGGCGCATCGCTCAGGCGCATGACATGAAAGGCGTCGCCGCGTCCGGACTGGCGGACGTGGTGGCCGTGTGTGACCTCGACTCAAAGCGTGTCGTCGCGGGCAAGGCCAAGGTCGAGGAGTATTTCGCGGCCCGCAACGCCCCGAAGCCGGAGATCGCGATGTTCGGCGACTACCGCGAGCTGCTCGCGCGCAAGGACATTGACGCCGTCACCATCAGCACGCCCGATCACTGGCATGCACAGCTTGCGCTCGCAGCACTTTACGCGGGCAAGGACGTTTATCTCCAAAAGCCCATGACGATGACGCATGCCGAGGGCGTGCTGCTGCGCGACGCCGTCGCGAAGACCGGCCGCATCCTGCAGGTTGGCAGCCAGCAGCGCTCGTGGGGGCCGGACGAACAGTTCCGCAAAGCGTGCGAGTGCGTCCGCAGCGGGCGCGTCGGCCGGCTCAAGGCGGTCGAGATCGGCCTGCCCGTGGACCCGACGCAGCCCGACCCTGCCGAGCAACCCGTGCCGTCGAATCTCAACTACGAGATGTGGCTTGGCCCGACAGCACAGGTTGCTTACACCGAGGATCGCGTGCATCCCCAAAAGCCCTATGATCCGGCAAAGGGCCCCGAGCGCCCCGGCTGGCTGCGCCACGAAGCTTACTGCCTCGGCATGATCACTGGTTGGGGCGCGCACCATTTCGACACCGCGCACTGGGGCATGAACCTCGAGCTCAGCGGCCCGACGCGCATCGAGGGCAAGGGCGAGTTCCCGGCCAACAAGATCTGGAATGTCCACGGGGCCTACCACATCGAGCTGACATATCCCGGCGACATCAGGATGACGGTCTCGGACAAATTGAACAACGGCATCAAGTTCATCGGCGACGAAGGCTGGATTTTTTGCACCCGCGAAAAAACGGCGCCCGCCACCGCGAGCGACCCCGCCGTGAAGCCGACCGATCTGAAGCCGCTGGATGCGAGCAACGAGAAGCTCCTCGACCCGAAGGGCCTGACCGTGAACCTGCCGCACAGCCTCGAGCACCACCAGAACTGGCTGGAGTGCGTGAAGTCGCGTGCGCAGCCGCTCGCGCCCGCCCCCATCGCGCACCGCAGCAACACCGCCTGCATCGTGAGCTGGATCGCGATGAAACTCGGCCGCCCGCTTAACTGGGACGTGAAGGCCGAGCGGTTTGTGAACGACGACCAGGCCAATGCCATGCTCTCGCGCCCCGAGCGCGGCCCGTATGGCGCGGCCCGCTTCGTCGCCGGGCGGAAGGCTTGAAGCCGCCGCCAACACCCCCCATCATCGCGTTCGCCAGAAATTTTTCTCCCGATGATCCCCGCCCGCCCCCGCCTCGCCCGGTCCGCACTCCTGCTGCTCTCATTGCTCCCCGCCGCCCTCCGCGCCGACTGGCAGCGCTCCGACACCACGCTCGCTTGGAAATCCGGCGACGCCGTCGTGTGGCAGTTCAACTTCGACCCCGCCGGCAGTGGCAAACCCTTCTTCCATCCGCTCGGTGCGGTCGGCGGTGTCAACGTTACCGAACGCGCTCCCAGCGACCACCCGTGGCACTACGGCCTCTGGTTTTCATGGAAATACATCAATGGGAAAAACTATTGGGAGGAGGATCGCGTGAGCGGGCTGCCCGCTGGCAAAACTGCTTGGACCACGCCCGTCATTGCCACGCAGCCCGACGGCAGCGCCACGATCAAGCTGGGCCTCACCTACATCAATTACGACGCCGCCCGCGTGGACATGGTTGAGAGCCGCGAAATTGCCGTTTCCGCGCCTGATGCCAATGGCAGCTACACGATTGATTGGAAGGCCCGCTTCGTCGCCGGCCCCGAGGGTGCGCTGCTCGACCGCCAGAAAATGCCCGGCGAGCCCGGCGGAGCCTACAATGGCGGCTATGCCGGCATGAGCATCCGCATGGCTCCGCGCACCATTGGCTACGTTTCCACCGACGGCCCGGTGACCCAGTTCAACTACGATGGCACCCCGCAGCAGACCCGGACTGGCGAACGCGCGCGCCCCAATGTGCCCGCCATGGGCTTCAATTTCAGCGAGGGCGGCAAGGTCACTGGCAGCATCGCGTTCCTGAGCGACGCCAAAAACACCGACGGGAAGCCTGCGACTTGGTATCTGATCAACGGCCCGACGCAGCGCCCGCCGTTTTTCTTCGGCGACCAGACTGTCCTCGGCCCCAAACCCATCCAGCTCGCCGCCGGCGATAAAATGGAGCTGCGCTACCGCTTCGTCCTCAGCCGCAGCGAACAGACCGCCGCCACGCTCAAGGCCGCGCTCGCCGCCTGGCCGGCCGAAAAAGCCGCCGCGCCCGCTCCCGCCGCACATTGAGGCCCGCAGCGGCTCCGAGTCCGGTTCTCTGTCCTGCCACGGTTCCTCAATAATCCGATGCTGCCTGTGAAACTTAAAACCCTCCAACGGCGTCCTGACCTTGGCGTGCGATTAGAAACAAATACCGCTCGGTCTGCCCTTGTCGGCTTGCTCGCGCTGGGCCTGACGCTGCTCGGGCTCATCGCGCCGGCCCGCGCGCAAACAGCGGCCTTTGATTTCCAAACGCTCGACGCGCCCACCGCCGCCGGTACCTACGCCAACGGCCTCTCGCGCGGCAACATTGTCGGCTACTGGCGCGACGCGGACTACGTGGCGCATTCCTTCATCTACAACGTCGCGGCCAAGACCTGGACGACGCTCGACGACCCCGAGGCCGGCCGCCGCCCCAACATGGGCAGCTTCGCGAAGGGCATCGCGGGTAACAATGTCGTCGGCTATCGCGAAACCGACAAGCAGGAGGAGGTCGGTTTTCTTTACAGCCTGACGACGAAAAAATTCACCACCATCATCCATCCCGCCAGCGCGCAGGGCAGCCACCTCACCGGCATCTCCGCCGACGGCAATGTCACGGGCCATTTTCGTGGGGAGAAATTCGACACCCACGGCTTCGTCTACAATGTCGCCACGCAGGCCTTTGTCACTCTCGACCACCCCGCCGCCAAGGAGTCCGGCCCGGCTGACTTCAAGGGCACGTTCGTCTGCGGCATCTCTGGCGGGAAGCTCGTCGGCTATTACCGCGACGGCGCGGGGAGCTACACCGGCTTCGTCTTCGACGGCTCGGCCTACACGCCGCTCAACCACCCGGCCGCCGTCGCCGGCTCCAACTCGGGCACGCGCGTCACCGGCATCGCAGGCGGGAGCATCGTCGGGCAGTTCCAGGACGCCGCCGGCTGGCACGGTTTCCTTTACGACAGCGCCGCAAAAAAATTCACGACGGTGGACGTGCCGACGGCCGCGCCCGGCACCACGCAGGTGACGGGCATCGAGGGCGGCGTGCTCGTGGGCTTTTACGACGACGCGGCGGCCCGGACGCACGGCTTCATCGCCACGCCGAATTCGGCGGCGGGCGGGGCGAAGTGAGGTCGTGGCGCGGGGCTGAGCTGTAGCGCAGTCTCGCTGCGCCATTTCGCGGTGCCCGAGCGGGCGCAGCAAGACTGTGCCCCTACGATTCAGCGCGCGAGCCGTAGGTCGGGCACGTGCCTGCCGGCCTGCGGAGGCAGGCTGGAAGCCTGCGCTACTTTTTCATCTGCGGGCGCCACGGAGTGGCGTTGCTGCCACCAAGCCCTTTACGGTTTCACCTCGGCGCAGCAGGGGCCCATTTTGTCCATGTGGACGCCCCAAAACGGATTCGCCAGTGGCGCGGCGAGCTGGACCCAACGCGCGTTCGCGGGGTCTGCCGTGTCCATGCAATAATACACAACCACCTTCGCGAGACGCGTGTCGGCTGCGCGCGTTTCGAGCACGATCTGGGCGAGGTTGTCGCTTACTTTCAGGTAGGCGGCGCGTGCGTGCGCGATATCAGCCGCCTGCTCGAGGGCGGGCCACGCGCCGGCAAGGGTTTTGAGCCTGCCGTTAAACCCGTCCGCGCCGAACGCGGGGGCCAGGCCCTTGATGGCCGCACCGAGACCAGTACGGGCCTTCTCCCACGCGGTCAGCTCTTCTCCCGCGAGTGCGCCCGACGCGGCAGACGCGGCGTCCACCATCGTCTGCACGGCCGCGAACTGGGCGGCAGAATACGCGGCGGGCTTCGCTGGGCTGGCACGGTCGGAAGCCGCCGCCACTCGCTCCGTCTGGGCGAGGCTGACGGCCCCCATCGCAAAGACAGCGGCGAGAAAAAACCGGCGCGGGCCGGGGAGGTTCGCGGTGCGGGTCATGCGCGTGGTGGCGGCCCTCACGCGCGCGGCGGCGGGGCGTTGATGAGCGCGATCACGCCTGCCGCCGCGTGGCTGATGTCACTCGAGATTTTTTCGCGGAAGCCGCCGAGGTCGCCGATCACGGGCGTACGTGAGGTGGTGGAGGGGTTGTTGAGGAACTGGCTGAGCGCGGTGTTCAGCTCCTCGACGGCGGAGAGGAGGTTCAGGCTCGGCACCTTGCCGCTGTTCGAGGGGATGCTGACCGGGCGGTAGGCCGGGATCTCTGCCGAGTTGTCGGGACCCGGCGGGAGCGCGTTAAGCTCGGGGTGCGCCTGCAGGAAAGCCAACGCATCGACGATGTGCGCCCGGGCCAGGTTCACGTTGCGCGCCGCAACCTCAAACATCGGCTCGGCCTTGCTGCCGGTCGCGCGGTTGAGCGCGGCGAGGGCCTCGTCGAGCGCGCGCTGTGCGGTGGTGAGGCGACCTTGGGCGGTCGGGCCGAGGTTGCTGATGAGCGCGGGAGCCAGCCCGGAAAAAACCAAGGATGAGCCGGAAGAACCGTTCGCCGCACCGTTGCGCACGCCGCCGCCGCCGCCACCACCCCCTCGTCCACCTCCGCCCCCACCACCGCCCCCGCCGGGAGCACCGCCGCCGAACCCGCCGCCATCGTCTTGGGCGGTCGCGGAGGATGGGGCGAGCAGGAGCGAACCGGCGACGGCAAACACGGCGAACAGCGCACCAAAGGCGCGATGGCTACGGGGAACGGCAGGGGAGGTTTTCATGGGAGGGATTTTTTGCGTTTGGGTTTTACTTGAGTTTGAGCGGCGGGCTGAAGGGGGCGGGCAGCTTGGTGGTTTCACCGGCGTTCACGCCGACGGACTGGAGCGTGCCGGTCAGCCGCCAGTTGGCGCGCGCGGAGATGAGGATCGCGGTGACAACGTAGTCGCCCGGCGGAAGCGCGGGGAGGTTGAACACGCCGAGCTCGTCGGTGATGGCGGCGGGGATTTCGGCCGGATAATTACCGGGTAAATAGACGGGCGTGGCGCTGGCAGGGATGGGGGCGTAGCTGATCAGGACGTTGGGGGCGGGATCGCCGGCGGCGTCCACCACGAGGCCGGTGACCGCGCCGGTCGCTCCTGCGGTCGCCGTCGGAAAATCGGTGGCGTCGGTCGCGCCCGCCGGCATCAGCGTGGCGGCACCGGCCTGGAGCGCGGCGCCGGCGAGGCCGACGCTGAGCAGGATGCGGTCGCGGTGGCCGCCGAGCGCGCCGAGCACCGGGCCGAGGCCGCCGGTGCTGAGCGGGGTGCCATTGACAAAGGTGAACAGGCCGGAGGCCATGCTCGCTCCCTGCATCCACCCTGCACGGGCCTTGCACGGCCAGTGCAGGCTCGACGCTTGATCCACGGCTTAGAGCAAAATTATCGCGTTTTGGACTTTTACTCGCCCGGAGCACTTTTACTGAATACTTGTGCTCTTTTGAGGGCCGACTTTTCGATGGGCTAGGCACTTACGCGATTTCATCTCCGCGCGAAAGAGCAC
>CAIQBC010000213.1 GCA_903869955.1 uncultured Opitutia bacterium
ACCGCCACCGCCCCCCCCACCACCAGCCCCAGCGGCACCACCGGCGGGGGTCTTGGTTTTCTTCGAATCGGCCCATTTGGTTAGCTCACTGGCATCAATAATATTGTTGTGATCGGCGTCAAATTTCATCAGCTCGGTGAAAAGAGTCATATCCGTGTCGTGGATGACCTTGAGCTCATCAAGGTCGATTTTCCCATTTTTATTTTTGTCGTATTTGTCTTTCAACACCGTGTCGGGAGAGGGTGCAGGAGGAGCCTTCTTGGCCCCGGCTCCCATTTGCCCTCCACCATTTCGAGCGGCGAACACGCTTGGCGCAGCGAGAAGGGCGGCCACAATCAACGCGGCGAGTACTTGACGGGAGGGGCGGGCGATAGGAGGGGTGTTCATGGTGCCTTAAGGAAAGCATTCTGCCTCTGATGGGTCAAGAGGTTTTTTAGAAAAAAATGAGACGATTGCACATGATGCATCCCTCCCCCTAATCTGACTTCCAAGCCAGCGACTGCCATGCCCCCCTCCAAAAGACCCTCATTTCCCCAAACCGGCCCACCGACCCATGACGTTGGCTGGCTCAGACGCCGCTATCTGCGGCGGCAAGGCTGGCTGGCGACGGTGCTGGTGTTGCAACTGTTGGGTGGGCTGGGGACACTCCTTGTGTCTGGGCAGGAGGTATTTCCCTTGTACTCGTGGTTCCTCTTCCCACTCACGCCCGGCGCGTGGCAGGTCAAACCGGGCTTGTTACTGCTTGAATATCAAGGTCACCACCATGAGACCCCGCTGCCACTGGAATCCGACCGGGAGGTGATTTCCGCTGCCCAAGCCCCGGCGCTGGTCAGGCTGGCACAAAACTTGGCCCAAGGAGTGGCGTCGGGAAATGAGGCCGCCGTACGGGTCGCGCGCTTGGAGCTGGAGGGAAACTTTCTGAACCATGGCGCTGGCCGCTACGCGCTGGTCGAAGTCACGTACAACCCCATTGAGCGGTTGCACGGCGGCCCGCAGCAGACGCGCATCTTGCGCGAGTTCAAAATCGGCGAGCCATGAGCAAACCTTGGTGGCAAACCATCAGACGCCGGCTGGCGCGGCAAACCCAACCGGCTGGTGCGGGCACGTGGGCACGGCAAACACGTGCCTATACCCAGGTGCGGGTGCTCGTGCAGGCCTACTACGCGGGGCTGCTTTATCTGGCGTTCGCCGGGTTGCCGTCCTGGGCGGAGATGGCGGGATTCAGCGAAACGGGGTTGCTTTGGCCGGTGGCCTGGGCCCATCAGACGGGGATGTTGATGGCGGCGGCGCTGGTCACAGCACTGCACTTGCTCGGTGCGCTGGCGGCGGCAATCGCGCCAGGCCGCAGGTGGTGCCGCGCGCTGGCGGCGTTGGGGCTTTTTCAGTTCACGGCCCTGGGCTATTCTGTTGGGAAAATCGGTCACGGATCCCATCTCTGGGTGCTCACATCCCTGGTGCTGGTTTTCCTGCCAGACACCGGTGTGACCACGCCTGGCCGCCGCCAACGGCAAGATTTCCTCAACGTCTTCTGGACCGCGCACGCGCTGGTCTTGCTCACCTACACCATGTCGGGGCTGGGCAAGGTTGCCGGGGCGCTCTACCAGGCGTCGCGCGGAGAAATCACCGCCTTTCAACCGCAGGCGATGGCCCTGCATATCGCGGATCGCTTGACGGAAACCGGGACCCAAAGCCCCGTCGGCCTCTGGCTCGTGGATCATATTTGGGCAAGCTGGCCCTTGATGTTGGGGACCATTTATCTCCAATTTTTCGCTTTTTGGGCGATTTTCCGGCCAAACCTGCTGCGGGCTTGGACCATCGGGCTGATCTTGTTTCACTTGGTAACCTACTGGGTGCTGCCGATCCGGTTTGCCCCACCGGTTCTGCTGCTGGCCATGTGGGGATTGGCCTCGCCTTTTGCCCCCGAAAAAATCAGCTTGAGGGCCATGCTGGCAGACCTGCCTTTGGTCGGTTCGATGTTCTTGTTGGTGGCAAAAAAACCATGATTTTCGCCGAGGTCGCTCCCTTTAATTATCCCTATTTTTAATCAAAAAATACGGCCATGCCCGTATTTTTGCCTCTTTTTTGCCTAAAAAACGTCATTTTTAGTTTTTTTGCTGTTTTCTTTTTGAACGCTTGACCGTGAACCGGCTCTAACCCCTCATCCGACCGGATACTCACTCAACCCAAGCACACTTTGGACCTAAAACAGATCAAGCAAATCATTGACCTCATGCGACGCTCCGAGCTCACGGAGTTTGCCGTCGAAGAGGAGGGATTTAAACTCAAAATCCGGCGGGGCACCAATGGCCTGCCCTTTGTCAGCACCGGTAGCCGCGGGTCAGCCTCGCCCTTTCCCCTGTTGTCCGAGCCAGTGGCCTTGCCGACGGTGGCTCCGCTCGTTTCCGGCACGGCGGTTCCCTTTCCGCCCGTCGCCGCGCCGGCACCAAGCCCGGCACCCGCGGCGACCGAAGAGGAGCAGGGCATCTCCTACATCAAGTCCCCGATGGTCGGCACCTTTTACCGCTCCCCTTCACCCGAGTCCAAGCCCTTCGTCGAACCGGGGGCCAAGGTCGTCGAAAGCACCGTCGTCTGTATTATCGAGGCCATGAAGATCATGAACGAGATCCAGGCCGAGGCCAAGGGCACCGTCATCGAGGCTCTGGTCGAGAGCGGCCAACCCGTTGAATACGGCCAGAAGCTCTACAAAATTAAACAAGGCTGATCTGCCCCGCCTTGAACCGCCTCCCTGCCTCACCTCCCCCTTCCTGCCAGGCCTGCGTTTCTCCCGGCCTTGGCGTGAAACGGCCATACGGTGGCCGTTGGCGGTCCGTGCGGTCCCTGTTTTCCTAAGCTTCCCTGATGATCCAAAAAGTCCTGATCGCCAACCGCGGTGAAATCGCCCTCCGCATTATCCGCGCCTGCCGCGAGCTCGGTATCAAGACCCTCGCCGTTTATTCGGAAGCCGACGTCCAGTCCCTGCACGTCCAGCTCGCCGACGAGGCCATCTGCATCGGTGGCCCCCGTAGCGCCGACAGCTACCTGAAGGCCGACCGGATCATTGCCGCCGCCGAAATCGCCGATGTGGACGCCATCCATCCGGGCTACGGCTTCCTCTCGGAAAATGCCTGCTTCGCCGAGCAGTGCGAGAAGTGTAACATCAAATTTATCGGTCCGAAGTCCAAGTCCATCGAAATGATGGGCAACAAATCCGTCGCCAAGGAAACCGTCCGCAAGGCCGGCGTCCCCATCGTCCCCGGCTCTGACGGTCCGGTGGACAGCACGAAGGTCGCCAT
This sequence comes from uncultured Opitutia bacterium, assembly GCA_903869955.1. Taxonomy (GTDB): domain Bacteria; phylum Verrucomicrobiota; class Verrucomicrobiia; order Opitutales; family Opitutaceae; genus CAIYUN01. The sequence goes on from CAIQBC010000213.1 coordinate 3,294, forward strand.
CGAGTTTGCCCACAAGGCCGGCTACCCCGTCATCATCAAGGCGGTCGCCGGCGGTGGCGGTCGGGGGATGCGCATCGCGCACAACGACATTTCCTTGGCCAAGGAATTCCACGTTGCCCGCAATGAGGCCGAGAAAGCCTTTGGCAACGGCGCGGTCTACATTGAGAAATACATCGAGAAGCCCCGCCATATTGAGTTCCAGATCCTCGCCGACGCCCACGGCCACATCGTCCACCTCGGCGAGCGCGATTGCTCCGTCCAGCGCCGCCACCAGAAACTCATCGAGGAGTCGCCCTCCCCTTTCCTCACGCCCGGCCTCCGCAAAGACATGGGCAAGGCCGCCGTCCGCGCCGCCACCGCCGCCGCCTATGAGAATGCCGGCACCATCGAGTTCCTGGTGGATGCCAAGGGAAAATTTTACTTCATCGAGATGAACACCCGCATCCAGGTGGAGCACCCCGTGACTGAGGAAGTCACCGGTATTGACCTGGTGAAGCAGCAGATCCACATCGCCAACGGCGAGAAACTGGCCTTCGGCCAGGGCGATATCGTCACCAAAGGCCACGCCATCGAGTGCCGGATCAACGCCGAGGATCCCGCGCGTAACTTCGCTCCCTCGCCGGGTGTCATCGGCCTCTACTACCCCCCCGGCGGCCTCGGCGTCCGCGTGGATTCACACGCCTACTCCGGCTACACCATCCCTCCCTACTACGACTCGATGATCGGCAAGCTCATCAGTTTCGGCCCCGACCGCAAGACCGCCCTCCGCCGCGCCCACCGTGCGCTCAGCGAGTATCTCATCCGCGGCATCAAGACGACCATCCCGTTGCACAAGGCGATCATGGTCGACCCCATCTTCATGGAGGGCAAGGCCACCACCGCCTACATGGAGGACTTCTTTGCCCGCACCCCGCCGGACGTGTTTGTGTGACACGTTTTATCTGACAACGTCATTACGCAGATGTTGTTCGCCGTCGGAGACGGGGATTCTCAAGGCAGAACGGCGCAAATAGTCTCACCCCAGCGCCTCGGCGAGGGCGGCGATGATTTCGTCGGGTGGCTCAGTGCCGACGCAGAGGCGCAGGAGGTCGGGGTCGAGCTTGCTGGCGGCCAGCTCGGCGAGGCCGGCGGGGGTCGTCACGAGGTCGTAGTGCGCGAGATACATGAACGGGCAGATGAGCGTGGTCGTCATCCCGAAGCTCGGCCCCTTCGGCAGGCGCAGGCGGTCGTAGAATTTTTCCAGTGCGCCGATTTCGCGGAGCGTAAAGGTGATCATGCCGCCTGTGGCGTCGGGCGCACGGGCGAGGCGGAGGTAGTTGTCCCGCGAAGCGGCCGAGAGCGCCCAGCACACGTCCTTGACCGCCGGATGCTTCTCCAAAAACGCCGCGACGCGCGCGGTGCCCGCGTGGATTTGTGTGAGCACTGAATCCGTGCGGCCGATTTGCGCGGCGAGGCGCGCGAGGTCGCGCGGGTAAAGCGGCTCGGCCTCGGCGGCGATTCGGCGGCGCAACTCGGCCGCATCGGGACCGGCGGGATTGATGGCCGCGAGACCGGCGAGAACATCGCCTTCACTGGCGGTGTATTTGGTCAGGCTGGTGACGACGACGTCGGCGTGCGGGAGGACGTCGAGGTTAAAAACGGAGGAGATGGATGGGTCCACCAACAAACGCGCGCCGTGGCGGCGGCAAAGCGCGGCGAGCGCGGGCAGGTCGGGCGTCTGGATGAGGGGGTTGGTGGGCACCTCGGCGACGACGCCGGCGATTCGCGTGCCGTGGGCGGCGAAGAGGCGGGTGAGCGCATTGAGGTCAAAGACATCGCGGATGTAGACGTAGTCGGCCCCGGGCGCGGCGGTGAATTTTTGGAGGATGGCGATGGTGTCGAGGTAGAGCCAGCCGAGCTGGAGCCAGAGGGTGCGGCCGCGCGCGGCCTGGAGCTCGCTCACGGCGCGGAAGGCGGCCCAGATGGCGCCCATGCCGCAGTTGGCCAGGAGAAGGTCGGCATCGGTCGTGCCGGGGAGCGCGAGGCGGAGGTGGCGGCGGACTTCGGCGGCGCAAGCGGTGGCGTCGCCGGCCAAGGTTTCCTCGGGGCAGGTTGTGGGCAACCGGCCAAGATGGACGAGGTGATCTTCCGCCTCGCGGGAGGAGAGGAAGCCGCCCAAGGTTTGGAGGAAGAGCTTGGCGCGCTTGAACGTGCCGGGCGAATCGGGGTGCGAGACGCCATGGAGACGATCACGGGAAAAAAGCCGGGCGCTGTCGGTGCCGCCGAGGTGCGCTAGGAGTGCGCGCGCCATTTTTTCAGACGAGACCAGCCAGAGGGTGCGGGCGGCCAGCGCGGGCTCAGTGGCCGCCAAGTGGGCCGCGAGCTGGCGCGCGAAGGGGTGCACCACAAAGCGCGGGTAGCCGGAGGTGAGGTGGCGCGTGATGGCGGGGTCTTTCTCCTCATAGCCACGCACGGCGCGCATCGTCGGCAGGCTGCACGAGACGGCGTGCAGGCTGGCGGGGATGCGCTGGCCGAGTGGGAGAGGCGCGAAGGCGGACATGGCGGAAGAAAAGGCTGAAAAATTGAAAGCTGAAAGGCTGAAAGTGGGCCGCAGGTCCCGGGTGGGGGAGGGGGGACATGATGCCCTCGGCGCGTTTTTCTGGGTCGGGGGCGTTTTGCCGAACATGGAAGATGGGAGGGAGCCCATGCCACGCCGGAGGTGCGCGAATCGGTTTGCGCCGGGTGGGGCGGGGGGGTTGAAGGAGCGCGCATGAAAATCGTTTCCTGGAACGTCAACGGAATCCGCGCCGCGCTCAAGAAGGGCGCGATGGATTATTTCGCCTCGGGCGGGGCCGATGTGATCTGCCTGCAGGAGACGAAGGCGCATCCGGGCGATGTGCAGCATGTCGCATGGCCGGCCGGCTACGAGGCATATTGGAACAGTGCGGTGAAAAAGGGCTACAGTGGCACCCTCGTGCTCACGCGGGTGAAGCCGAAAAGCGTGGCGAATGGGATCGGCCTCGCAGGGCACGATGGCGAGGGGCGCGTGATCACGGCGGAGTTCGCGGATTTTTTTCTGGTGAATGTCTATCAGCCCAACTCGCAGCGTGGGCTGACGCGGCTCGACTATCGCACCAAGGAGTGGGACGGCGCATTTCTGGCGTTCCTGAAACAGCTCGGGAAAAAAGGAAAACCGGTTGTCTTCTGCGGCGACCTGAACGTGGCGCACACGGAGATTGATCTCACCAACCCGAAGACCAACCGCCGCAATGCGGGCTTCACGGACGAGGAGCGCGGAAATTTTTCGGCGCTGCTGGCGCAGGGCTTTGTGGACACGTTCCGCGAGTTTGAGCCCGGACCGGGCCACTACTCGTGGTGGAGCCAGATGATGAACTGCCGGGCCCGGAATATCGGGTGGCGCGTGGACTATTTCGTCGCCTCCGAAAAGCTGCGCCCGGCGCTGCAACGCGCGTGGATTTCGCCCGAGGTGATGGGCAGCGACCACTGCCCGGTGGGAGTGGAAATCGCCTGACGGCCCGCTCGCCGGGCAAATTTAGATTCGCCTTCGGGCGAAAAAAATCCACCCTGACCCGCGATGAGCACCGAGCCCGACCCGACCCCGCTGCGTTTGAAGCCGCGCCTCCGGCCAGACTCCGCGCCCGGGTCGGCTGCACCGCAGCCGGGCGAATCCGGGCCGCCCGCCGTGCCGCCACCGGCCCACGAAGCTACCCAGGGTCCATCGGCCGCACCAGAAGACGCCACCAAGCCGCGGCTCAAGCCCAGGCTCGTCGTCGAGTCTCCCGCCAGCCCGGCCACCGCGCCGGCCACGCCCAGACCGGCCGAGGGCGGGGCCACACCCGAGACGCCGCCAGCCGTGTTCAAGCTCAAGCCCAAGGCCGCTCCGGCTCCCGCCAGCGACTCTCCTCCCGCGCCCGTCAGTTCCGCGGCCACGCCCCGCCCCGAACCGCCGGCAACCGGAGCCCCGCCCGCACCAGCCGGGGCCACGCTGCCCGCGATTAAGCTGCAACCGAAGATCGCCCTGCCGCCATCCGCCACCGGCAGCACCGCACCCGTCACCGCGACGCTGCCCCCCGCTTCGGCCCCCGGCACAACCCCGCCGCCCAATTTCAAGCTCAAGCCGCCTGTTCCGACCGCTGCCCCGCCCGTCCCGTCGAAGCCGCCGTCCGTCCCCGCTGCGCTGGCGGTGCCGAAGCCGGCCGAAGGCGGCCCGTCGAAAATTCACCTCGCCGCCGTGCCGGGTGCGACCGAGGCCGCGCTCCAGCCCAAGACGCCGGCCGCCGCGCTGGCCGCTGTCGCCAAGTCCAAGTCGCGCCGCCGGCGCCGCGTGATCCTCGGCCTCGCCGCCACGCTCGTTCTCGGGCTCGGCGCCGCGGCTTATTTCCTGTGGCCCTATTTTTTCCCGCCCACCCCGGCTGTGGTCGCCAAGCCGGCGGCCAAGCCCGCGCCGCCCGGCCCGGCCTCGCCGGCCGTTGCCACCAGCTCCTCGGCTTCCGCCCCGGCCACTGCGACCACCGCCCAGACCGTGACGCAGGCCGCGCAAGTTCTCGCCACCCAGCCTTCCCAGCCCGGCCAGCCTTTCGCCAAAGCGCAGGCCGCGATCACCGAGGCCCGCAACAATCAGGCGCAGGTGGCCGCCGCCCTCAATCCCCCTCCGTCCACCGACCACGCCACGCCCGGCCCCATGCCCGCACCGGAGAATCCCACGCCTCCGGCTGTCACGCCGCCGCCCGCGCCCGCCGCCCCGGCGGCCAGCATCGCTTTCCGCGCCTGGGCGGATGGCATGAAAAACATCAGCGTCCGCGTGACCGCGACCCAGACCGTTGCCATCATCAATAACCGTGCCGTCAAGCCCGGCGATGTCCTCGACAACGCCCAGGGTATCGTCTTTGACAGCGTGGACGCAGCCAAGGGCGTGCTCGTCTTTCGCGATCGCACCGGTGCGGTCGTGACGAAAAAATACTGACCGCGCGCGCGGGTTTGATTTGGAATGCGGGTGGAACGTCTCTTTCTCACCACACCTCCACTGGCCCCTTCGGCACCCGGATGCCTTCGCGCTCCGCCGTCCCGCTCCCGTCGTCCTCGCGCATGAACGACGCCTCCATTTTTTCCGGCTGAAATTTTTCCAAAAGCTGGCCGTGCCCGTCGCAAAACTGTGCCCGCCAGCTGGCGAATTCCGCCAGCGCCGACTCAAAGTCGGCGCGCGAGGTGATGCGCGTGACCGCCTGCTTGAACACCCGCGCCGGCCCGAACCGTTTCGCATACCACGGCGCGACGCGGCGAAACTGCCGGGCGCCGTTTTCCTCGCCATAAAATTCCAGGTAGCGGTCGAAGTGCCGGCGCAGCACACGTACCCGCTCCGTGAGGTCCGGTTCCGGCGTCAGTCCGCCCGTCCGCAGAAAAATCTCCGTCCGCCGGAAAATCCACGGATCATAAAACGCCCCGCGGCCCACGCTCACGCCCGCACAGCCCGTTTCGTTGATCATGTGCCGGGCGGCCTCCGGGGTGGTGATGTCGCCGTTGCCGATCACGGGGATGGTTTTCACCGCCTGCACCACCGCGCGGATGCCCGCGAGGTTGACCCGCCCGGAAAACCCCTGCGCGCGGGTGCGCCCATGGACAAACACCGCCGCGACGCCGGCGTCCTCCAGCACCCGCGCGAGGTCGGGCGCGGTGAGGTTGGCGTCGTCCCAGCCCAGGCGCATCTTTGCCGTCACCGGGATTTTTACCGCCGCAATCATGCCGCGCACGAGCGCGGCGGTTTTGTCCAGCGCCGTCATCATCGCCGAGCCGCCGCCAATGCTGACAACTTTTTTTACCGGGCAGCCCATGTTGATGTCCACCGCCTGCACCCCGAGCGCCTCGCACATCACGGCGGCATCGCGCATCTCCTCCGGCACGCTCCCGAAAAGCTGGATCGCCATCGGCCGGTCCTCCGCACACGTCGTGACCAGCCGCATCGCGCCGGCGCTGCGCTCCAGCAGCGAGCGGGCGTTGACGAGATCCGTCGTGGCCCAGCCGAGTCCCCCCAGCTCGCGCACGGTGAGCCGCATGGGCAGGTTGGTGTAGCCCGCCAGCGGCGAGAGAAACAGGTTTGACGAAAGCGTGTAGGGGCCGAGGCGCATCAGGAAAGATTAAGGGCGGGAATTTTAAGCAGGAAACCACGAAGCCATGAAACGGAGGAGAAAAACCAGCAGCCGTTGCCGGGGATTTCTTCCTGGCTCTCCGCTTTATTTTTTCAGCGCCCGTTTCATCCGCGCCAGCGCTTCCCCGAGCGTCGCCCTTGGGCAGCCGAAGTTCAGGCGCACGTGGCGGCCGCGCGGCTCCCCGAAAAATGCGCCGTCGCTCAGGCCGACTTCGTGTTGCTCAAAATGCGCGACCGGGTCGGCGAGGCCGAGCGCCTCGACGTTGAGCCACGCGAGGTACGTCGCCTCGATGGGCGCCTCCAGTTTCACGCCGGGCAGCTCGCGCGCGACGAAGTCAGCGAGGAAGTCGCGGTTGCCGCGCAGGGTGGCGAGCAGCTCTTGCCGCCACGGCTCGCAGTCGCGGTAGGCCGCCTCGCACGCGGTGTAGCCGAGGCCCGTCACCTCGGCGACGATGCCGGCGGTCGCGCGCACAAACTTCGCGCGCATCGCGGCGTCGGGGATGATCGCAAGCGAGGTGCCAAGGCCGGGGACGTTGTAGGTCTTGCTCGGCGCCATAAGCGTGATCGTGCGCGCGGCGATCTCGGGCGACAGCGTCGCCGTCGGGATGTGCGGCAGCGCGGGGTCGAGGATGAGGTCGCAGTGGATTTCGTCGGAGCAGAGCACGAGGCCATGCCGCAGGCAGAACTCCACGAGCCGCTCCAGTTCGTCACGACGCCAGACCCGGGCGAGCGGGTTGTGCGGGTTGCAGAGCAGGAAGATTTTTGTGCGCGGGGTCACGGCGCTCTCCAGCGCTTCCCAGTCGATCTCCCAATGCCCCGCATTGAGCGTCCACGCGACCTGCGTGGAGACGCGCCCGCTGTGGCGCGGCGTGGTGAGAAACGGCGGATAGACCGGCGCGAGCGTGAGCACCTCGTCGCCCGCCGCCGTGCAGGCTTGCGTGACGACGTTGAGCCCGACCACGAGCCCCGGCAGCCACACGAGCCAGGCGGGGTCCACGGTCCAGCCGTAGCGTTGCGCGCACGCTCCAACGAATGCGTCCACGGTGCTCTGCACGGGCCGCGCGTAGCCGAAGACACCGTGCTCGACCCGTGCCTGCAAAGCCGCGACGAGCGCGGGCGGCGAGCGGAAGTCCATGTCGGCCACCCACAGCGGCAGCACGTCGCGGCCGGCATATTTCTGCCATTTCTGCGAGTCGGTGCCCCGGCGGTCGGGTGGCGTGTCGAAATCAAAGTTCATGCTCAATGGTCGCCCAGCCAACCACGCTTTGCCACGCGGAGCACGGATTTTTTTGGGTGGGCCATGCGCCGGTCGCTTCAGGCCTGCCGATGTCGGGGCGCAGACTGGCGGCACCTTTGACTAACGTCCGCCCAGGCAGGCACCGCCAGCCTGCGGCCCTGCAATTGCGAACCTGCTGTTCGTCCCGCCCGCATCGCGCAAATTTTTCCCACCGCGCCGCGCCCGCCGCGCTAAAATTTCCCATGTGGCGCACCGCCCGGAAAGGCCAAGTCCCGCCGCCCGAGTCACTTGCGCGAAATACCCCGCCCGGCATCACCCGTGCAACGTGGGCCACCGTTCGTTTATCAACCACCACCAACTCAAAACATCACCAGGAGAACATCACCATGAGACTCGTCCACTGCACCTATCCCAACTACCGCACCTTCGCGCCTGCGCCTGCCGGCTTCGTCCGCTCGCCGTGGGGCGGCCTCGACGCGGAGATTAGTCATCTGCTCGCGTCCGCCGCCGGCGGCGGCGTGGAGGCCGGCCGCTTCCCGGTCGAGCTTCGCCAAGACGCCAGCAACGCCTACGTCCGCGCCGAGCTGCCCGGCGTGCGCCGCGAGGACATCAACGTCGAGCTGGCCGACGGCACGCTCACGATCACCGCCGCGCGCAAGCAGCCGGTCGGCGAAGGCGAGGAGACGTTCACCCTGAGCCGCGCCGTCGCCCTGCCCGAGACCGTGTCGGCCGACAAGGTCGCCGCCACTTACGAAAACGGCGTCCTCACCGTCACGCTGCCAAAAGCCGAGGCTGCCAAGCCGCGTAAGATCGCGGTGAGCTGAGCGGCCAGCTCATGCTTCCATTCGAGCCGGACGCCGTGAGGCGTCCGGCTTTTTGCTGGTTTTGGGCATGGTTCAACCCTGCTTGTTCATTCATGATTTGCGCTGTCGCGCAGCTTGCAGCGGATGCGAAGGCGGCTTTCATTTGGTCCGTGAATGTCAGCCCTCCGTCTCCGCCTCCTGACCTCCTTGCCGCGCCGAAGCCCGGCGAAGGAGCGACCGGGGCGGTCCCCGTGCTGCTCTACGACGGCGAGTGCGGCCTGTGCAACCGCACCGTGCGGTTCCTGCTGCGGCTCGACCGGCGCGGCGCGCTGCGGTTCGCACCGCTGCAAGGCCCGGCGGCGCAGGCCTACCTGCGCGCGCACGGCCTGCCGGCGGACGATTTTGAAACGCTCGTGTTCGTGCCCGACTGGGCGCGGCGCGACCGGCCGGAGTTTCTGCTCCGCACCGACGGCGTCGTGGGCGCGCTGCGCGCGTGCGGCAACCCGGCCGCAAACGTGCTCGCATGGATGCGTGTCGTGCCGCGCGGCCTGCGCGACATGGGCTACCGGTTCGTGGCCCGGACGCGTTACCGGCTCTTCGGCCAATGGGACACTGCGTGCCCGCTGCCGAAGCCGGAGTGGCGGCGGAGATTTTTTGAATAAAAAACCAAAGGCTGAAAAATTGCTGTGCTAAGCCATGCGCAGTTGCAGTTTGCGCGCACTCGGCAAAAATTGGGTGGGCTTTTCTGGGTTGTAGTTCATGTGCTCGACGCCATTCACCCGAAAGCGGGCGGCAGGGGCAAATTCCCGCCGATCCTCCGGGATTTCGGAGTGTCTTATCAAATCTTTTCCGCTCCTCCATCGCTTCAAATTGAGTCGGTGCCTGCGGTCGCTAAATATTTATGGTGTCATATTGTGTCACGAGTTGTCGGATGGTGTTATATTGCGTCATATTGTTTTATATAATGTCATATAGTGTTTTGTATCTTCACCCCCTTGGCATGCTACGCGTTCTTATGTATAGTGCGGCAATTACTTCATAACTATGCCCACCACCTCCTCCTCCTCCATCCCGCTCGCCACCACCATCGCGACCGGCCACAACCGTTCCGTTCCCGCCCGCCCGCCTGTTTCTGCTTCCCCTTCCTCCGGCTCGGTCGCGGTCAGCCCTCCGTTGCCGGTTGAGCCGGCCAAATGTCTTGGGCGCGCTGACGGGGCCGTGCCGTTCGGCTCCCACACCGGCAAGATCGCCCGCCTCCCTCGCGCGGTCCGTGATGAGCTCAACCGCCGCCTCGACGACGGCGAGAAGGGCGACGAACTCCTGTCGTGGCTTAACCGCCAGCCTGCTACCCGCGAGGCGGTCAAGTCCCAGTTCGGCGGCCACCCTATCACCAAGCAAAACCTCAGCCAATGGCGGCAGGGTGGCTTTCTCGACTGGCAGCGCCAGCAGGACGGCCTCGTCCTTTCCTCCCGCCTCCTTGAGGAGGCCGACGATGTCGCTGCGCTTTCCAACGGCAGCTACCTCACCGACCGGCTGGCCGGCTTGGCCGCGCTCTCCCTCGCCCGTCTGCTCCAGTCCGCCAGCCTCCTGCCCGACGGCCCGGACAAGACCCGCGCCGTCCTCCAAGCCACCCACGAGCTCATCCGCCTCCGCCACAGCGACTGGTCCGCCGACCAGTCCCGTCGGGAGCGGAAAAAATGGCGGCGGCATGATCGCTTCGATGTGCAAAATGATGCGAAAAACGGCCAGATCCCGGTGGCTTATTGAAGCCTTCCGCCCGGTCTCTCCCCCTCTCTCCCTATATCCCATCCCTTCTCCGTCGCAGTAAGTCGCACCAAGTCGCACCAAGTCCAGCCCACGCCATGATTCGCCTTCCCGGTTTCCCCTTCGCGTTCTTCGCGTCCTTCTGTAAGAAATCCGTCTGACCTCCCTTTCCCATCATCCCACTCCGTTGCCTCAGCCTGGCCCTCAGTGCCGTCTGGGTCCCAACGCCGATCTTCTTCCTCGTCGCACCTTCTGCACGGTGCCTGGATTTGCTCCGTGTTTATCCGTGGTAAATGCTCTGCCTCGGGATTCTGTTTCCAAATAATTCGCCTTCCTTCGCGTCCACGGCAAAACGGTCGCTTCGCTCGGTAACGCGGTTAAAAATCCCGCCATGCTCCACGTCGTTCTCTTCCAGCCCGAGATCGCACCCAACACCGGCAACGTCGGCCGGATGTGCGCGCTCACCCGCACGCGGCTGCACCTCGTCCACCCGCTCGGCTTCGAGATCAACGACCGCAACCTCCGCCGCGCTGGCATGGACTACTGGAAGTCGCTCGATGTCCATGAGCACGCCGACTGGCCCGCGTTTCGCGCCAGCCCGCATGCCCCCGCCCGGCTGTGGCTGTTCACTACCAAGGCGGATCAGAGCTTCTGGGCCGCGCGCTATGCCGACGGCGACGGATTGGTGTTTGGCAACGAAAGCTCCGGCGCGCCCGACTGGCTGCACGCCGAGATCGGCGAGAGCCAACGTGTGACCATCCCGCACGCCAACCCGGAACTGCGTTCGCTCAACCTCAGCACCGCCGCCGGCATCGCCTGCTACGAGGCCCTGCGGCAGGTGGGTTTTGTCCCGGGCTGCAAATAGCCTGCATGGGCCTTGGCGCGATTTTCGGCGGCGCCAAAACTTCGCGCTTGCCAGCGGGCGGCACGTTCTCTGTGATGGGCCGCTCTTTCCCTCGAAAGGGCCAGCTCAAACCTTAACCACCAACCACCAACTCCGATCGCAAGGCGGCCCACCGGCCGTCCTGGGCGCCCTCCGGTGCCTCAGATCACCCTCAGAACCATGTCCCTCGCCATCACCCCCAAAGACCTCCTCGACGCCGGCGTTCACTTCGGCCACCAGACCAAGCGCTGGAACCCCCGCTCCAAGCCCTACGTTTTCGACCACCGCCAGGGCATCACCATCATTGACCTCGGCAAGACCCACGAGCTGCTCGCCAAGGCCTCCGCCTTCTTGGAGGACACCGTCGCCAGCGGCGGCCAGGTGCTGCTCGTCGGCACCAAGAAGCAGGCCCGCGAGATCATCCGCGAGGCGGCCAACACCACCAACATGCCCTTCTGCGTGGACCGCTGGCTCGGCGGCACGCTGACCAATTTCGCCACCGTCAAGAAGTCCATCGCCAAGTTTAAAAAATACCAAGTCATGGAGACCAACGGCGAGATGGCCAAGCTCGCCGCCAAGGAGCAGGCCGCCATCCGCCGCGAGATGGTCCGCATGACCAAGAATTTCTCCGGGATCCTCGAGATGCCCACCCTGCCTGCCGCGATGTTCATCGTGGATGCCTCCCACGAGGCCATTGCCGTGGCCGAGGCTGCCCGTTGCAACATCCCCTGCGTCGGACTCGTGGACACCAACTCCGACCCGACCAAGCTTTCCCATCCCGTCCCCGGCAACGACGACGCGGTGAAGTCCATCCGCATCATCGTCGAGGCCGTCATCGGCGCGATCCAGTCCGGCGTTGCCCAGCGTGAGAGCCGCCGGGCTGCCCGCGGCCAGTCCGACCTCAAGGCTGCCACCGCCGAGGTCGCCGAGTCCGCCGGCATCGTCCCCGCCCCCGAGGGCGAGGTGGACCTGTCCAAGGTCTCGTTGCCCGCCGAGCTGGTCGCCGAGGTCGAGGGTGAACCCGTCGCCTCCAAGAAAAAGCCGCTGGCCCGCAAGAAAATCGCCGCCCCCAAGGCCTGACGCGCGCCCTGCCCGCATTTTTTATTTCGCCTTTCACACCCATGAGCCAAGTCATCACCGCCCAGATGGTCAGCGCCCTTCGCGAAAAGACAGGTGCCGGCCTGATGGATTGCAAAAAAGCCCTCGCCGACGCCCACGGCAACACGGACGAGGCCATCACCATTCTCCGCAAAAAGCTCGGCGCCAAGGTGGACAAGCTTGCCGGCCGCTCCGCCAAGGAAGGGGTCGTGGAAAGTTACATTCACCTTGGAGGCAAGGTCGGCGTCATGATTGAGGTCAACTGCGAGACCGACTTCGTCGCCCGCAATGAGGATTTTCGCGCCTTCGTGCGTGACCTCTGCCTGCACATCGCCGCCGCCAGCCCGGTGTGTGTGAGCCGTGACGAGGTGCCCGAGGCCGACCTCGCCAAGGAGCGCGAGATCGCCGCCGCGCAGGTTGAGGGCAAGCCCCCCGCCGCTGTGCAAAAAATCGTCGAGGGCAAGATCGAGAAATACTATTCGACCGTCGCGCTGCTCGACCAGCCTTTCGTCAAGGTGCCCGACAAGACGGTGAAGGAGATGCTCACCGAGCGCATCGCCAAGACCGGCGAGAACATTCAGGTCCGCCGCTTCGTCCGCTACCAGCTCGGCACGTGAGTCCGTCGTAGCCCGCTTCGTAGGAAGTGGGACTCTGTGTAGCTCGGGGTAGGGACGTCTCTCCGAGACGACCACGCTTGAAAATGGAGCCCTGCGCGTGAGCGCAGAGACAGGGCCGGTCAAACACCGACCCTTTTTCCTGTCCGCTGGAGCCGGGGTGCCCTCGCCCCGGACTGCCTTCGCGTCTCCACGCCTTTGCGTTGACTCCTTTGGATCGAACCAATTTCGCCAAAGCAAGCCCCCTCCCTTCTTTCATAGGGCTTCAAATTTTGTCCTGCGTCCGAGATATTGAATGCCTCGTCACCAGTCTCGTATAGGACTGACCAAACGGGCTTCGTCCACGAACGCTGTTTCCATCCCTAAAATTGGCCTCGAAAACGACAAACGGTCACTATGCGTTACAACCTCAAGTCGAGCAGGAAGGGATGAAAATCTGGGTCAAGGGGAGAGCCGAGGGAGTCAGGCCTCTTTTTGTTAGTTTTGATTGACAGAAAGATGGCCGGTAGGCTCAGACCCTGAGCGAGCCACGGAACGCCCGGGCCCCATAGTAGGACTGCGCGCCGTTGTGGCCCACGAAGACGCGGCCGTAGC
>CAIQBC010000214.1 GCA_903869955.1 uncultured Opitutia bacterium
ACCCTCATGGCCATCGCCACTACCGCGACGTACCTGACCCAAGGCACGGTCGTGAAGTCGTTCACCCCCGTCACCTACAACCTCTTTCTCCCTGAGGTCAGTGGCCAGCACCCCAATGGCGGCAGTGCAACCGTCACGCACTTCATTGATCTGCCCACCTTGCGCGACACCCTCGTCGCACTTGGCCTCGTGACCGCCGGCACACCGGAGGACGACGGCACCATCGCGGCCAAGGCCCCGCAGCTCAGCACCTTCAAGTTCTACTTTCGAACCTTTGTGGACTCGGACAACCAGATCACCGAATCCAGCGAGACCAACCTCCAATTCGACCCCAACACGTTCACCCTCACCACGGTCCCGACATCGCTCAACGCCGGCCAGTATTTCGGCCAGACAATCTTCAGCACTCTGGGCAACGCGACCGGCAACACCTCCATCGGCGCCGCGATCACCGCCGTCACTTTCACCAACAGTGCTCCGTTCGCCTCGCTCATCAAGGACTACGCTCTTGGCAAAAGCCTCGCCGGCTCGCCCCAGACGCTCTTCCAACCGACGACGGAGAACGGCTTCCCCACCCTCACCGTCCTCCCCGGTGGCAACGGCACCTACCTGACTGAGACCTTTGACTTTAACACGCGTGCCAACGATGTACAGATTGATGTGCAGTCCTCGCCCGACTTGGTCACATGGACGACACTGGTGTCGCTCACGCCACCCTATGCCGGCACCTCCGGAGCACACAGCCTCTCCGGTTTCGGCGGCCTCACGGACAACCCCTTCGTGCTCGCCGTGGACGGCAACAACACCAACGTCCAGCAAACCTACCTCGCCCGCATGACCGTGCGCGACAGCGTGCCGGCGGCCAGCTCCGGCGCGCGTTTCATGCGGCTCAATATCAGTCCGCTCTCGACCGTCTCGGTGCCGTTGGCCCCCACGAGCTTCGCTGCCGCCTACAGCTCCTCGCTCGGCATGGTGGTGCTCAGTTGGACCGCCGCAGCACCCAGCCTGACCTATGTGATCGAGCGGGCCGCGTCAGCCTCGCCTGCAAGCTTTACCGTGATCGGCTCCTCCACCGGGACGAGCTTCAGTGAGACGGCCAGTTCCGACACCTACACCTACCGCATCCGCGCCGTCACTTCCGCCGGCGCCAGCGCGACCTTGACCGCCAGCGTCACCGTGCCTTGAGCCAGCGGCGGGCGAGAGAATTGGCGTAAACCCATGGTCTGGTGCCCGTCGGGCCATTTCAAAACACACCGGCTCCAACCGTCGGAATGGCCCGATAAGCGGGCAACGAAAACCGTTCCGCAATCCTTCGCCCGCGAGCGCGCCGCGCTTGCCGTGCCGGCCTTTGGCTGTTTGCGTTTCGCCATGTTTTCACGCGCCTTCTCCGTCCTCTTCACCGCCGCGCTGCTCACGTTCACCGGTTGCGGTAAAAAAGATGCTTCGGCCACCTTTCCCACGCCGGCTGGCACCGCAGCCGCGCCCCGGCCACAAATCCTCCGGCTCGGCAATGGCGCGGAGCCGAAAGGCATTGATCCGCAGGACATCTCGGGTGTCACCGAAGGTAAAATCGTCATGGCGCTGTTCGAAGGGCTGCTCACACCCGACCCGCATGACCTGCATCCGCTGCCCGGCGTCGCCGAGGCATGGGAAATTTCGCCCGACGGCCTCACCTACACGTTTCACCTCCGGGCCAACGCCAAATGGGCCGACGGCGAACCGGTTACTGCGCAGGACTTCGTTGAGTCCTACCGCCGGATGCTCTCACCCAAATTCGCCTCCGAATACGCCTACCTCCTCTATAATTTCGTCGTCGGCGCAAAGGATTATTACGACGGCCGGCTCGCGGATTTTTCGAAAGTTGGCTTTGCTGCGCCCGACGCACGCACCCTGCGCGTCACGCTGCTCAACTCCACGCCTTACCTGCTCAACATCATCGCCTGCCATCAGGCGTGGGACGTCGTGCCGCTGAAAGTGATCGAGCGCTTCGGGCCGCCTGACTCCAAAAATGGCGCGTGGACGAAGCCCGGAAACATTGTCGGCAACGGCCCCTTCATTCTGAAAGAGTGGCTGCCCAAGCAAAAAATTACCGTAGTTCGCAACCCGCTTTACTGGGACGCCGCCAATGTGAAGCTCGACGCCATCGAGTTTCACGCGATTGATGACGCGACCGCTGAGGAGCAGGCGTTTCGCACCGGGCGGCTCGACGCCACGGACACGATGCCGCTCTCAAAAATTGACACCTACCGCCGCGACCATGCGGACACGTTTCGCATCGAGCCCTACCTCGGCATTTACTTTTACCGCTGCAACGTCACCAAACCGCCGCTCACCGACAAGCGCGTGCGCCGTGCGCTCGCGCTGGCCATCGACCGCGAGTCCATCGTGAAAAACATCACGAAAGGCGAGCAGCTTCCCGCCTACGCCGTGAGCTACCCTGGCACCGCTGGCTACACGCCCATTGCCCGTCTCAGCGGCGATCTTGCCGAGGCGAAACGTCTCCTCGCCGAGGCCGGCTATCCTGAAGGCAAAGGCTGCCCGCCCATCGAGCTCCTCTACAACACCTCCGAGGCTCACAAGGCCATCGCCGAGGCCATCCAGCAGATGTGGCGCGAAAAACTCGGCGTCGAGGTACGCCTCACGAACCAAGAGTGGGCCGCCTACCAAGATACGCAGCACACGCACAACTACCAAATGATGCGCGCCGGCTGGATTGCCGACTACGAAGACCCGCACGTCTTTCTCGAAATCTGGAGTTCCGACAACGGCAACAACGACACCCTCTGGGTCAACGCCGACTACGACCGCCTCCTCCAGTCCGCCCTCGCCGCCAAGACACAGGACGAACGTTACGGCATTTACCAAAAAATGGACGCCATCCTGGTGGACGAGTGCCCCGTGATTCCGATTTATTACTATACGCACGTCCACGCCATCAGTCCCAAGGTGAAAGGCTGGTTCCCCACGCGCCTCGATCTCCACCCCTACAAATACGTCTGGTTGGAGCCATGACCGCCGTCGTTTCTTATCCTTCCTTTTTTCCGCAATGTTCCGCTACCTCGCCCGCCGCCTGCTGTTGCAAGCCGTCCCGGTGCTCTTTGTCATCATCACGCTGACTTTTTTTCTGCAACGCTTCGCCCCCGGCGGCCCGTTCACGCGGGAGAAAGCCCTGCCCCCTGAGATTCAGCGCAACCTCGACGCCTACTACCACCTCGACGACCCGCTCTGGAGGCAATACCGCGATTACCTCTGGGACTTGTGCCCGAAAACTTTCCACCCGCTCGCGCTGCGCAACGGCTTCGACCTCAAGGCCGCGTTCGGCATCGACCTGCGTCCCTCGTTCAAATACGCCAACCGCACCGTCAACGAGATCATCGCCGCCGAGCTGCCCGTCTCCCTCACCCTCGGCTCGCTCGCACTCCTTGTCGCCCTCGGTTTCGGCCTCGGCGCCGGCGCCCTCGCCGCGCTCAAGCACAACACCTGGACCGACCGTGGCGTCTCGGCCCTCGCGCTCACCGGCCTGTGCGTGGCGACGTTTGTCAGCGGACCGTTGCTCGCGCTCGTGTTTGCCGTACATTTCCACTGGTTCAACGCCTCCGGCTGGTATGAGACGCGCGACGCCGTGCTGCCTGTGCTTGTGCTCGGCATCGCCTACGCGGCCCCCATCGCACGTCTCACGCGCGGCGGCATGATCGAGGTGCTCGGCCAGGATTTTATCCGCACGGCGCGCGCCAAGGGTGCCTCGGAAAGTCGCGTGGTATTCAGGCACGCGCTGCGCGGCGGTCTGCTCTCGGTTGTCGCCTGGCTCGGCCCCGCCGCCGCCGGAATCCTGACGGGGTCGTTCGTCGTGGAGACCATTTTCCAGATTCCCGGCCTCGGCCGCGATTTCGTCATCAGCGTGACCAACCGCGACTATACCCTCGTGCTCGGCACGGTCGTGGTCTACGGCACGTTTATCGTCGTCTGCAACTTCCTCGCCGACGTCCTCCAAGCGTGGATGAACCCAAAGCTGACCCTGGAATAAGCGCTGCCAGATCATTCCCCATTTACAACCCATGCCGCTCCATGAGCGATAACCAGCCATCCAGAAGCAATTCACCGCCTGGGGCGGTGGCCGCCGGCCTCTCCCCGTGGCAGGATGCTTGGCGTCGCCTGTGCCGAAACCGCCTCGCCCTCTTCGGGGGCATCACGCTGCTCGCGCTCGTTTTGCTCTGTTACGTTCTCGGCCCGCTGTTCGCACCCTCGTGGCGCGAGCAAAGCCTCTCCCTCGGCTCCACTCCGCCCAGCGCCGCGCACTGGCTCGGCACCGACCCCCTCGGCCGCGACCTGCTCGCGCGTCTCCTCTATGGCGGACGGATTTCCCTTCTCGTCGGCTTTGTCGCCTCCTTTGTCGCACTCGTCATTGGCGTCACCTACGGCGCCGTCGCCGGCTGGCGCGGTGGACGCACTGATACGCTGATGATGCGCGCCGCCGACATCCTCAACGCCCTCCCTTTCACGATCATCGTCATCCTGCTGCTCGTTTTCCTGAAAGTGCCGATGCAACATTTCGACGCTTGGCTCACCGGCTTGCCTGGTTTTGGCAGCTGGCAGGGTGCGGGAAAAGTTCTCGTGATGTTTGCCGCCATCGGTGCGGTTGAGTGGCTCACGATGGCGCGCATCGTACGCGGCCACGTGATGGCGATCAAAAAGATGGAATATATCGAGGCCGCGCGCGCGCTCGGCTACGGTCCGGGGCGCATCCTCTTCCGTCATGTGCTGCCCAATGCCCTCGGCCCCATCGTCGTCTATGCCACGCTCACGGTGCCAGCGGTGATGATGCTGGAGGCGTTCCTCAGTTTCCTCGGTCTCGGCGTGGACGCACCCATGAGCTCGTGGGGCACACTCATCAAGGACGGTGCCGAGCACATGGAGGAATGCTGGTGGCTGCTCGTCTTCCCCGGCGGCATTTTTTCACTCACACTTTTTTCGCTCAATTTTTTCGGCGACGGCCTGCGGGATGCGCTCGACGTGCGCGCCGCGAAGGACTGAAATGCCCTGGCCGTGAAACGTTTTCGCCCCTATCTTCGTTATCTTCGCACCGTGCGGCTGCCGCTCGGCGGTGCGCTTGTGTGCGCGCTGATCTACGGTGTGGCCAACGGCGCCGGACTGCCGCTCATGGTCAAGTGGGTGTTCCCGAAAATTTTCGCCGCAGACGCCATGCCGCTTTCCACCGGCCAGCTCGTGCTTGTCGCCCTCTGGCTGCCCGCGGTCTTTATCGTGCGCGGCGTGGCCGGCTACCTGAACAGCTATCTTATCCAGCTCTGCGGCGTGCGCGTACTGGAGGCGATCCGGCTCGATTTTTTCCGCAAGCTCCAGGTGCTGCCGCTGTCGTTTCTCCAACGCCAGACTACGGGTGACCTCATCTCGCGCGGCCTGTCCGACACCAACCAGCTCCAGTTCACGCTCACCACCGTCACCAACGAGATCATGAAACAACCCGCGACACTCGTCGGCTCACTGGGGTTCCTGGTCTATCAGGCGTTCACCCAGAAAGGCATCACACTGGTGCTCGTCTGCCTCGCGCTTGTGCCGTTGTGTGTATTTCCCATCCGCTATGTCGGCCGCAAGCTCATCAAGCGCTCCGCGCAGATCCAAGGCCACCTTGGCACCGTGACCGAGCGCTTCAGCGAGAACCTCGGTGCCGCGCGCGAGGTGCGCGCTTTCGGGCTGGAGGCGCGCGAGGTCGCCCGCTTTGGGGCTGTCACGCGCGCGCTCATCACCGCCCAGATGAAGGCTGTCAAATATGCGCAGGCGCTCACGCCCGCCATCGAGATCATCTCCGCCTTCGGCATCTCGCTCACCCTTGTCTACGCTTATCGTGTGCATGTGCCACTCGCGTCGTTTCTCGCGCTTATCACCGCGCTCTACGCCAGTTATGATCCCATCAAACGGCTCGGCGGCATCACCAGTGAGCTCAAACGCGGCACCGCCGCCCTCGACCGGCTCGAAACCATCCTCAACGAGCCGGTCACCATCGCCGATCCCGACAATCCCGCGCCCGTTTCACGTCTGCGAGGTGAGGTGGAGTTTCGCCACGTGTCCTTTGCCTACCGGACCGACACGCCCGTGCTGCGCGACGTCTCCGTCCGCATCCCCGCCGGCACCGTCTGCGCGCTCGTCGGGCCGGCTGGCGCGGGCAAGACCACCTTTGCCAACCTCGTGCCGCGGTTCTACGAACCTGTCGCCGGCACTGTCACCGTTGACGGCATTGACGTGCGCACGATGCGTCTCGCCGACCTGCGCCGCAACCTCGCCATCGTCTCGCAAGAAACTGTCCTCTTCCACGACACGATTTTTAACAACATTCTACTTGGTCGCGAAGACGCCACGCGCGCCGAGGTCGAGCAAGCCGCGCGTGACGCCTTTGCGCACGACTTCATCACCGCCTTTCCGCAAGGCTACGACACCATCGTCAGCCCGCGCGGCTCCTCGCTTTCCGGCGGCCAACGCCAGCGCGTCGCCCTCGCGCGCGCCTTCCTGCGCAACGCGCCCATCCTCATCTTAGACGAGGCCACCAATGCCCTCGACAGCAAAAGCGAGGAGTTCATCCAGATCGCGTTGAAAAAACTCATGGCCGGCCGCACCGTCCTCATCATCGCGCACCGGTTCAGCACCATCCGCGACGCCTCGGTCATTCTCGTGTTCGACAAGGGCGGCATCGTCGCCGCCGGCCCGCACGCGCAGGTCTACAGTGCCAGCCCGCTTTACAAGTCGCTCTACGACCTGCAAGGCGCGTCGGCCTGAGTGCCTCAGACCGGATGCAGTCGGCGTGCCACGATTATCTTCTCAGCCTGCTCCCTTCGCTTCAGCCAACCATGGCCTCCGAACCAGTTCATTTCTCCCGCGCCGCCGAACGGCTCATCGCGGATTTCCGTGGCGTACCAGATGCCACGCCCACCCGGATGCGCCGCCGCCCCACACGCGAAATGGCCGGCCTCATCGAGGACCTGCTGGTAAAGCATCAGGTCGGCCGGCCTTCAGTGGAGCAAACCATCCGCGAACACTGGCCGGAACTGGTCGGCGCGGCCAATGCCGCCTACTCGCACGCCGCGCAAATTGATCCGCGCGGCCGGCTTGCCGTGCTCGCCTCGCACTCCGTCGTCCGCAACGAGCTTTTCCTGCACCGCGCGATGATCGTTGCCCGCATCCGCGCCCTCCCCGGCTGCGCCCATGTCCGCGCCCTGCAGCTTCGGAGCGGCTAGCTGCCACACCTCACGCAGCCCGGGTCTTGCGCACCTGAGCGACGTAAATAATGCGCTTTGTTTTCGTAACCGTTTGTGTGTTTGGTGTGCGATCATGGCTTGCTCCGAAATTACCGCCCGCATCGCCGCCGCCCGACACGCCGTGCTCGCGCAGACCGAACTGCTCCATCGCGAGTTTGGGCGCGTCAAGAGCGAGTGGAAGGCCGACGGCACGCGTGTCACGGCGGTGGATGTCGCGATCTCGGAAAACATTTTCCGCGAGCTGCGCGCGCAGTTTCCCGCCGACCAGTTTTTCAGCGAAGAACTCGCCGACTCCGGCGCACCCATCCCTGTGACTTCTCAGTTCGCGTGGGTGCTTGACCCGGTGGACGGCACCAACAACTACGCGCTCGGCATCCCGCACTGCGCCATCTCGCTCGGGCTGGTGCGGGCCGGCCAGCCGGCCTATGGTGTCGTTTATGACCTGAGCCGGCGCGTACTGCTGCACGGCGGGCCGGGCCTTGGCGCGTGGGACGGAGAACGGGCGCTGCGCGTGAACGACAAGCCGCTGACGCCCGAGACTCTCATCGGGTTCCACAGCCCGGCGGACAAGAAGTTCCTGCCGCTGGCCGATGCGGTGCTCGGTCAGTTCAAGATTCGCGGTCTCGGCACCGCGACGCTGCACCTCGCCTACGTCGCCGCCGGGCTGCTCGACGGTTGTGTGGATTTCAACGTAAAGATCTGGGACCTCGCGGCGGCGGTTTCCATCGTGCTCGGAGCAGGCGGGGAGGTACACTTTCTCAACGGCGAGCAGTTCCCGATGCGCCAGTTCGACCTGAAGATGCCGCGCATCCTCTACTGCGCCGGCAGCCCGGCGATGAGTGCGCGGCTGCGCGGTCTGATGCAAACATGATGTGGGTCTCGGTGGAAAATCCGCAATTTCCGAGACAACATTCAGAAGCCCGAAAACCAATAATCTGACCCTGTCTCATGGTTTATTTATTTTTATTAAATTCCGAATCTTCGAGCCGTTTCGTCCAGCGCCACAGGAGCCAGAGCGGCACGAGGCCAAAGACACCGAACGAGCAGTCAAGCAGCCGCCAGTAGAGCGGGATGCCACGCACCTCGCCGCCAATAAGCGCGAGGGGGACGACCGCCACACACGCCGCCATGCCGGCGCGCAGCACTGCGATATTTCTCGCCGGGTCGCGCAGCGGTCCGACGAAGAAAAACGCGATGACGATGTGCGCGAACGCCAGCCAGTCCGTGCCGTAGGCGAGAAACGGGAAACGCGCGCGCTCCTCGGCCAGGGCGTGGCGCACGAGCAGCAGCCAGTAGGCGAGCCCGGTGTGTCCTTCGGGTAGAACGGTCACGTCGAAGCCGAGCCGCGCACAAAGCCAGTTCAGCTCGTGCAGGAGCGGAAACGCCGTCACCCCGCTCAGCACCAATGCGATAATAAAAAAACCCAGCACCCACCGGATACGCCGCCGCAACCGGGCCGGATCATCGGCTGTGTTTCCTATGGCGTCCATTTATACGGCTTTCCCATGCTTCCTAGCTTCTGCATGACTTCTCACACCTGATATTCCTGTCCCGGCACAGGGTCGAGCACCTTCGACCCTGGAGCTTTGACGGCGAGCTGGTCGGCGAACCATTTCCGAGCCGGCGGGTCGCCGTGGGTGAGCACAATACTGCGCGGCGTCGCCTGCACGGCAAACTCCAGCAGCTCCTCCCGGTCGGCGTGACCACTGAGGTGGAAACGCTCGACCTGCGCCTTGAGCTTCGCCTTCACATGGGCGGTCTTGAAGAGAAAATCGTCGCCAGGTTTGGCGGCGAGGAGCTGGCCCCCGGGCGTGTCGGGGTCGCAGTAACCGACGAAGCCGACCGTGTTGCGCGCGTGGCCAACGAGGCCGCTGGCGAGCGTGTAGCTGGGCGTGCGCTCGACCATCATGCCAGAACTGATGATGTAGAGTGCGTTTTGTTTCTGGTCCTCGCCGGGTTTGAGCTGGCGCGGCAATGGCTTGATCCGCAGGTCCTTGATGACGCTTTTGCTGAACTGCAGGTGACGGGTCTTGCGTGTGATCTCATCGAAATAGTCGGCGAGGTCCATGCCCAGGCCGCTGGCAAAGATGGGGCACTCGGCGAGGCGGTTGAATTTCCGCGCGTCGGCGACGATGGTGAGGATTTCCTGCATCCGCCCGAGCGCGAAGACGGGGAGGAGAAACGAGCCGCCGCGACCGATGGTGGCGTTGATGCTGGCGACGAGGCGGGCCATCTCGTCGGCGCGGCTGTGCTTGATGGCGCGCTCAGTGTTGCCGCGCGTGGTCTCGGTGATGAGGGTGTCGAAATGGCCGGCGGGAAATTTCGCGCCGGGCAGGATGCGCTGGTTGTCGAACAGCACATCGCCAGTGATGAAAATGGCGCGGTGCTTGTGGCGCAGCTCGACTCCCGCCGCGCCGGCCACGTGACCGGCCGGATGAAAGGTGAGCTCGATCTCGTCCTTCGCGCCGCGGATTTTTTTGGCCTGCCCAAAGGGCAGCGCGGTGAAGCGGGGCGCAATGCGCTCGATCTCTTCGTGGGTGAAAAGCGGGTAGTCGGGAATGCTCTCCTCATCGCGCTGGCGGAGCATGACGTTGGCGGAGTTGTGGAGCATCCGCTCGGCGAGCATCCGGCTTGGCTGCGTCATCACGACGGGCGTGTCGGGGTGCTCGCGCATCACGACCGGCAGGCTGCCGAGGTGGTCGAGATGGCAATGGGTGAGAATGATGAGGTCGAGACGCAGGCCACGCAGGCGGGCGAGATCGGGCGAGGCGGCGCGGCCGGTTTTCTTGGGGTGCAGGCCACAGTCCACGAGGAGGCGAAAGTCGCCGAGCTGGAGCAGGAGGGAGTTGGCGCCGATGCCGCCGTCGCGGTTCAAGTCAGTGAGCTTCATTGATGCCGGGGAGCGAAAACGAGATTGGCGGGGAGAACGAGAACCAATTTCAAGCGGCAGGTGGGAGCAAACCCGCTGCGATCGTGCAAGGGTGCGACATGATGGCTGCATGAGGGTTGGTTTTCCCCGCCGATTGTGCTTTGGTGCGCGCCGACCATGAGCGACCTCCGCGACCAGTTTCACCGTCCGCTGCGCGACCTGCGCATTTCGGTCACGGACCGCTGCAACTTCCGCTGCCCCTACTGCATGCCGGCCGAGGTGTTCGGGCCGGGCTACGCCTTCCTCAAGGACCCGCAACTGATGACGTTGCCCGAGATCGTGCGCATCGCCCGGGCATTCGTTGCGCTGGGCGTGGAAAAAATCCGGCTCACCGGTGGTGAGCCGCTGCTGCGCGCCGATGTGCCAGACCTGGTGCGGGCGCTCAAACAGGAGCTGCGCGTGCCCGACGTCGCCCTGACGACCAACGGCTGGCTGCTCGAAAAACGCGCGCCCGAGCTGCGCGCCGCCGGTCTCGACCGCGTCAACGTCTCGCTCGACTCGCTCGATCCCGCGACGGCGGGCCGGATGAACGGCCTCGGCTTTTCCACCGACCGGGTGCTGCGCGGCATCGCGGCGGCGGGCCAGGCGGGGCTGCCGGTGAAGCTCAACATGGTCGTGCAGCGCGGCGTGAACGACGGTGAGATCCTGGCGCTGGCGGAATTTGCCCGTACACGCGGGCACACGCTGCGCTTCATCGAGTTCATGGACGTGGGCAACACGAACCATTGGTCGGCGGCGCAGGTGGTGCCAGCGCGCGAAATTGTGGAGCGCGTGGGCGCAGCGTGGCCGCTGGAGTCGACCGGCCCGGCGTATCGTGGCGAGGTGGCGGCCCGCTACCGCTATCGCGACGGGCGCGGCGAGATCGGGCTGATCTCATCGGTGACGGAGCCCTTTTGCAAAGACTGCCACCGCGCACGTCTCTCGGCCGACGGAAAAATTTATACCTGCCTGTTCACGGCGCTCGGCTGGGATGTGCTTGGCGCGCTGCGCGCCGGCGCGGACGATGAAGAACTGCGTCGGTTTGTGGGCCGCGTGTGGGGCGGAAGGCTGGACCGCTACAGCGACGAGCGCGCCGAACTGCTCGCGCGCGGCGAGCTGCGCCCGAAGGTCGAGATGAGCTACATCGGAGGGTGAGGGCGTTCAAAATTGTCGGGGCGCAGACTTCCTGCGCCCTCAGTGATGATCGAAAACGAAACGGGGGTACGGCAAGACCGTGCTCCTACATGGGGGCAGCTTGCATTGGGCGGGAGACGGATGGGGCACGATGTCCCCCGACGTGCTTGGAGCGCGTTCCAGCTTTTACCGGAGCGAGGTGAGGGCACCCCGCCCACATCGTCAGCTCACACCTGCACCGTCGGCAGTCGTTCGACCCGCACGCGGCGCAGGCGTTCGACGGCCATGTCCTCGGCCGTCACGCGGAGGTCGCCCACCGTCACGCTTTCGCCGCGCCGGGGCTCGCGGCCAAACTGCCGCAACGCCCAGACGCTTACATTTTCACGCGGTTGCAGCTCGAAATTCCACCCCGTCTCGGCCTGCAGCTCGCGCATGGTGAGGCGGCCGCTCACGACAATGGCGTGTTCGGTGTGTTCAAAAATCGGCCCGTGCTCGATGTCGAACTCGTCACGGATGTCGCCAACGATTTCCTCCAGCACATCCTCGAAGCTCACGAGGCCGGCGGTATTGCCCGTTTCGTCGAGCACAAGGGCGAGGTGGCTGCGCGAGGTGCGGAACAGCTCCAACATCGCGTGGATGGGGGTCTTGAGCGTGAACGTGAGCGGGGCACGCAGCAGCGGCTCGAATGGAGCGTCGGAACCGAGTGCCTGGATCTGCCAGAGCCATTCGCGCACCAGCAGCAGACCCTCGACATGGTCGAGGTCGCCGCGGCACGCCGGGAAACGGCTGAGCCCGCTGGTCTGCGCGATACGGAGGTTTTCCGAGTGTGGGCGGTCGAGCCAGAGCGCGACGATCTGGTCGCGCGGACGCATGATCTGCTGGGCCTGCGTATCACGCAGGCGGAGCGAGCGCACCATCAGGCGGTTGATGAGCGCATCGCCGGGATGCGCGTGCCGGGCGTGGCTGAAGACATATTCCAGCTCCTCGGCGCTGGGAGCCTGCTCACTGGCGACCGGCTCGAGACCAAGCCAGCGCAACAAGGCGCTCGCCGCGCGGTTAAGCAGCCAGATGAACGGGAAAAACCCATAGTAAAAAACCACCAGCGGCCCGCCCGCGAGGAGCGTGACCCGCTTGGGCCGCTGGAGGGCGATCCATTTGGGTCCGAGCTCGCCCAAGACGATGTGCAGGAACGTGATCACCGCGAAAGCCAGCATGAACGCCAGGGACGAGACCGTGCCCTCGTTGGTGACGCCGCCCCACGCCAGCACGGGTGCGAGCCGCTGCGCGACAATCGGCTCCCCCACCCAGCCGAGGCCGAGGCTGGCCAGCGTGACGCCGAGCTGCGTGGCCGAAAGCGTGGCGTCGAGGTTTTTGAGCGCGCGCAACGCGAGCCGCACGCGCCAGCCGCCGGTACGCGCCATCGGCTGGAGCTGGCTCGCGCGCATCCGGACAAGCGCGAACTCGGCCGCGACGAAGAAGCCGTTGGCCAGCACGAGGGCGATAATGACGAACCATTCGCCAAGGATGCTGAGAAAAGTGTGCATGGCGTAAGCCGGCCCATGCCAGCGCAATTTCCCCGGCAAAGCAAGCCGCAGGCCCCGGCCGGAAGCCTGAAGCAGGAAACCAAGCATCTGCACAAGTGGGAAACGCCCCGCGCCCCCTCCGCCAACGGTTTTGTTTTTGCCCCTTTCCTGGCTGCCGGGTTTCCTGCTTCAAATTGTTCCCTCACCGAGTAACCTGTCAGCAACTTGCCAAAAATTTCCGGTAACTTCCGTTTGCCATTCCTCCCGCTGAGCGCGAACTTCCGCGCATGACCGCACCATGCAAGACCCCTTCACCGGCAGGCCGACCTGCATCCAAGGCCGGCGCCTCCCCGGCCCGGCCGGGCGCGCCGCTCTTCAGGACGATCACGAGCGACGACTGGCGGCGCTCCATCGTCTCCGCGCGGTCGCAGCCGAATGTGGCGTGGCAACAGATCCAGACCGCGATCTCGTCACGCTCCCCGAAGACGCCGTAAGCCTGCTGGAGCTGGGCGACCCGATCTGGGCGCGGCTGGGCGCGGCGATCCGCGAGTGGCGGGCGCTGACGCCGTTGCGGGCGCTGGAGGACTTTGGGTTCCCGGCCGGCCCCGCCATCAATTTGGAAGAGGCCAGCCTGCGCCTGCGCTACCTGCACAGCGGGGTGGAGGCCTCGGCCTTCGTGGCGCTGACGGACCAGTCAGTTTACAAATTTTACCGGCCCGCTGAGGGCATTGACAAGCTCGTGGGCAGTACCTTCGCCTTCCGTCCCGGCGAGGAGCAGTTGCTGCAGGCCGAAGCGTGCCCCGGCGATTACCGCGCCCTGTTTGAGAAGCTGCTGCTGATTGACGCCCTGGGGATGGCGACCGAAATCGTCGGGGTGACGCCCGAGGGCATCGTGGTGGCGAAGCAGACGCTCGGTGACCCGCTGCCCCAAGGCGACGACACCTCGGGCCGGCTGCCGCCGGTGCTGATCGAGATTCCCTCCCGATTCTTGCGTGCGAACCGGGATCATCCGCGCTTGTTTTTTCATGGCGCGGAGAGGGGGCAGGCGCGCGCCTGGCTCGTGGCAGATTTACATGCGAGAAATTTTGTGCACGGGGCGGACGGCGCGCTGCACGTCATTGACATCGTGGCTGCGCCGTGGCCGGAGCCGCCCGGCGGCCCGCTCATCGCCGCCTGGCTGGCCCGCGTGCGCGAAAGTCCGCAGGCCGGCGCGCTGGGCCTCGTGGCAGATGAGGAATTGTAGGGCGCAAGAGGGAACGCGACTTCCGGCATCCTACCAACGTCGCCAGCCGCAAACGAAAAACCCACCGACGAGCGGTGGGTTTGCCTGGGTATTTTTTGTCCGGTCTGAGCGCCGCTCACTTCGCCGCCGGAGCGGCAGGGGCCGCAGGCGTGGCGGGCTTCGCGTCCGCCGGCTTGGCCGCGGGGGCGGCGGCAGGCGCGCCGGACTCACGCGAGAGGAAGTTCAGGATGTTCTCCGCCTGCGGGGCCATTTGATTAATGTCCTTATAGATAATTTTTCCGTCCTTGATCAGGTAGGCCTCGCGTGAGGCGTTCGTGAGACCTGACTGGCCGAAAGCCTTGGCGACCTTGTGGTCGGTGTCAGCGATAAGGGGGAAGGGGAATTTGTTCTCCTCCTTGAATTTTTTCTGCGTCTCCACGTCGTCAATGCTCACGCCGACAACTGTGACCCCCTTTTTGGTCAGCTCGTCGTAGCTGTCGCGCAGCGCGCAGCCCTGGGTGGTGCAGCCCTTGGTGAACGCCTTGGGGTAAAAATAGACGACAGTGTATTTGTTCGCCTTGTAGACGGCACCGAGGTCGAGCGGCTTGCCGGTTTCGGCGGTGCCAGTGACCAGCGGGGCGGCGTCGCCGACCTGGAGCGGCGCGGCGTGGAGGAACGCGCCAAGCGCGAGGAACAGTGAGGTGGAGAGGAGGAGACGTTTCATGGGAGTGTGAGAACGAAACAATGGGTAGACGGAAAAAATTCGCAAGCCTTGAGTGCGTGGTCGAGTGCCGCACACCGGCTCAACTCCGTGGCGCGGCGCCGTCGCCGTCCGGCGCGACTTCGGCGATGTCAGCCAGGTCGCACACGATGTCCACGAGCGCGGGGAAGCGCTCGCAGCGCTTGGCATCGGCAAACGAGCCGGATTCGGCGTATGTTACCAAGCCGTCCGCCAGCGTGAAGCGGCCATGTGAGCCGGCGGCGTGCGCCGCCATGAGCTTCGCGCGCAGTTCCGGGAGCAGGGCGGCCGAAAAAAACTCCGGCCGGTTGCTTCGCGCCACCCACTCCGCGTCAAAGCCCGCGTCCCGCGTGGTCAGTGCAAGTTGGCCAAACATCTCGCCAATCTTTGTCAAAAAACTCCGCACGCCGAGAGTAAACGTCAGTCCGCGCGCGTGCGGCAACCGTGCCGACACCGCCGACCATCTCTCCGAATTTTTGCCATTGTAGGTGACGTAGTTGAACACCTCGACCAGCTTGCCCCGCAACTCGCCCGTGGCACGGGAAAAGGTTGCCCTGATCAAGCGTTGCCCGCCGGACACAAACGCAAAATCGAGGCGCTCCGCCAACGCAGCCAGATTTTTTTCCGCCTTGCGGCATTCCCACTGCGCGAGAAAGAAAATCAGCAGCCCAAAAGAGATAAAGGAAACAAGGACCCAGAACATTTGGATGAAGGGCGCGCTGTTCATAACGCCATCCTGACCGCCCATTGCCGGCCTGGCCAGCAGTTTTCGCCAAATCCCGATCCCGCCGTTCACGCGGCGGGCCACAAAAGGAATGTGGCCCTGCACGTGCACGCAGGGACTTAGGGCTACCGTTGTCCGGCGAGAAACGTTCGCAGCTCCGCCGCGCGCTTGGGACCGAGGCCCGGGGCCTCCGCGATTTCCGCTGCGCTGGCGGCACGGAGTTTTTCCAGGCTGCCAAAGTGCGCGAGCAGCGCGGCGCGGCGCTTGGGGCCGAGACCGGGGAAATCGTCGAGCACACTCTCGCGGATTTTGCGCGAGCGCAGGTCGGCGTTATAGGTGTTGGCGAAGCGGTGCGCCTCGTCGCGCAGGCGCTGGAGCAGGCGCAGTCCGGGGTGCGCGAGCGGCAGGTTGAGCGGCGTGCGGGCGTCGGGGAAAACGACGGTCTCCTTTTTCTTGGCGAGGCCGATAAGCGGAGGCGGGTTGAGGTCGAGCGCGAAGAACGCCTTGAGCGCCGCGCCGAGCTGGCCGCGCCCGCCGTCAATCACCACCAGATCGGGAAATGGTTTCTGCTCGTCTGCAAGGCGGCGGTAACGGCGGCCCACGACCTCTTCCATCGCGCGGAAGTCGTCGTTGCCGACGAAGCTCTTGATCGCGAAGCGGCGATACTGGGCCTTGTCGGGCCGGCCGTCGGCGAAGCGCACCATCGAGGCGACGACAAACGTGCCGCTGATGTGCGAGATGTCGAAGCACTCCATCGAACGCGGCGGCGCGGGCAGGCCGAGCGCCTCCTGCAACGCGCGCAACGCCTCCTCGTCGCGCGCGGGCCGGGTCGGGTCGCCGCGCTCGAAGCGGCGCGTCTTGCGGAGCGTTTCCTCGAGGGCAAAGACCACGTCGCGCAGCTCGGCGGCCTTCTCGAACGCCTGCCGCCCGGCTGCGGCGGTCATCTCGGCGCGAAGCGCGGCGAGCCACTCGCGCGACTTGCCTTCAAGGAACGCGCACGCGGCGTCGGCGCGCGCGCGGTAGGCCTCGGCGGTGACGGTGTGCTCGCCGCCATAGATTTCCTCGCGCACGTCGTCATAGAGTTTCCAGGAGCCGTCGGGGAGCTGCTGCGGCGTGGCGTCGGTGAGCAGGATGCCGAACTGGCGGCGCATTTGCGCGAGCGTCTTCCGCAGCAGTCCGCTGTGCGCGAACGGACCGAAGTAGCGCGAGCGGTCTTCCTTCCGCAGCCGCGTGAGACGGAACCGCGGCAACTCCTCGGCCGGGTCGAGGCGCACAAGGAGAAAACGTTTGTCGTCGGTGAAGTCGGTATTGTAGCGCGGTCGCCATTGTTTGATGAGCTTGCCCTCCAGGAGCAGAGCCTCAGGCTCGGACTTCACTCCGATGGTGTCGAAGTCAGCGATGAGACTGAGGAGCGCGCGGATTTTCGGCTGCGCCACGGTGCGCGCCCGGCCGCGCTGGAAGTAGGAAGAGACCCGCTTCTTCAGCGACTTTGCCTTGCCGACGTAGATGATGCGCCCGAGCCGATCCTTCATCAAATAGACCCCAGGCTTGTCGGGCAAAGCCCTACATTTTTCTTTCAGGTTGGTGGGCGCGAACGCTGGCATTTCGCGGAGTTTGGCCTAGCCTGCCCCCGCAACAAGCATGGTTTCGAGTCACGTCCAGCCCAACCCAACCCCCGCGCCACCGCGCTTCGAACTGCTCACGCTCGGCGACGAGCTGTTGCTCGGGCTGACCGCGAACACCCATCTCGCGTTCATCGGAGGCGAGCTGGCACGGCATGGCGTGGAACTGGCGCGCAACGTGACCGTGGGCGACGCGGCCACCGCCATCGCCGCCGAGGTCGCCACGAGCTGGGCGCGGGCCGACGTGGTCATCGTCACCGGCGGCCTCGGGCCGACCTGCGACGACCGTACCCGCGAGGCTGTCGCGGGCGTGTTGGGTGAGGAACTGGTGTTTGACCCCGCCATCGAACGCGCCATCGCGGAGCGGTTCGCGCGGTTTGGCCGGCTGATGACGCCGAACAACCGCAAGCAGGCCTGCAGGTTTGCGCGCGGCGAAGTGCTGCCCAACGCCCACGGCACCGCGCCCGGCCTCTGGTTGGGGCGCGACGGCAAGGTGCTCGTCATGCTGCCCGGCCCGCCCGGCGAGCTGCAGCCGATGTTCGCCACTCAGGTGCTGCCACGCCTCGCCCGGCTCGGCCTGCTCGCGGAGCGCGAGCCGTATGTGCAGTTCCGCACGGCGGGCGTCGGTGAGTCGCTGCTGGAGACAAAATTGCAGCCGCTTTTCGACCGCTACGGCGATGCGCTGACCGTGGGGTTTTGCGCACACCACGGCACGGTGGACGTGCGCCTCAGCTCGTCCGACAGCCGCCTCGGCCTCGCGCGGCTGGAGCAGCTCGCCGCCGGCTGCGCGCAGCTGCTCGGCGAAGACTTCGTCTGCCACGGCCATGACTCACTCGCCAAGGCTTGCGCCGAACTGCTGCGGACGCGGGAGAAAAAACTCGCCGTGGCCGAGGCGGCAACCGGCGGGCTGCTGGCTGCGGCGCTGAACGAGCTGTGCGGCGCGTGCAAGTTTTTTGCCGGCGGGGTGGTATGCTGCGCGAACGAGGCCAAGATCCAGCTCCTCGGTGTGCCCGAGTGCCTGCTGAAACAACACGGCGCGGTGAGCGCCGAATGTGCCGTGGCCCTGGCCACCGGTGCCGCCGAAATGTTTGGCGCCGACTACGCGCTGGCGATCACCGGCAGCGTGGCGGACGGCAGCGCCCCCCCATGGGACGCACGGAATCTGCCGAGCAGCGCAGGCACGGCAGGTAACGGAGCCACCCCGCCCAACGGCGGGTCACTGGAGAACCCCGTCGGCACGATGTTCCTCGCGCTGCACGCGCCACACGGCACATGGTCGAAAAAAATCACCGCGCCCGGCGCGCGCTGCGCCGCGCGGCAGAAGGCTGTAAGCACCGCCCTCGACTGGCTGCGCCGCGAACTGCTGCGCGCGGCAGCGTAAGATCCTTGCCGCCTGGCGCAAAGACGCCCTCAGGCTGCATGCGCTGCCCGGTGTGTTTGGCCAAAGGGCAGGACGTCTGGTTGTCAGATGCCGCCGATGGAAAACCAGCGGCGCAAGCTACCACCGGCAAAGATTGTCGTAAGGCTACACAGCCCGGTCAGTTATCCGGCAACGGCTTGAATTCCTGCGGACCGCCGACAGACTTGATCCCCGCGGTACTGCGGTCGGGAGTCGGATACTGTGGGACTTTGCGGTCGGTTGACGGGGCATGCGGGAGCGGGGCGCGGGGCGGCGGCGTGTTATGCAGCAGGTGATTCACGGTGTAGACGACCCACGGGCTAAGCAGCGCGTGCTGGCCGTCCTCGCTGACGACACCTTGCAGGCTCAAATCGTAAAGCCGCCAGGCCTCAAGGTTGTCGAGATGGAGTGTGACACGCCGATGGTCGGCGGACACGACGGCGGAGGTGATGCCCACGGGGTGGTTGTCGTATTTGTCGGAGCCGTATTGCTCATGGTAGTTGTAGAAATAGGTTTTCATCGCATAGGTCGCGACGTTGCCGGCGACTTCCGGGTTGACCGGGCGGGTGAACGCGAGCTCGAAACCGTCGTCGGTGAGCTTCATGGCGGACACCTCCAGCGGGACGACGCCTTTCCAGGTGATCCGTTGCAGCCCCTCTTCGCCCGTCCACGCGTCGTGAAACGTCTGGCCGACCCAGAGGCCGCCGTCGGCGTCGTAGGCGAGACGGTTGTTGCCGCGATGGAGCTTGGGATTGTTCGGGTCGTTGAGGAAGGGCGACACCGCACCCTGTGTCTGGCCATCCACTTCCTCCAGCATCACCCGCATGAGGTAGCGCTGGTTCATCTCACCAAGAAAGGCCTGTCCGGTGAACGGCCCGAATTTGCCGCCGGTGGTGTCCCAGAGGGGCTGTGTAGGCGAGTTGGACATGTCGCCGTAGGGAAACACAACGGCGGGCCGCGTGCGCAGCCTGTCGAGTTCCTCGACGGGCGTGTCAATGGCACTGATGCCACCCTGGAAATCCCCGCGCCAGATCAGGTCGGGCGCGTGGCCGTAGAAGTGATCCTGCTCGACCTTGTAGAGCGCGCTCGCGCCAACCCAGTCGCCCTGGTTGTCAATGGCGAAGAGCCGGTCCTGCGGGTCAATGCCGAGGCCGTTGGGCTCGCGAAAGCCGCACGCATACGGGATGGTCTTGCCATCGGGCGTGACCTTCATGATCCAGCCGCGATACGCCACGGGCGAAGTCATCCGGCTCACCGCGCCGAGCGGGTTGAAGAAGCCGCGCACCTCGTTCGTGAGCGTCATCGGCCGGGCTTGATTCGAGCCGGTGCCGAGACTGTAGAATAGGTTGCCCTGCCGATCCATCACCGGTCCAAAGGCAAACTCGGCATAGTTAGTCGAGAGGCCGAAGTGGTCGGATTTGGTCTGAAAGCGGTCGGCCTTGCCATCGCCGTCCGTGTCCACCAGCAGCGTCAGTTCAGGCATCTGCATGACGAGCAGTTCACGGTTGCTCAGCGGCAGCACGCCCAGCGGCGTGTGCAGACCTTCGGCAAAGGTTGACCATTTCTTGGTCTTTGGGTCATAGAAGCACACCCAACCCCGGTAAAACGTGACGACCACACGACCGTCGGGCATGACGGCGAGTCCGTCCACGGAGAGGCTGCCCTCGGGCAGCGGGATGGTCTCGACCTCGAAGTAGGGGGAAAAATTGCTGGGTGCGTCGCTGGCAACCAGGGGTACCCGGTTGGGAGTGCCGCGGGCCGCGTGCGCCGGGCTGGTGGTGACGGCACCCAGCGTAAGGGCGATCACGACGGAAAAAAGGCGGCCAGCGGGGAGACGACTCGGGCGGGCGGAAAAAGAAATGACGGAAGAAGTCATGGGGTGGAGCTGACGGGGATAGGGCGAATGATGGTGAATTCTTTGGCGGCTTCGCCAGCGAACCTATAAAATGCGCCGGCCTTCGTGCCACTCGGCGCGTCCAGGCCCGCATTCTCAGCCGGAATGGCGAACCACACGGTGGCCTCTCCGCTTGTGCGGAAACGTCGGACGAGCTTGCCGTCCCTGACCTCGGCGCGCTCACGCACCGTTACACCGTCCACCACGGTTTCGAATTCCGGGATACGTTGCGCGTCCAGGGTGTAGCCTTTGAAATCTATCTGCTTTGGCTCGGTCCCCGGAGCGGCCCCGAGGCGGAGCGGGTAGGCGGGCTCGGTGTAAAAGACCTCACCCTGAATTTTTGCCAGTCCGCGCTCGGCGGCGGCGGGCATGGTCATATAACCGCCCGTCCACGCGTAGCGAAAGCGCCCCGCCCCGGCGTCCCAGCAATACGACACGCCGCCGGGCAGTTGCACGGCAATGGCGGCCGGGCCGGAATTCGGCATGAACGCGCGCATCGTGACGGCACGAGCCGCAGTCGCCGCAGTCGGGGTTCCGGCATGCTGGGCATGGTCCATCCCGTCCGGACTGGTGGCGGGAGCGCCCGTGCGCGCTGGCGGCTTGGGCAGTGAGACCGGATTCATCACGGCCGGCTGGGGAGTGTTGGTCACAATCATCGTGCCAAACATCAGGATGCCGTGGCCGGGAAAGGTGCAGACATACGGATACTCACCAAGCGCCGCCGGGGCGGTGAGTTTCAGTGTGACGGACTGGCCGGCTGGCACGACCTTTGACGCCCAAAGCACATCAGGCGAGTCCGGAACGAAATTTTTTTCCGCCGCGCCCGTCGCCAGCGCCAAGGCAGCCTGAACCACGCGCTCCCGCGAGCCGGGCTTCACCACAACGAAATTATGCAGCATCTCATCGTAGTTGCTGAACACCACCTCGACATCCGAGCCGGGCCGCACCGAAAACGCGCCGGTGTCAAAACGCAGTCCCGGCAGCGTACCGATATGGATGACCTCGGTCGCGCCAGCGGCACCGACCGCACCGGGCAGCGACGCCAGCGCAGCGGCGAGCAGAAACAAATAGCGTACCCAGGCTCTGGTCGGATACCGCTGAGAGAAAACGGAGCAGGGAGCCGAAAAAACGCAAATACCGGGGTGCATCCAACCAATTTGGCAGGGAAACCACCGGCAGGGAAAGTTCAAACTCACCGCGTCCGGCGCTTGCGGCACAAGGACCTATCACCGAGAGTAGAGCGAATCGCAGATCAGATTTTTATGGTTTCACCGCCCTCTCGCTAGGTGCAAGCTTCACCCATGTCCGCCCCGTCAGTTGCAACCACCGCGTCCGCCGCCCGCGCAGAGGCCCGCCTTGAGGGCGACTGCATGCACGTCGTGCTCGGCGGGCATTGGCGCATCACCCAGCCGCGTCCGGCCTGGGCTGACATCGTGGCCCGTGCCATGGCCGACGCGAAAACCAGCGCCAACGCGGCGCACCCGCCCGCACCGAGGTGCGTGCGGCTCGCATTCGCCGACGACCTCGCGGGCTGGGACAGCGCGCTGGTGATGTTCGCCGGCGAGATTTTGCGCTGGAGTCGGGGGCACGACGCGTATTGCGACTTCGCCGCGTTGCCCGAGCCAGTGCGGCGGCTAGCTGACCAGCTCACTGGCGCGGCGGAGCAGGTGGACGCACCGCCGCCCGAGCCGGCGCAAAATTTTCTCGCGATGCTCGGCCATGCGGCGACAGACGTGTGGCGCAAAGCCGGCGAGATCGCCGCCTTCGTAGGCGAGTGCGCGCTGGGCGCGGCCCGCGTTGCACGCGATCCGCGCAAATTCCGGTGGCGCGACTGGCTCGACGAGATGCAACAGTGCGGCGCGATGGCGCTGCCCATCGTGGGCCTCATCGGTTTCCTCGTTGGCGTGACGCTCGCCTACACCGGCGCGATCGTGCTGCGCCAATACGGCGGCGACATCTATCTCGCCGACCTCATCGGGCTGGCGATGGTGCGGGAGATGGGTGCCGTGATGACGGCAGTCGTGCTGGCGGGCCGCACCGGCGCGGCGTTCGCGGCCACGCTCGGCAACATGAAGGCCGGCGAAGAAATTGACGCGCTCACGACGTTTGGCATCCGCCCGGTGGACTTTCTCGTGCTGCCGCGAGTCGCGGCGTTGGGCGTGATGATGCCGCTGCTCGCGCTTTATGCCAACGCGCTTGGCGTACTCGGCGGCATGACCGTGTCCTACGGGCTGCTGAATATCTCGCCCACCGCGTACTGGCACGAAATGCTCGCGACGGTAACGCAGCGATCCATCAATGTCGGCCTGATCAAGGCCGTGGCGTTCGGTCTGATCGTCGGTCTGGCCGGCTGCCTGCGCGGGCTGGAGGCCGAGCGCAGCGCGGCGGGTGTGGGCCGCGCAGCGACGTCGGCGGTGGTCACCGCTCTCCTGTTGCTCGTCCTCGCGGACGCGTTTTTTGCCGTGGCCTTCAACGCGCTCGGCTGGTGAAAAATTTCGACACAAATGAACCCGAAAAAACGCCTATTTCTAAAAACTTGCGCTAGCCAGCTTTGTCCTTCGCGTTCATTTGCATCCAATCGCGGTTAAACATCTCATGTCCGCGCCCGATCCATCCACCCCCGCCATCGAGGTCAGCACCCTCGAATGCCGCTACGGAGACACGGTCGTACTGCGCGACGTATCGTTCACGGTGCGGCGCGGAGAGATTTTTTTCGTCATCGGAGGCTCGGGCTGCGGCAAAAGCACGCTGCTGCGCAACCTGATCGGCCTGCATCCGCCAGCCGCCGGCACGGTAAAATTTTTCGGTGAGTCGTTTGCTGACGCCGGCGAGGCGCGGCGGCGCGAACTGCTGCGCACGTTTGGCGTGCTCTACCAAGGTGGCGCGCTGTGGAGCTCGCTCACCCTGCGCGAAAACGTCGCCCTGCCGCTCGAGGAATACACGCCGCTCACTGCCGCTGAGCGCGACGAACTGGTGGCGCTCAAGCTCGCGCAGGTCGGCCTGACCGGCTACGGCGACCACTATCCGGCGGAGATCAGCGGCGGCATGAGAAAACGCGCCGGCCTGGCCCGCGCCCTCGCGCTCGACCCTGCGGTGGTGTTTTTCGACGAGCCCTCCGCCGGCCTCGACCCGCTCACCTCGCGCAGCCTCGACGAGCTCATCCGGCAGATCCGCGACACGCTCGGCACGACGTGCGTGGTCGTGTCACACGAGCTGGCGTCCATCTTCGCCATCGCCGACCGGGTGCTCATGCTCGACAAATCCGCAAAAGGGGTGGTCGCCGAGGGCAACCCCCACAAATTGGCCAAGCCCGGGGCGGACGCGAGGGCGCGGGAGTTTCTCACCCGCGGCGAGAACCAACCTTGACCATTCGCACCACGCCACGGATTCTCCACGCTGCGCTCCTCTTCCCGTGAAAACCAAGATCAGCCCCTCCGTCATTGGCCTGTTTGTGCTGGGCGCGCTGCTGCTCGCGGGCGTGGGACTGGTCACGTTCGGCAACGTCAACCTCTTCACCAAGCCGCAGCGGTTCGTGGTGTTTTTTGACGAGTCCGTCCACGGCCTCGATCTCGGCTCGGCGGTGAAACTCCGCGGTGTGCGCGTGGGCCGCGTGGCCGACATCCGGGTGCGCTATGACGCCGCGCGCCAGCACTCCGAAGTCGAGGTGGTCTGCGAACTCAACCGCGACACCATCGCCGACGCCTCCGGCGGAACGCTCAACGTGACTGACCGCGCCGAGCTGAAAAAATTCGTGGACGAGGGCCTGCGCGCACAGCTCGGCGTGCTCGGCCTCGCCACCGGGCTGCTCTTCGTCGAGCTGGATTTTCTCAACCCGCGCCAGTTCCCCGCCGTCCGCTCGACTTTCGCCGATGACACCTACGCGGCCATCCCCGCCGTCCGCTCGACCATCGCTGAATTCCAGGCCAGCCTCAACGAGATCCTCGCCAAACTGAAAGACGTGGACATCGCAACCCTCTCGCGTGAAGCAACCGGCATCATTGTGGACGCGCGTCGGCAACTGAACGCACTCGATCTCCCCCAGCTCGTCAACGAGTCCACCCAAACCGTCCGCGCCGTGCGCGTGCTGGCCAGCGACCCCGCCTGGCAGTCCACGCTCGCCAACCTCAACGGCACCATCACCGATCTGCGCAGCGCGATCGCCCACCTCGACGCCCAAGTCCTGCCCACGGGAGAAAAACTGGGGGAGATTCTCGCGCAGGCGAAGTCGGCCGTGGATGCCTTCAATGCCACCGCACAAACCGTGCGCCAGTTTATCGCCGCGCAGCAAGGTCTCGGAGCCGACGCCGATCTCGCGGTAAAACGCCTCGCCGAGGCCGCCGACTCCGTGCGGCGCCTGGCGGAATTTTTGGAACGCAACCCCGCCGCACTCCTCACCGGACGCAAGTCAGCCGAGCCGATGGCGCCGGCAACGCCCGCATCCAGCCCCACAAGCGGCCCCACCAACCGCCGTCCATGACGCCCGCGACCGCCAGATCCGATTTCGTCGCAGGGGCGCAGACTGGGCTAACCCTCGGATCCCGAACTGGGCGCAGAAAGCCTGCGTTCCTGCACGGCCTGCTGCTCGCCGCACTGCTGCTCACCGGTTGCCACATTTTGCCCGCGCCGCAGGCCGACCCGGCGCGATTCTACCAGATCGGCGTAAAATTTACCGCCCTGCCGGCGTCAAACGTCAGCGGCACTTTAAAAATCGGCCTGCGTCCGGTCGAACTGCCGGCGTATTTGCAGAACCGCGCGATGGTTGTGCGCAACGGCACCGAAATCCGTTACGAGGACAACCACCGTTGGGCCGAGCCCCTCGATGAAGCCATTGCGCGTATCGTCCGCACCCGCCTGTTTGCCGCTGCAACGGTCGCGGCGGTGCAGCTCGCGCCATTTCCCATTGATGAGCCGCGCGATTTTGACGTGACCGTACGCGTGCTTACCTGCGAAGGAGCGCGCAGCGCAGACGGCAAGGGGACGGTGCAGTTCACCGCCATTGCCGAGATCACACGGAGCGACGCCAGCCACACGGTCGTGTGGCGGAAAAATATTCTCGCGCCTGCTGCGGCGTGGGACGGGAAGGATTTCTCCGCGCTCGCGGGCCTGCTTGACCTCGCAATCTCCACGACCGGCGAGGACATCGCGGCCGCGTTGCCGGCCAAAAAATAACTCACTCCTCCAACTCGACGTTCCAATAGGCGAGGTCGAGAAAGTCCTTCCAACGCTCGCGCTCGCGGATGTTGAGCACGAGCGAAATCACCGGACGCCACTTGGGGCGGACGGGCTTGCGGACGAGCCTCATATGCGCCTCATGCGGAAGCCGGTTGGCCTTGCGGGAATTGCAGCGGATGCACGAGCACACAATATTTTCCCACGTCGTCTTTCCGCCGCGGTCGCGCGGGATGACGTGGTCGAGATTGAGCGCCTCACGCGCGTGGCCCTGACCGCAATACTGGCAGGTATCGCGGTCGCGCTCAAAGACATTGTGCCGCGTGAGCTTCAGCTCCTTGCACGGCAGCTTGTCGAACCACGTCAGCAAAATCACCCGTGGCAACCGGATGACGCGGTTCGGCGTATGCACGGTTTCCCGCGCATCGAGCGTCGGATTGTGGTGTGAAAAATCCATCCAGTCCAGCAGCGAGAACACGCGGAAGTCATCTTCAGTGTGGTGGATGACCGAGGCGTGCTCGCGGGCAAGCAGCGCGAAGGCGCGACGCGCACCGATGAC
Organism: uncultured Opitutia bacterium; assembly: GCA_903869955.1. Classification (GTDB taxonomy): domain Bacteria; phylum Verrucomicrobiota; class Verrucomicrobiia; order Opitutales; family Opitutaceae; genus CAIYUN01. Next base: position 26,159 of record CAIQBC010000214.1, read on the forward strand.
GTTCACCGCCTGCCAAAGGCGGTTGAGCACCAGCACCGGTTGGTCGAGGGCGGTCTCCATACGCGGCGACGGGATAGCGGCGCGCGGCGGCGGGTGTCAAGGGCGCGTGCAAGCAAAGGGGAAAGCCATCCCCTTGACGAAATGAATCCGCCAGCTCGTCTCAATTTGACCCAAGCCTAGGCAGTCGAGGCTGAGTCAGCCCGGCCGGAATACGAATCCCGGGATTGTCCGTCCTTGTCTTCCGGCTTTCAACTTTCCGCTTTCGCCTTTCAACTGGCCGTCATGGCTCCGCTGCTCTGCCTCGATCTTGGCAACACTCACACGCACCTCGGCGTGGTCGGGGCCACGGGCGTGGACGCGCTGGCCGCCGTGACAACGGCGGCGCTCGACGAGGTGACGGGCAACTTTGCGGCACGGCTCGCGCGACTGCACGCAGCCCACCCCGCACTCGGCGGCGTCGCGTTTTGCTCCGTCGTACCGGCCGCGACGCCGCGCCTGCTCCACGTGCTTGCCACTGCGCTGCCCACGCTGCCCGTTTTCCAGCTTACGCACGAATGCGAGCTCGGCGTGCCCATCACCTATCCGCACCCGGCGGAGATCGGCCAGGACCGGCTGGCTAACGCGGCCGGAGCGCGTGCGCTCGGGGACGGGGCCGCCGTGGTGGTTGACCTCGGCACGGCGGTCACCTTCGATATCATCACGTCGCGTGGCGGCTACGAAGGCGGCGTCATCGCGCCGGGCATCGCGGTCATGCGCGAGTATTTGCACGCTCGCACCGCGCAACTGCCCTTGCTCGACGGCGCACTCACGGTCACGAGCGCCATCGGCAAGTCCACCGTCGAGGCGATGCGGATTGGCACCGTCGTCGGTTTCGCCGGCATGATCCAGGCATTGCTTGACGCCGTGCTCGGGGAGCTGGCAGCACGAGGCGAGCCGCCGCCCGCCGTGCTGGCCACCGGCGGTTGCGCGGAGTTGTTATTGGAAAAATTGCGCCCGCCCATCCGCCTCGTGCCCGACCTCACCTTGCGTGGCCTCGCGGCAGCGTGGCAGCTGAACCGGTGAAGTTCAGCGGCACCAATTGCAAAGTCCCTTGTCCTTCCTCAAGAACTCACCACACTCCCCCTCGTGGTTTCCCTCCCCGACAACTCCGCCGCTCCCGCCATCGAGGTTCGCGATCTCGTGAAAAGCTACGGCGGCGTCACGGCCGTCAGCCGGGTGAGCTTTGCCGTGGCGCGCGGCGAGATCGTCGGCTTCCTCGGTCCCAACGGCGCCGGCAAAAGCACGACCATGCGCATCCTCACCGGCTGCATGCCGGCCACTTCCGGTTATGCCGCCGTTTGCGGTCTCTCCGTCGCCGCCCGCGCCGACGAAGTGAAACGTCTGCTCGGCTACATGCCGGAGAACAATCCGCTGCCCGAGGACATGCGCGTTTCCGAATACCTGCACTATCGGGGCCGGCTGAAGGAAATTTCCCGTAAAAAGCTCGGCCCGCGCCTGGACGAGGTGCTTGAGCTCTGTGACTTGAAACGCGTCCGCCACCGCATCATCGGCACCCTGTCGAAGGGTTTCCGCCAGCGGGTCGGCATCGCCGAGTGCGTCCTCGCGGAGCCGCCGGTGATCATCATGGATGAGCCGACCATCGGCCTCGATCCGCATCAAATTTTGATCGTGCGCGACCTCATCGCCAGCCTGCGCGGGCGGATGGCGATGATCATCTCCTCCCATATCCTGCCCGAGATCGAGATGACCTGCGACCGCGTGATCATCATCAACCAAGGCCGCCTCGTCGCCCAAGGCACGCCCGCGCAGCTCCGCCGCGAGGTGCTCGGCGAGGCCCGTTACGAGCTGGAGCTCGCCGGCCCCGACACCGGCCTCGCCGCCCTGCTCGCCGGCGTCGAACCGACGTTGAAAATCGCCGCGGTCGCCGCACCCGACGCCGACGGCTTCCGCCGCCTCACGCTCACCACCGCCAACGCCGCCGAGCTGGGCGAGCCGCTGCTGCGCGTCCTCGCCAGCGGCAGCCGCCGCGTGCGCGCGCTCACTCGCCTGCGCCCCGCACTGGAGGAAGTTTTCCTTGCCGCCACCCGGCAGGGCTGGGAGGCGGCGAACGCTGTGCCCGGCAACGCCCGTCCAAGGCCCGGCAACGAGCCCGTATGAAACACTTCCTCACTATCCTTGGCCACGAGATTCGCATGCTGCTGGTCAGCGCGAGCACTTATGTTGCGGCCGTGCTGTTTCTCGCGCTGATGGGTTTTATCTTCGCCGGCCTGCTCGAGACCTACACCCCGACGCCGTCACAAGCGACGCCGGAGGCCCCACCGGCGGCCGTTTACTTCCAACTTTTTTGGTTCCCAACCTTTTTCATCATCCCGCTGCTCACGATGCGCTGTTTCGCCGAGGAGCGGAGACTCGGCACCTTGGAAACCCTGTTTGCCGCGCCGGTCAGCGCCGCCGAGGTTGTCCTCGGAAAATTTGGCGCGGCCTACCTGCTCTATCTGGCGCTATGGGGCGCGACGGGCGGCTTTTTCTGGCTGCTCAGCCACTACGTCAGCGACCCGCGCCTGCTCGACCCCGGGCCACTCATCGGCGGCTACGTTTTCATCGCCGTGTCGGGCCTGCTGTTCGTCGCCGTCGGGGTGTGGGCAAGCTCGCTGACGCGCAACCAGGGCGTCGCGGCACTTCTGACGATTATCCCCATCGTGCTCATCGTCCTGGGGCCGAAGGTGGCGCTGGAAAATTCCGCCCTGCTTCAGCAGGACTCGATGCGATCCGTCCACGACGCGCTCGACTACGCCCAGGTCTTCCGTCATCTCGACGATTTCACGCGCGGCGTAGCCGACGCCCGCGCCCTGCTCTACTACCTGAGCGGTGCCAGCCTGGCACTCATCTTCAGCGCCTTCAGCGTCGAGGCGAAGCGTCTCCACAGCTAGACCATGAGCCAAGAACCTAGTTTCCGTGCCGTGCGCCGCTCCCGCACCTTTCACCTGCTCGCACAGGCCGCGTTGCTGCTAACATTTTTCGGCGGGATCAACTTTCTCATCGGCCACGCTGGCGGGCGCTTTGACCTCACGGCCCGCCACCGCCACTCGCTCTCCACCGAGACCTTAGCCTACCTTAAAAATCTCCGCCAGCTCGTTCACATCACAAGCACCTTGGACGAATCGGCCGGCGAAGACACGAATCGCGACATCACCGAGCTGCTCGCCGAATATAGCCATGCCACCGAGCACAATCCCGCCAGCGGGCGCGTGGTTACCGACACGATCAACGTCACGCAGCGCGCCCGCGAGGCCAAGCAACGCGGCCTCACAGAGCGCGCCAACATTCTCCTCGTCTCCACCGGAGAAGGGGACACGGCCCGACGCCATTTTATTGACCTGAGCGAACTTTACCGCATGGAAAAAGGGGAGAAGGTCGCCTTCCTCGGTGAGCAGGCCATCACCTCCGCCGTCCTTGATGTCACCAGTGCTAAGCGGAAAAAAATCTATTTTCTCACCGGCCACGGAGAAATGTCGGTTGAAGGTCTTGACTCCAAGGATATGGACCGCGGTCTCGCCATCCTCGCCAGCCAGCTCTACTCGCGCGACCTGGCCCTTGCGCCCCTTGCCCTGGCCCGCGAGGCCAAGGTACCCGATGACGCGGCGCTGGTCGTAGTCGCCGGCCCGCAAGGCCCGGTGCAGCCCGAAGAAGCCGCACGACTCACCAAATACCTCGACAACGCCGGCCGCCTTCTCGTCCTGCTCGCCCCGAAAATGCCCCGTGGCCATGGACTTGACGATCTGCTCGAAAAATGGGGCGTGCTCGTTGACGATGTACTCGTCTACGACAGCGGTCCCGGCGGCCAAACCGACACAGGGGACCTCATCCTCTCCGCCAACAGCAAAGATGACCACCCCGTAATCCACACGCTCGCCAGCAACCACCTCTACGTCCGCTTCGGAGCCACTCGCACGGCCCGCCTCGACCTCGGTCGGAAAGAGGAGGCCGGCCTGCACGTCACCGAGCTCATCGGCACCGGCCCAACCGCTTGGGGCGAACGCGATTACGACCGTGCCGGCCCGCCGGTTTTCAATCGTGACCGGGACCTGTCCGGCCCGTTCGCTGTTGCCACCGCCTCCGAACGGGTGAGCACCGGCGGAAATAAGCCCGTGCCCTCCGGCCGTCTTGTCGTCTTTGGCAGTGCGGATTGGGTGGCCAACAGCCGCGTCGGTGCGGACGGCAATCTCACCCTTTTCCTCGCCGCCGTGAACTGGACGGTGGATCGCGGCCCCGGCCTGGGCGATGTGCCGGCCCGGCCCATCGAACGCGTCCAGCTCACTCTCACCTCCCAGCAGTTGCAGCATCTTCGCTACGCCTTGGTCTTTGCGCTCCCCGGCGCGGCCGCCCTGCTCGGCCTCGCTGTCTTCTGGGCACGACGGCGCTGAATCCTTCGCCCGAAAAATTGCCCCTGAAATTTTCCGATGCGCACCAAAGTAACCCTCATCCTGGTCCTCCTCAACGTCGCGGTGTTCGCCTGGATCGTCCATTCTCGGCACCGCTGGCAACTGGAGGCCACCGCCGCCGACCGCGACCGCCACCCGCTGCGCGAGCTCGCGGTCAATCTTCAGGCGATCACCATCTCCGACCATGGTGGGACGGCGGTGCGCTTGGAGCGGCGGGCGGGCAAGCCGTGGAACCTCGCCGCGCCGGTGGACTGGCTTGCCAACCCCGCCGCCGTCGAGGGAATCATCGGCGAACTCCAGAACCTCGAAAGTGTGGCGGTGCTCGATCTCGCCATGAACAAACAGACCCCAGCCGACTTCGATCTCGACAAGCCCGATCTCACCTTTGTGCTCACTGCCGCGCCAGCCGATGCCACCGCCCCGTCGCCCGCGCCCGTCACGATTCGCCTCAGTTCTTCGGGCAAAGGTGGAAAGCTATATCTCCTCGCGCCTGACGGAACCCATGTCCACGTCCTTGATGGCGCACTGCTCGAACGCCTGAAAGCTTCGCTCGGCGGCCTCCCGGCCAGCACAATCTTCAGCCTCCGCCCATTTGAGATCCGCTTTCTGAGTCTCCAAAAAGGTACGGATGCGCCGGTTCGGCTCCTCCGTCGCGACGATGCGCGCTGGCTGCTCGACTCTCCCATCACCACCCGCGCCGCCAAGCCTGCCATCGAGACCACGCTCAAGCAGTTGCTCGATCTCCGGCTCGGAGCCGACCGCTCCGGTGGCAACCCGGGCTTCGCCCCCGTCGGCTCCGTCCCGACCGAGGCGCTGAGCGAGCTTCGCATCAGCCTCGAAGGCGACAACCGCCACGAAGTTCTCCTGCTCGGTCAACCCATCCCCAAGGCCTCCGCAGGCGCAAACCGCACCCCCCGCTACGCCAAGCTGGAGGATCGCGCCCCCGTCTTCGCCCTCGCGTTTCCCAACGACCTGTTCGAGACGCTTCGTCATGCGCAGGAGACACTGCGCGACACCCATGTGCTCGATTTCGACCCGGCGACCGTCAGCACCGTCACCCTCTCCGCCCCCAGCCAGCCCGAACCCCTCGTCCTCCGGCGTCTTGATGCCACCACCGCATTGGTAAAAGGCGCGGCCCCCGACGGGGCCGATTGGCAAATCGTCCGCCCAAGCGGTGCGCTCCCGGCCGATGCCACCTTGGTGAAGAATTTCCTGCTCTGGCTGGCCGAGCAACTCCGTGCCACCAGCTTCGTCAACGACGCGCCGGCCAAAGCCGACACCGAAAAACTCGGCTTCAACCGCCCCGAGCGCGAGCTCACCCTCGCCTTTGCCCCCGGCACCACGCCCGCCAAACTCACCCTCGAGATCGCGCTCGACGACAAGGCTGCCGTCTACGCCCGTGTTTTTGGCCAACCTTTTATCTACGCCGTTTCACTCGACAGCCTTCGCTACCTATCAGTCGCACCAAGCACCTATCGCGACCGTCTGGTCCGGGCACTGCCTGAAAGTGCGCAAATCACCGCCCTCACCCTCGCGCCCGTTGGCACCGGCGTCCCGGTCTTCTCCCATATCCTCGCCGACAAAGAAACGTGGAATCAAGCCCTCGAAAATGAACCACCCGCGCGAAAAGAGGCATTGAGAAGCATTCTTCTGGGCGACAAGGACCACCCGGCGCTTCTGCGCCAGCTTCGTGCAGTCCACTTCGCCAGCGACACCTTCGACACTAACGTCCTCGTCAACGGCACCCTGCGTCCTTGGTCCTATTCGCTTACCACCACTCTCGCGCTGCCCGGTGGAGCTGCTGGCGCAACGACCACAACCACGAGTACACTCTGGCTCGCCGAGCGGGCCGGCTCCATCCAGCTCGCCGGCTCGCCCAAGGCCGAGGCCGACACTGTCTTCGAGCTTGAGCCTCTGTTCATGGACGCACTCGACGCCCTCCTCAATAGCGGCCACGCCCATGACCCGGCTCCGGCCACGTCCGAGAAACCGACTGTCGCAACACCCCCTGCCAACTAAAAATTCCATGCCCCGTTCCTTTTCGTCTGTCTTCCGGGCATTTTAGAAACCACCCAACGGCGCTTGGATTCATCCGTGCTGCAATTTTTCCGCACCCCTAGACTTACCCTTGTTCGCTGTCTCCGCAGCTGCGGCCGCATGACGTTGTTGCTGGGCTGGCTGCTGCTCCTTGGCCTGTTCTGGGTCCAGCTCCAAGTCGCCGCCCTCGACCATCTCGAGCTGCCCGACTTTGCGAAACACAAGCTGCAAGACTGGCTGGCCGCCGCCGGCCTGCGCATAGAATTTGCCCACGCCCGGTTCGACACTTCCGGCCATATCCTCCTTGAAGATGTCAGCTTCGGTGACCCGGCCTTCCCTGGCCCCCTCTTGACTGCCCGCCGCGTTCACGCCGAGTTCAGCCCGTGGCCGCTCCTCGTCGGCACAGTAAGCCTAGGTGAGCAGCATCTCACCCATCCGAACCCAGTTTTGCCGGCCTTGATTGAATTGATTTCCTCAAATTTGCGCAGCATCCGCATCACCGGCGCGAGCCTGCTCGTACCAGCCGACTCCTCCCCGACCAAGCGGGCTGAGCCTCTCGTCGAGGATTTCAGCCTCACTCTGCCGCCGCGCGGGCACGACTTAGCCCTACCGCCCCTCACCACACGCCTCGGTGTGTTCGGTGTGGTGATGGATGGCGCGCTACGGCTGCCGCGCGCCAAGACCTCTGTCCCGCCTGACCTGCCCTTGCTCTTGCGCGAATACCGCCATGTGGCCGGGCAAATTTATGAATATACCCGCGACAGCCAGGGATTTAAAGCCCCGCGGTTCACCATTCACCTTGAGCCGTCCACCGAACACATCGCCATTGTCAGTCTCGTGTTCCAAGCGGACGGTTTGTCCACGGGTCGCCTGGCAGATTTTGTCCTCGGCCAGCCATTGCAAAGCGGCCCCGTGCGGCTGACCGCCATCACGCCGCTCGTCTCATCCGCTGTCATCCCGCTCGCCCTTGAGGGCACCATCAGCCATCCGGTCTATGCCGGCGACTTCAGCGCCGACGAGCTTGGCTTTGTTGTCCGCGGCGAGCTGGCGCCGCGAACTGGCAGCCTCACCGTTGTCGGCGTGGAGGTCGCGCTTGGTTCAATTGGCTGGGAGAGTCGCGCGCTCTCCACCGGTCCCGTGGTGGCCACGGCCGCCTTCGCCCCATCGTCCAAGCTCACGGTAAACGCCAGCATCGGGCTG
>CAIQBC010000215.1 GCA_903869955.1 uncultured Opitutia bacterium
GGAAGCGGCGCTCGATCTCGGGGATGAGCTCGCGCACGAGCGCATCGCCGGCGGGGCCGTTGTTGGCAGAGTTGGCGAAGACGGAGTGCCCGAGCGGCACATCGGCGTCGAGAAACACCTGCAGCATTTGCAACGGCACCGCGCCGCGCTGCCATGCCTGCCCGCGCGCGCTGCGGATCCAGTTCCACGCCGTCGTGTGGGTCCCGCCGAAACCGGGAATGCTGTAATAGACGGGAAATTTCTCCGCGGTCTGGCTGACGTAGGTTGAAGGCAGCACCACGGCGGCGCGCAGCATCACCTCGCGATGGTGAAAATCGCTGAGGAGCCGGCTGCGAATCTCGACGAGCTTCACCGCATCGGTGTCGGCGGGCACCCGGGGGGCGACCGTCTGGTCGAGCGTGAGCGTGAAGGCGCCGCCGAGGTCGCCGTGCAGCTCGCAGACGAAGGGGCGGCTGTAGAGATTGCCGGGGCCTTGGTTGAGGTCGCGGGCGGTTTGGTCGAGGTCCAAAACCGCCTGCACGCGCCACGGGCCGGGATCGAGGCGGCGCAGCGGGCCGGGCGAGGCCAGGGCGTCAGGCGCGTCAAACGCGGCCGGGGCAAAGGTCACGGTCGCGCCGGGCGAGAGATTTTTCACCTCCAGCGCATAGACCGGATCAAGGTGGAAAAATCCGCCGGCGAGGCGGGGCTCGCCTGGGTCACGCGAGAGAAAGAGCAGCACCCGTCCGCTGGCAGCAGTCGCGCGGACCGAGGTCGGGAAGGTGACGCTAAACGTGAGTGGCTGGGTGGCGGCGGGCGTGACTGCGGACACAGGCCGGGATACCGTGGGCTGTGACCAGCCGACGGCGGCAGCGACCAGGGCAAAGTAGAAACAGGCCGACGCAGCGACCGTGTGGCGGCGTCCGAGCGGGGGTATTCTCCTCATGGTTGTGAGCGCGGCAGAGCGCGGCGTGGGTGGCAAGCGGATTGGGGGAACTCGGGCGCAGAAGGGGGGTGGGTGTCAGGACCTTTCGCGCGTGTGTCATGCAGTCAGCCCCGGATTTTTTTCGTGTCTTCCGTGCGTTTCGTGGGCCACCTTCGCGCCATGTCCATGCGCTTTCGTACCGTCCTCTTCGACCTGGACGGCACTTTGATTGATCATTTCGCCGCCATCCATCGGTGCCACACCTACGCGATGACGCGGCTTGGCCTCCCGGCGCCGACTTACGCCCAAGTGCGGTCGGCGGTCGGCGGCGGCGTGGAAAACGCCATCCGCCAGCTCGCCGGCCCCGGGTACGTCGCCGCCATCCTGCCTCTTTTCCGCGCACACTCGGATGCCACCATGCTCGACGACGTCGTGCTTCTTCCCGGTGCGTGCGAGCTGCTCACCGCCCTCCGTGCCCGTGGTGTCCGCACCGCCGTGCTCACCAACAAGCTCGGCACCGCCGCGCGCCGCATCTGCGAACACCTCGCCCTCGCGCCACTGCTCGACGCTATCGTTGGTGCTCAGGACACTGAGTGGCTCAAGCCCGCCCCCGCGCTCACCCGCCACGTCCTCGTCCAACTCGGCGTGGACGTTGCCCGCCCTGGGTCCCACGCCCCGGCTGATACACTCTTCGTCGGCGACTCGCCTTACGATGTGCAAACGGCGCACCAGGCCGGCCTGCCTTGCTGGTGCGTCACGACCGGCACGCATACCGCCGGGGAGCTTCACGCTGCTCACGCGGACGCGGTTTATGCCAGTCTCAACGAAGTTGCCGCAGCGCTCGCATAGTGCGGTCAGGCGTTCCTCAAGTTTTCGAGCCGGCAAAGTCCGATCCGGCCAAAGAAAAACCGGGCGAAGACGCCCGGTGTTTGCCTGATTACATTTTGCGCCACGCTCAGGAGCGGACGCGCCGCCGGAGCGCGGCCAGTCCCAGCACGGCCAAGCCGCCGAGCAACGCGTAGGTCGCAGGCTCGGGGATGGCAACGGCCACGGTCAGGCCGGCCCGGCCGGCCGTGTTGGGCAAGGGGCTGCCGCTGTCGAATCCGACGGTCACAAACGAGGGTGAAATGGAGCCACCGTCAGTCGGAAGCACCCAGTCCGATGAGGCGATGTCAGTGAACTCGCCGTAGCCGACCCCGGCCCCCGGATTGTTGGCCGAAGCGAGCAAGGTCGGGAACCAGCGGATCGCCAGCCTTTGGCCGCTCGCCACGCCGCCGGTCAGATTGACGCTGATCGGATGGGCGAGGGATCCCGCCACGCCGGTCTCGTTGGCCGAGTCCAGGCCGAACGAGGCGAGAAGAATGTCCCCGCCGGTGACAAACGACGCGGCGCTGGGTGCGGAAAAGACCGAATCCGTCCCGCTGGAGATGAGCTGGATCAGGGAGGCGTCGGCAATGGGCGTGCCCGAGCTGTTGGAAAGAATTCCGCTGGTGAGGTTGATGGACACGTTCGCGGAGGCGACCGAGGTGACGAGCCCGAGCAAGGCGGCAAACTGGAAAAATTTATTCATGGCAAAAACGGAAAGGGTGAAAATGAAAACTCAGATGGCAGGCGGGGTGTAGGTCCAGGTGACGGAACGCGGGCCGGCCGCATCAACGCCCCGGCGGAGGAGTACGCCGGTGCCGGGCGGGATCAGGTCGCCGCCAAAGTCAGTGCTGATGGACGAGCCAAATTTGCGCCACGCGCCGCCCCGGAAGTAGTAGGTCGCAGCGGGGGCCTTGTTGGTGCCGGTGGCGGTGTTGTCGAACACGAACACCTCATCAATGCGGTTTGCCACGCTGGCCGACTCGCGGACGGCGGTGCTGGTGGAGTCAGTGGTCGCCAGCCCGAGGTCGCGGAGTGCGACCGGCACGGGAAAGCTGAGCGCGATGTAATTGTCCTGCTTGCCGGTGGCATAGGAGGCGACCGGGGTGGCCTGCGGCTTGGTCTGCACGGTGCCCGCGATGCTAACCGCCCCGGTGAACGCCTTGTTGCGGACGGTCACATAGGCGTCGGGCACGAGCACGGTGTCATCAAAGGCGGTGCTCACGGGGCTGCCAAACCTGCGCCACGCGCCGTTGGAAAAATAATAGGTGGTCTTGGGCGCGAGATTGGTCCCGACCGAGGTGGAGTCGGGAAAAAAGATCTCGGTCTTGCGGGAGGCGACGCTGCCCGACGCCTCAAACGCCGTCCCCGCTGTGCTCGCCGGAAAAACCGTGCCGAGGGTCCAGTAGGGGACCAGCGAGAACTCGTCGCCGGCGGATGCGCCCGTCAGCAGGTCGCCGGCGAGGTCAATGGTGAGGGTGTCGGTCGTGTTGGCCGTCACGGTGTAGAAGCTGCCGGCTTTCGCGCCGGTACGGAAGCGGAGGTAGTAGGTGTTGCTCTGCGTGCCGGCGGCATAGACGAACGTGCTCGCCGTCCAGCCCGGCGTCCCGTTGGCCGTGATGGTCGTGGCGCTCAATGTGCCCACCGAGCCGCGAAACACCTCGGCACGCGCCAGCGGGGTGGATAAAATCGTGTCAGAGTTCGAGAGCGTGCTGAGCGTGACAAAGCCCACGGGATCGGTGCTGACGGAAGACTGGGCGAGCGCGGCGAGCGGCAGGGCGGCGAGCAGCGTAAGGAGTTGGGTCGGGCGAATCATGGGCGCAGAGGATTGGGCGAGCCGGTTGCTGGGGTGAAGAAGCTGATTTGCGGTCTGGTTGCAAGATTTTTGTGGTAACAATTTTAGGGGCAGGCTGAGGGGGGTAAAACTCAGAGGTGCCGTGGGCTGATGCATGCCGCCAAGCCAAAGTGAACTGCATTCGGTCTCCCGCGCCGCCTTTGCCGAAACGAGGTTTGACGCCGTGCGCCGGGCGGCGATGCTCGCCTGTTTCCGCCACATCTGCCCGGCCATGACCCTCGACGACATCACCCGCGCCCTGCTTGTCTCCTACGCGGAGACCGGTGGCATCAACCATTTCGACGGCAGCAACCTGCCTTCCGAAGCGTCCATCAACCGGCTCGCGACCGATTTCATGCACCTGTTGTTTCCCGGTTTCTTCGAGCCGAGGCCCGTCACGCGGAAACAGGTACCAGCGCTCACCTCCCGCCGGCTGGCCGACATCCGCCGCCGGCTCGCCGCCGACATCGAGAAGGCGTTGCGCTTCGCCAAGATTGAAACCGCGCCCAAGGCCCGCGCCGCCGAGCTGGCGATGGTGCTGCTCGGTCGCCTCCCGGCGCTCCGCGCCATCATCCAGACCGACGTGCAGGCCGCCTATGCCGGTGATCCCGCCGCGCGCAGCACCGAGGAGATCATCCTCGCCTACCCGTGCGTGCTCGTCATCTCGCTCCAGCGCATCGCGCACGAGCTTTGCCAGCTTGGCGTGCCGTTGTTGCCACGGATGCTCACCGAGTTCGGCCACGAGCGTACCGGCGCGGACATCCATCCCGGCGCGAAAATTGGCAGCCATTTCTTTGTGGATCACTGCACTGGCGTCGTCATCGGCGAGACCGCCGTGATTGGCAACCATGTGAAACTTTACCAAGGCGTCACGCTTGGCGCGAAATCCTTCGAGGTGGATCAGGCGGGCAACCCCGTGAAGGGCGTGAAACGTCACCCCGACATCGGCGACCACGTGACGATCTACGCGCACGCCACGATCCTCGGTGGCGACACACATATCGGCGCGCACTCGGTCATCGGCGGCAACGTCTGGCTGCTCGAGTCCGTGCCCGCGCACAGCATCGCCTATTACAAGGGCGACGACCTCGTCATCCGCGCCCGGCAGAAAAAGGAGTCACTCTTCGGCGAGGCCGGCGACTGGAACATCTGAAAACGCCCCGGCCACCAGAATATGAAAACAGATGAGGTCCTGCTCCAAGCCCGGGCCAAAGTGATCTGGGGCGAACCATCCGTATCTGTTCGTGTCTTCCTCATTTTAAATGGAGTTTCGGACCAAGAGGCGGATGCGAAAATCAAGGAATTCACTGCGGAAAGAAGCCAGGAAATAAGGCGGATCGGAATTAGAAAAATTCTGATCGGTGCCGCGAGCACGGTCGGTGTGAGTGCTTATTTCTACCTCATTTACATTTGGCCAAGCATTGGATTCTCCAGAGTGCCGGGAGTAATTGCGGTCGCAGGATTTTTTTACGGTCTCTGGCAATTCTTCGGCGGAATCATTTATCTTGCGCGCCCTCAGGCTGAGGGAAAGTCCATCAGTGAAATCTAAGACGCCTGAGCCCAGCCGGGCCGGTGATTCACACCCGCTGAGTTTTCGCGCCCCTAGATTTTTTCCAGTCCGGCGAGGACGGACTCGACGGGACGGAGCTGAACGGAAGGGAAAAGCGAGTTCAGACGGGTGATGACTTGCTGGATGATGCCGTCGGGGCAGGACGCGCCGCCGGTGACAAGGACGCGTTTTGGTGTGGCGGAAGAAATTTCGTTGGCGGTGGGCCAGAGGGGGCGTGGCTCGGTGCGGCCGGCACCGGCGCCGACATAGAGGTAGTGGTCCACGGAGGCCCGCGAGCGAATGTTGGTCTCGCTCTGGATAAAAAACGCCTTCCGGCCCAGCTTCTGCTCGCAGAGGCGGAAGAGCTGGTAGGTGTTGGAGGAATTTTTGCCGCCGATGACGAAGGCGGCGTCGAGTGGCTCGGCGAGCGCGCGGCTGAGGGCATCTTGGTTGACCTGCGTGGCGTAGCAAAGGGTGTCGCGGCGCGCGCCGCCCCCCACGCGTTCCGGCACGGCGGCTTCGCCGAATTTCGCGCGATAGACGGCTTTCAGATGCTCGATGATGGCGAGGGTCTCGTTCATCAGCAGCGTGGTTTGGTTGACGACGGCGACCCGGTCGAGGTGGCGCGCGACGTCGAAACCCGGCGTGTGTTTGCCGGCGAAGAGCGAGTAAAAGCGGGCGCGTACGGCGGGGTCGTCGCTGGCGATCAACTCACCGAGGGCGCGCACTTCGTCGAGGTGGCGCACGATGACGGCGGGCGCGTGGCGGCGGGTGTTGGAGAAGGTGGCTTTCGTCTCCTCGTGTTCGCTCTTGCCGTGGATGATGACCGTGAAGCCCTCACGGCCATAGGTGCGCGCGGCCTTCCAGACCTTTTCCACGAGCATGCAGGTGGCGTCGTATTGGCAGACGGCGATCCCCTTGCGGACGAGGCGGCGCTTGTCATCGTCGGTCGCGCCGAAGGCGGGGATGATGACGATGTCGTCGGGCGCGAGCGTGTCCCAGAGGTGCGGCATTTTTTTTCCGTTCGCGCCGGCCACCGCGACGCGGCCGTCGGTCGTGTAGGGTGTGCCTTTGTCCGTTTGCAGGTAACGCAGGCCGCGGCGCAGCAGGTCTTCGTTGACGAAGGGATTGTGAATCAGCTCGGAGAGCATGAA
>CAIQBC010000216.1 GCA_903869955.1 uncultured Opitutia bacterium
CCAAAGCCGCCTGGATGGCCGCGCGATGACGATGGTAGTAAAGCGCCATGCCGCCCTGGAAGAGCAGCGAGAGTGCGGCGAGCAGGCCGTAGAAGAGCCTGTAGATTTGTGCGAACAGTTGCTTTTGCTCCGGCCCCCACATCCCGGCCGAGGCGAGCATCGAACGCGTGTCGGCCGAAACCAAGGCGTCCACTCCGCCGGTGACGAGCTTGCCCAGCATGATCGCGGCATAGATCAGGATGAGGTTGAGCAGCACCAGCTCGCCGCGCACGAGCCAGTTGATTCCGCGCAACTCGCCCGCCTTCAGCAGCTTCACGCCGCGCAACACGACAACCCCGGCGCCGACCAGCAGCGCGCCGACCACCACACCCAGCCAGTCGGCCGAAAACAGCGAGAGCATCGCGCTGCCGCCGGCGATCAGCACCACCGAGTTGCCCTCCATCTTCGCCAGCCACAGCACGCGGGCGAGGATCTTTTCCGGGAGCGGAGGCGGACCGTTGAACATCGCAACAAGATGGTGATGGCGGCACGGCGCGCGAGCCAATTGTGGCGGCCAAGCAATGGGGCCCTGCCCGGGAGCGCCGGGAACTTCGATTCCCGCCGCTCACGCGGCGGGCTGCCTCGCCATGTCTCCGGCCACGGGGAGGGCGGGACGCATCGGCCGCCCGCTCAAAACACCATGACGCCTTCCACCGGCGACGACGGCAGCGGCGCCCCGTCGGCGGTGGCGAGCGGCCGCGACTTCAGCGGGTAGCTGAAACGCTTGCCCTCGAAGTTGCGAAAGGTGATTGCGTCGTCGGTGATCGTCTCGACGTAGTCGGGGTTGATGGGGACTTTCCCGCCGCCGCCAGGGGCATCAATCACATACTGTGGCACGGCATAGCCGGTCGTGTGGCCGCGCAGCGCGCGAATGATCTCCAGGCCCTTGCGGACATCCACCTTGAAGTGCGCGCCGCCGGTGATGAGGTCCATCTGGTAAAGATAATACGGCCGCACGCGCATCTGGAGGAGGCGGTGGACGAGCGCCTTCATCACGTCCGCATCGTCGTTGATGCCGCGCAGGAGCACGCTTTGGTTGCCGAGCGGCACGCCGGCGAAGGCGAGCCGTTCGCACGCGTCGCGCAGCTCGGCGGTGCATTCGCGCGGGTGGTTGACGTGGATGCTCATCCACACCGGGCCGTGTTTCTTAAAAATGTCGCAGAGCGCGGGCGTGATGCGCTGCGGCAGAAACACCGGGATGCGCGAGCCGATGCGGATGAACTCGACATGTTTGATCGCACGCAGGCGGGCGAGCAGGTGCTCGAGTTTTTTGTCGGAGAGCAGCAGCGGGTCGCCGCCGGAGAGAAGCACGTCGCGGATCTCCGGGTGTGCCTCGATGTAGCGGAGCGCCTGCTCGTGCTCGGGGTGGAAGTTGTAGTCCTGCGCGTTGGAGACGAGGCGGCTGCGCGTGCAGTAGCGGCAGTAGGCGGCGCAGCGGTCGGTGACGAGAAACAGCACGCGGTCGGGATAGCGGTGGACCAGTCCG